>DASVVV010000097.1:0-3121 GCA_036386375.1 Allosphingosinicella sp. | reverse complement strand
CTGGCCGACGCCTTGCTGGGCGCGATCGCCGCCGGCGACATAGGCGACCATTTTCCGCCCAGCGATCCGCGATGGCGCGGCGCCGCCTCTTCGCTCTTCATCGAGCATGTCCGCGAGCTGGTCGAGCGCGCCGGCGGGCGCATCGCCCATGTCGACCTGACGATCCTGTGCGAGGCGCCGAAGGTCGCGCCGCATCGGCGGGCGATGCGGGAGCGAATCGCCGCTCTGTTGCGGGTGCCCCTCGGCTCGGTTAGCATCAAGGCGACCACCACGGAGCGGCTCGGCTTCCTCGGGCGCGGCGAGGGCATCGCCGCCGAGGCGACCGCCACCGTTCTGACCAAGGGGGAATGATGATTCAGCCGTTGCTCGCCGCCGCCCTGGTGGCCGCACAGGGCGCGCAGGCGGCGCAGGCGCCGCGGCCCTGCGTCACCCGCCAGGAAGCGGGCGACATGGCGATCGCCTTCATGCCGGTGCTGGTGGGAGCGGTCGCGCAGCGCTGCCGTCCGTATCTGCCCGCCACCGCCTTCCTCGCTGACCGGTCGGCCCAATGGGTGGAACGGCTCCGCCGCGATGCCGAGCCGCGGCGCGAATCGGCGCTTCGGGGCCTTTCTAAAGTCACAGCGATGCCCGCACCGCCGGGCGTGGGCGGCGCCGTCGCCTTCGACTTCCTCGCCGGCCTGGTGACGGCCGGCTTCATCAGCGACGTCACTCCTGCGTCCTGCGCCGACATCGACACGCTCGCCGAAGCGGTGTCGCCGCTCCCGTCCGAGAATGTCGCGCGGATCGTCGCCTCCACACTCAGCCTTGCCGGCTCCGGCGAGGATCGCGGCGCCGAGCCGCCGGCCGCGGCGAGGCCGCCGGCCCCGCCCCGCCGCTCCGGCCCGATGGTTTGCCCGTCATGAGCTTTGACGGACCGTTCGTCCTCCCGGGCGAGCTGATCGACCTTGCCAACCGCGTCATCGAGGAGAATCGCACCGCCGGCCGCCGCCTCGCCGTCGCCGAGAGCTGCACCGGCGGTCTGGTCTCTTCTGCCCTGACCGAGATTGCCGGCAGCTCGGACGTGTTCGACGCCGGCTTCGTCACTTATTCGAACGAAGCGAAGATGGACCTGCTCGGCGTCAGCGCGGAGGTTATCGAGACGTTCGGCAGCGTCTCGATCGCCGCCGCCTGGGCGATGGCCCAAGGCGCGATCAAGCGCAGCCGCGCCGACGTCGCGGTCGCGATCACCGGCATTGCGGGGCCGGCCGGCGGATCGGACAGGAAGCCGGTCGGAACCGTCGTCTTCGCGCGCGCCGAGCGCCAGGCCGACCCCAAGAAGATCATCGCCGACCGCAAGGAATTCGGAGACCTGGGCCGCGCCGGCGTCCGCCTTCAGGCGGCGCTCTGCGCGCTCGAACTGCTGCTGCCCGAGGCGCCGGCGCCGTAAAGCGCGTGGGCGCGCTCCTCGAACGCGCCGATCATTCGCCGAAGCGCCCGGTCGAACATCTGCCCCGCAAGGGTCTCGAAAATCCGGCTCTTGAAGGCGAAGTCGACGCAAAAGGCGATGTTCGTCCCGCCCCTTCCGTCGGGCTCGAACTTCCAGCTGTTGTGGAGATATTTGAGCGGTCCTTCGATATAATCGATGACGATCTCGCTCGGCCGGCGCTTCCTGACGCGCGAGGTGAAGGTCTCCTTGATCGCGCGAAAGCCGACGACGAGGTCGGCGACCATGTCGGTCTCGCTGTTCGAGCGCACCCGCACCGCCGCCACCCAGGGCAGAAACTCGTGATAGCTCTTCACGTCGGCGACCAGGTCGAACAGCTGCTCGGGCATGTAAGGGAGGTTCCGCTGCTCGCTGTGGCGCGGCATCAGGCGCTCCGCCCTGCCGCCAGCTTCGCCTCCCGGGCCGCGCGCATCTTCTCGAAATCGTCGCCGGCATGATAGCTCGATCGGGTTAGCGGACTGGCGGCGACGAGCAGAAAGCCTTTGGCGCGCGCAATCGCCGTATAAGCGGCGAAAGCCTGGGGCGTGACGAATTCCTGCACCTTGGCGTGACGCGGCGTCGGCTGGAGATACTGGCCCATGGTCAGGAAATCGACGTCGGCGGATCGCATGTCGTCCATCACCTGGTGGACCTCGAGCCGCTCCTCGCCCAGGCCAACCATCACGCCCGACTTGGTGAAGATCGAGGGGTCGTGCCGCTTGACGCTTTCGAGCAGCCGCAGCGAGGCGTAATAGCGAGCGCCGGGCCGGATCGTCGGATAAAGCCGCGGCACGGTCTCGAGATTGTGATTGTAAACATCCGGGCGCGCGGCGATGATTTTCTCGACCGCGGCCTCCGACTTGTTACGGAAATCGGGCGTCAGGATCTCGATCGTCGTGGAGGGGGCATTGCGCCGCAGCGCCTCGATCACCTTGACGAACTGACCCGCTCCGCCGTCCGGCAGGTCGTCGCGATCGACCGAGGTGACGACGATGTGAGTGAGACCGAGTTCGCCCGCAGCGACCGCGACATGCTCCGGCTCGAGCGGGTCGACGGCGCGCGGCATGCCGGTCTTGACGTTGCAGAAGGCGCAGGCCCGGGTGCAGGTGTCGCCCAGGATCATCACCGTCGCATGCTTCTTGGTCCAGCATTCGCCGATATTGGGGCAGGCGGCTTCCTCGCAGACGGTGGCGAGGTTCAGCCGCCGCATCAGCTTCTTCGTCTCCATGAAGCCGGTGCTGGTCGGCGCCTTGACGCGGATCCAGTCGGGCTTGCGCTCTCTCGGGCGCGCAATCGGGGCGGCGGCTTCGTTCATCGCGGCCCAAATAGCGATGCCGCGCCGCTCTTGCCACCCCCGCCTGTGCTTCGTAACGCGCCGCCATGGCCAGCTTCAACGACCTGATCGAAGGCTATCGCCGTTTCCGCCGGCACGGCTGGAAGGCGCAGCGCGAACGCTGGGCCGAGCTTGCCGAGGCGCAGCGGCCCAAGGTGATGGTGATCGCCTGCTCCGACAGCCGTGTCGATCCTTCGATGATCTTCGATGCCCGGCCCGGCGAGATGTTCGTGGTGCGCAACGTCGCCAACCTGGTCCCGCCGTTCGAGCCCGACTCCGCTTATCACGGCGTCTCGGCGGCGCTCGAATTCGCCGTCACCCAGCTC
>DASVVV010000096.1:0-72434 GCA_036386375.1 Allosphingosinicella sp. | reverse complement strand
CCAACGGCCCCGGCGCGCTCGCCGGCACGATCGAGCTGACCAGCGCCGCGCCGGAGGAGATTGCCGGCATCGCCGCCGGCTTTGCTTATGGCAGACGCGACGGCGTCGATACCGATGCTTCATTCGGCCTTCGCACCGGCGAGGGCTTTGTCACCGTCTCCGGCGCCTGGATGAGCGGCGCTGGCTTCATCCCGGTGGTAGCCGAGCAGCGCGGCCCGGCCGACCGCCCCTCGCCCTACCGTCAGGGCAGCCTCAGCTTGCGGGGAATAGTGCCGGTGGCGCAGGCGACGGAGCTCCAGGCGAACGTCGCCGCTTTCACCGACCGTCGCGAGCGGGGCACCGTCTTTAGCGACATCGCCACGCGCGGCGGGGACGCATCGCTCCGGCTGGTCCGCCGCGGCGCCCTCCCTTTCTCCGCTTTGGTCTACATCCAGCTGCGCGACTTCTCGAACCAGTTCGCCGCCGCGAACGCCGACCGCTCGGACGCCAATCCGACGCTCGACCAATATTCGGTCCCTTCCACCGGCCTCGGTGCGCGCTTCGAGCTGCGCCCGCTGACCGGCGCGACCGAGCTTCGCCTCGGTGCCGACTGGCGCGGCGTCGAGGGCCGGACGAAAGAGCTGTTCAGCTTCTCCGGCGGGCAGCCCACGCGCGGCCGGGTCGCCGGAGGACGGTCAGACACGCTCGGCGCCTATGCCGAGCTCGGCGGCCGCCGCGGCCCCTGGACCTACAGCGCCGGGGCCCGGCTCGACCACTGGGGCGTCACGGGAGGGGCCCTTCGCGAAACCCTGCTCGCCACCCGCCTGCCCCTAACGGACCTGCGTTTCCGCGACCGCAGCGGCTGGGAAGCGACCGGCCGCGCAGGCATCGCCCGCCGGGCCGCGGACGGGCTGACGCTGCGGGCCGCCGCCTATCGCGGCTGGCGACTGCCGACCCTCAATGAGCTGTACCGTCCGTTCCGCGTCGGCGCCGACGCGACGGCCGCCAATGCCGCGCTCGGGCCGGAGCGGCTCGACGGCGCCGAAGCCGGGCTCGACATTCGTCCCGCGGGCAACGCCCGCATCGGCCTCACCTTCTTCGCCAATCGGCTGGACGACGCGATCTCCAACGTGACGCTGGGCGAAGGCCCCGGCCTGTTCCCCGGCGTCGGCTTCGTCCCGGCCGGCGGGCAGTTTCGCCAGCGGCAGAATGTCGACGCCATCCTCAGCCGCGGCTTCGAGCTCGACATGAGCCTCGCCTGGCGCCGCTGGCGGCTGACCGGCGGCTACAGCTACGCCTGGGCCGAAGTGCAAGCGAGCGGCCCCGCCGCCGCGCTCGACGGCCTAAGCCCAGCCCAGGCGCAGCGCCACAGCGGTTCCGCCACCCTCTCCTGGCACGGCCCGGACGACGCTTATGCCGCCCTCTCGGCCCATTATGCCGGGGCTCAATATGAGGACGACCTCAATCGGCAGCGGCTCCCCGATGCCCTCACCTTCGCCGCCGTGGCCGTCCTTCCCGTCACCGACCGGCTCGCGCTCGAGGCGCGGGCCGAGAACCTCTCCGGCGCGCGCGTGGTCGCGGGCATTTCCGGCGCAGGCATCGTCGAGCGGGCGACGCCGCGTACCTTGTGGATCGGCCTGCGCTGGCGCGGCTAGGCCAGGTTCCGCTCCATCCAGCGGGCGCCGAATTCGACGATAGCCTGGGCCTGGACAAGCTCGCCCCAGGCGCGGCCGACCAAGCCCTGGCTCGCCGCGCCGGTGCTTAGAAACGCCTTCAGGATCAACGCGAAATAATCCTCGCCCGACCATTCGGCGATGCCGCGGGAATCGTCGAGGCATTCGATCGAGACTTGCTTCGGTCCCGCCTCGCCGGCGATCAGGTAATCCCAGCGGGTTCGGCGCTTGTCGGGCAGGCGCGCTAGATATTCGGCATAATGAAGCGCCGTCACCGTATCGGGATCGGCGCCGAGACGGAGGATCCGCCCGCCCCATTCGCACAGTTTCTGGAGCGGCGAGCCGGGACCGTAATAGTCGTTCCACGGCTGGCCTCGGAGCAGCGCCTCGGCGCGCGCGCCGCGGGCCCCGAAGCGCCCGCTCGGATTGTCGCTGATGAACGTGCCGGGCCGCCGCCGGAAGGCTTCGGCGAGCCACCCGGCCTCGGCCATGGCCGGCGCGGCGCGCGGGTCAAGCGGCTCCGTCCCCACCAGCAGCCGGGCCCGCTCGGCGACCGGCTTCAGATTGACCCAGTCCCGGGCATAATTGCTGCCGAGGACCATCAGCAAGGTCCCGCCGGGCGCGACCGCTTCATCGAGCACGTCAAGAAGCAGTTCGGCCCCGCCTTCACCGAAATCGGTGCGGGCGAGGCCGAGCTTGCGGAGCGAGCCGTGGACCATCAGGAGGTCGCCCGGCCTGACGCCGAGCTGCCTCAGATCCTCGCTCAGGCTCTCTTTCGTTACCGCGGCGCGCAGCTCCGCGGGATCCGTTCAGCTGACGTGGTTCGAGATATGCTTGTTCAGCTCGAACATCGAAGCTTCGCTCTTGCCGCCGAAAATGGCGCGAAGCTTGTCGTCGGCCTTGATGTTGCGCTTGTTGTTGGGGTCCTGAAGGTTGTTCTTCCTGATGTGATCCCAGATCTTGCTGACGATCTGGCTCCGGGGCAGCGGGTCCGAACCGGTGATCGCGGCGAGCTCTTTCGACGGCGTCACCGGCCTCTGCAAGCCACTCTGCCTACCTTGTGCCATGCGTTCCTCCCTGTGAAAGTTGACCTGGGATAGGCGCAAATCCCGCGCCTTTGCAACCGCCATGACGCTCTGTTGACCGTGATTCGCGTAAGTGACGGCGATTCTTGGACGAGCCGTTTCAAAGCATCCCGAACGGAACCACGCGATTGCACGAATCGTGGCCGATTTCGGCGCGGCCGAGCCAGGCGATTCCCGAGCGGGCGCACCAGAAGCGGACGACCTCTTCCTCCGTCTCGCCGAAGTCGGGATCGTTGTCCGGAACGTCGCTGCAGCGGCCGAGGCGGATTCCCGCGATCCGCCGGACCGCGGCATTGGACGTGATGTGGAACATCGCCCGGTCGGTCCGGTACATGTGCTCCGCCACGTCCTCGAGCAGAAGGTCGTGGCCGGCCAGGTCCGGTTCCAGCGGCGTCCCGAGCAGCAGGCTGAACACCGTGATGTTGAAGGCGGCGTGTCGATGCCCGGCCTCCAGGCCGGGTTCGAGCGCCTCCGGCGACCCGTCGGCGAGCCAGTCGAGCGCGCGCTCGACCGCCGCTTCGCCGCCTTCGCGCATCGCATCCTGGGGCATCGGCCCGTGCGCGAGGCGCGGGAAACCGCACCGGTACAGCCCGGCGAGCAGATAGCCGGCGTCGCTATAGCCGAGATAGGCCTTGTCCCGCGCCCGCGGCCCCATCGCGGCGATCGCCTCCGCGGCGATGCGGCAGGCGCCATAGCCGCCGCGCGCGAACCACACCGCATCGTAAGCGGGGTCGTTGGCCACCTCGACCAGCGCCTCCAGCCGCGCCCGGTCGGTCCCGGCGAAATGGTTGTGGGTGAGGAAGCATTGCGGGTGGAAGACCAATTCGACCGAGGGAGAGGCGCGCTCGGCGACGGCTTGCGCGCGCTCGGCGGCCTCCCTGGCGAAGCGCGAGCTCGGGGCGACGACGGCGATGCGCATCTTCCTCCTTCGACCTGTTTGAATTGGCCGGCTGTTGCCAATAGGGCGGCGCGATGGGCGAGGCCAAATCCTATTTCTTCTGCGGCATCGGCGGCAGCGGCATGCTCCCGCTGGCGCTGATCGTCCAGGGCCGCGGCCACCGCGTGGCGGGCTCCGACCGGACCCTCGACCAGGGGCGCCTCACACCGAAGTTCGAATTCCTGAGGTCACGCGGGGTCGACCTCTTTCCGCAGGACGGAAGCGGCCTCGCCGGGCCCGATCAGATCCTCGTCGCCTCGGCCGCGGTCGAGGAGAGGGTGCCCGACATCGTGCGCGCCACGGCGCTCGGGATCGAGCGAGTCAACCGCCCCGAGCTGCTCGCCGAACTGTTCAATGCCGCAGCCACCGGAATCGCTGTCGGCGGCACCAGCGGCAAGTCGACCGTCACCGGCATGATCGGATGGATCCTGCATGCGCTCGGACGCGATCCCACCGTCATGAACGGCGCCGTCATGAAGAATTTCGTCACGCCCGATCTGCCCTTCGCCACCGCTCTGGTCGGCAATGGCGACGCCTTCATCAGCGAAGTGGACGAAAGCGACGGCTCGATCGCCCTCTATCGCCCGAGCGTGGCGGTACTCACCAACATCAGCCTCGACCACAAGTCACTCGACGAGCTGCGCAACCTGTTCGGCGGCTTCGCGTCCAAGGCCGAAGCGGTCGTAGCCAATGTCGACGACGACGAAACGCGCATGCTCGCGGCCGCGCTTCCGGCCGAGCAGGTGGTGACCTGCGGCTTCGACTCCGACAACGCCGATCTGTTCGGCTCGGGTCTGGTCGAGGCGCCCTTCGCCGTCACCTTCCAGGTCAGCGACCGGCGCAGCGGCGCCGCTGTCCCGGTCGCGCTGCAGGTGCCGGGGCTCCACAACGCCCAGAACGCGCTGGTGGCGATCGCAGCGACGATGGAGACCGGCGTGTCGCTGGCCGAGGCGGCGCGCGCGCTCGAGGGCTTCAAGGGGCTGAGGCGCAGGATGGAGCTGGTCGGCACGGCCGGCGGCGTCGCCGTGATCGACGATTTCGCCCACAATCCCGACAAGATCGCCGCCACCTTGCGCACGCTCCACGCCTTTCCAGGCCGGCTGCTGATCTTCTTCCAGCCGCACGGCTATGGGCCGCTTCGCACGATGCGGCACGAACTCGTCGGGACCTTCGCCCGTCACATGGGCGGCGAGGATATACTCCTGATGCCCGATCCGGTTTATTATGGCGGCACGACCAGCCGCGACGTCGGCAGCGGCGACATCGTCGAGGGCGTGCGTAGACAGGGCCGCAGCGCCGAGCACATCCCGACCCGCGAGGGCTGCGGCGAGCGGCTGCTCGAGCTCGCCCGCCCCGGCGACCGGATCGTCGTCATGGGCGCTCGCGACGATACCTTGACCCTGTTCGCCGAAGGCCTGCTGGGACGGCTCAGCGAAGCGGCCACACGGCGAGGATGAGCGGCACGCCGACCAGGATCACCAGCAGCGACAAGGGCGCGCCGAGCCGCGGATAATCGGCGAAGCGATAGCCGCCGGGGCCCATGACCAGGGTGTTGCACTGGTGGCCGATCGGCGTGAGGAAGTCGCAGCCGGCGCCGACCGCGGTCGCCATCAGGAACGCCTCGGGCCGGTAGCCGAGATCGCCGGCGAAGGTGGCGGCGATCGGCGCCATCACCAGCACCGTCGCGGCGTTGTTGAGAAAGGGCGTCACCGACATGGCCGCCGCCATGATCAGCGCCACCGCGCCCCACGGCGGCAGGCTGCCCGCCACCGACGACAGCCACGCCGCGATCAGGTCGGTGGCGCCGGTCGTCCGAAGCGCGTCCGAGACCGGGATCAGGCAGGCGATCATCACCAGGATCGACCAGTCGATATGGCTGTAGGCCTCGCGCGCCGGGAGCGCGTTGAACAGCATGATCAGCGCCGCCGCGCCGAAGAAGGCGACCGCCACCGGCAGCCAGCCGACCGCCGTCAGCGCCATCGCACCGCCGAGAATCGCGATCGGGATGAAGCCGCGGCGGTAATCGCCGAGCCGAAGCGTCCGCTCCGCCAGCGGCAGGCAGCCGAGCTCGCGCAGCCGGTCCGGAAGGCTGCGAAGCGGACCTTGAAGGACGATGATGTCCCCCGGCGCGAGGACGAGGTCGCGCAGCCGCGCCGCCACCCGCTCGCCGCGGCGCGACACGGCCACCAGATTGACCCCATGGCGGTCGTGCAATGCGAGCCTGCCTGCCGCCTGACCCGCCAGTATCGACCCGCGTTCGACGACGGCCTCGATGACTCCGACGTCGGAGTCCGACGTGGGGCTGGCGGCGGCGCGGTGCTGGCCCTCGAGCTTGAGGCCGGAGGCGGCAATCGCCCGCTCCAGCGCTTCCGGTTCGCCTTCGAGCATCAGCACGTCGCCGGCGTCGATGACCGCGTCGGGGAGCGGGATCGCCTGACGTTCCTCGCCGCGCACCAGGCCGGTGACCTCGACTTCCTGTCCGGTAAGCGCCTTGAATCGGGCGACCGTCTTCCCTTCCGCGTTCGACCCGGGCACAACGCTGGCTTCGGTCGCATAATCGGTGATGTCGAGCGCTTCGCCCATGGTCGGCACGGCTTCCCGTCCCGCCGGCAACAAGCGATAACCGAAGCGAAGGAAGACAAGCCCGGCGGCGGCGATGCCCAGGCCGACAGGGGCATAATCGAACATCTGGAACGGCTCGCCCGTCATCTGCTCGCGCACGCGGCTGACGATGACGTTGGGCGAGGTGCCGACGAGGGTGATGAGCCCGCCCAGCAAAGATCCGAACGCCATCGGCATCAGGAAGCAGGACGGGGAGCTGCCGGAGCGCTTGGTCATCCGGATCGCCGCCGGCATGAGCATCGCGAGCGCCCCGATATTCTTGACGATCGCCGAGAGGAGGGCGACCGAGCCGACCAGCACGATGAGCTGCGATCCCACCCGCGTCATTCTTCGCGTGAGACGGAGCAACAGCGTTTCGACCACCCCGGTACGGGCGATCGCGGCCGAGATGACCAGCGCGCTGGCGACAATAATGACGATATCGTCGGAGAAGCCAGAAAACGCATCATCCGGCGCGACGATGCCGGTGGCGAGCGAAACGAGCAGCGACAGGACCGCCACCATGTCGTAGCGCATCCGCCCCCAGATGAAGAGGGCCATCGTCCCCGCCAGGATGACGAAGGTCAGGATCTGCTGGGTGGTCAACGGCCGCTCTTTGCCATGGGAGCGGGGAGAACGCGGCAGATTGCCGGCCGATCCGGCGGATTCAGTCCGGTGAGGCTGAACGGAAAGGCGGCGGATCCTTGGGGGACCCGCCGCCGGTACGCGACAACAATGAGGGAAGCGGCTTCAGCCGGCGACGGTCATGTCGACCTTCTCGACCCATTCGGGGAAGAAGACCGGCTCGCGGTTCGACCAGCCCGGCGCGGTTGCGGCCGCCTCGCTGATCGACTGGAGCAGGGTGCGGCGGCGATCGGGGTGAAGATGCGGGAGCGCGGCGGCGGCGCAGAAGGCTGCGGGGAGCCACGGCCGCACGCTGGCGCCGATCAGCCGCTCGTAAAGGAAACGGTAGGAAGCGAAGCAGGGCAGCCTGTCCTGGCCGAGGTCGAACGCGGTCATCGTGATCAGCGGCGCCATCAGCGGCTCCATCGCCTCGAGCCCGCTGTCGTCGGGGACGTAAGCGCGGATATGGTCGAGCCGGCGATAGACGCGCTGCTGCGCGCGGATGCCGGCGGCTTCGGCGGGGTCGCGCGACCAGCGCTTGACGGCGTCGCGGCGGTCGAGGCCGACGTCGAGCGAACGGCGAATGTAGCGCTGGGTGCCTTTCGGGAAGGAACCGAATTCCTTCATTTCGGCCAGTGCCACCGCTCCGCTGGCGGGCCGAGTCCTCGTACTCATGATCCCACTCTCCTTCTACCCAGCAGGATCATGCACCGGAACGACTTACGAAGCCGTTAACCAAAATCCCGCTCCCCGTTCAGAATTGAATCACGGTTCGATTCAACGAGCAATGCTTAATGTAGGACAATTCGTCGCAGCTGCGGCTCACTGTCGCCCGGGCGCAACAGCTGCGACATGCCGAGCGTCCGAAAACTCAGCCTATTTGCGGGCACGAAACGAACAGGGACCGTCGAAAATTCATGTGGAAAACCTTCGGCGCGCGGCGCCTCCGCGCGGCTGACGCGAAGGATGGCGCCATGCTATAGCCGTGCCGTGGGCGGGAATCGGGCATCGGGGGCGGACGGCGAGGCCGCGGCTGGGGCGTTGCTGGGCGGCGCGGACTCGCTCGGCTACCGGCGCCCGCTGCCTGCTTTTTCGACCAACGACCGCGGCCTTTCTGCCAACCGCTCCGCCGCTAAGGGCATTAGCGAGCCGACTGCGCTAACAGGCGGCATGGACAGGACCCTCCCCGAAGGCGAGACCCGGCGGCTGCCCGACCTCGGCCTCGCGCTGAAGTCGATCGGCGGCATGTGGCTGCTTTACTGGGTGCTGATCACGTTGCGCTCGTTCGCCCTCAAATATCCGGACGTGCTCGACCTGATGGCGCGGCGGGCGGTGGCCACGCTGGTCGGCGCCGCCATCACTTTCCTGGTCTATCTGGCGCTGCGTCCGTTCGCCAAAGCGACGCTGGCCCGCAAAGGCGTCGTCGCCGGCTTGCTCTGCCTGCCGGCCTCGATCGCCTTCGCGTCGTCCAACTACACCGTCTTCTACCTGCTGAAGCCGGTGCCGGACGAGGAGATGGACCCGGTCTGGCGCGGCATGGGACAAATCGAAATGGCCGTTCGGTCGGTCACCGAGGGCGCGCTGACCTGGTACTTTTTGTTCGCCGCCTGGGCTGCGCTTTACGTCGCGCTCAGCACCCAGCGCGAGCTCAACGCCGCCGACCGGCGCGCGAGCGCGCTGGCGCGCGAGGCGCAGGAAGCCCAGCTGCGAGCGTTGCGCTACCAGATCAACCCGCACTTTCTGTTCAACACCCTCAACTCGCTCTCCTCTTTGATCCTGTCGCAGAAGACCGACGTCGCCGAGCGGATGTTGATGAACCTTTCGACCTTCTTCCGAACGACCTTGTCGGCCGATCCGACCGCCGATCTCCCGCTCGAGGAAGAGATCAAGCTCCAGCGCCTCTATCTCGACATCGAGCAAATCCGCTTCCCCAAGCGACTCAGCGTCGAGGTGGACGTACCCGACGCGGTGAAGGACGCGCCCGTGCCGGCGCTGCTGCTCCAACCGGTCGTTGAGAATGCCGTCAAATATGGCGTCGCAAAGTCGAAGAAGCCGGTCACCATCCGCATCAGCGCGCATGAGGAAGCGGGGCGGCTCCACATCAAGGTCAAGGATGACGGCGAGGCCCCGCCCCAAGGCGAAGGCGAGGGCGGCACCGGCGTCGGCCTTCGCAACGTCTGCGAGCGCCTCCACGCGCGCTACGGCGGGCGCGCCGGCTGCATTCACGGCCCCGATCCCGACGGCGGCTTCACCGTACACCTCTATCTGCCGGTGGTGAAGAATGGCTGAGCTGGCCCCCCTCCGCATCCTGGTTGTCGACGACGAGCCGCTGGCGGTCGAGCGGCTCCAGCTGCTCCTCGCTCGCTGCGCGGGCGCGTCGGTAGTCGGCACCGCCAATGACGGCGAGGCGGCGCTTCGCATCGCGGAGGCGGTCGCGCCGGACCTCGTGCTCCTGGATATCGCCATGCCCGGCATGGACGGCATCGACGTCGCCCGCGCCCTTTCCGCCTCGCAGGTCGACCCGGCGGTCGTGTTCGTCACCGCCTTCGACAATTTCGCCGTCGCCGCCTTCGACGTCGCCGCCATCGACTATCTGATGAAGCCGGTCATGCTCGACCGGCTGGAGCGGGCGCTGGAGCGCGTTCGCGCCCATCTCGCCGGCGGCCGTCGCCCGGGGAGCCGGCAGGTTCCCGCCTATGTCGAGGAATTCTGGGTCCCGGACCATAGCGGCCTGGTTCGGATCGCCGCCTCTGACATTCACCGCATCACCGCCGAGCGCGATTATATGCGCCTCCACGTGGGCACCCGCGGCTGGCTGATCCACCGCACGATCGGCAAGCTCGAGGAGGAGCTCGACCCGACCCTGTTCATCCGCGTCCACCGCTCGGTGATCCTGCGCCGCGACACGATCAAGGGCCTCTACCGCGACGATGGCGGCCACTGGACCGCCCGTCTCACCGACGGCGCCGAACAGCGCATCGGCCGCTCCTACATCGACCAGGTCAAGAAGCTCGCCGGCCGCTGATCGGGGTGATCGCAGCGCCGCGAAACGGGGACAGTATATATTTTCCGGCCGCTGCGACACGGGCTGCGTGCGGCGCCTTTGAAAATATATACCCCGATTAGAGGGCGTCCGCCGCACGCAAAGAAAGGAGGCGACGGCTGCCGCCGTCGCCTCCTGCTGTGGACCGAACCGCTCGGTGGGCTCAGTTGGCGGCCCGGACCACGCGCACTGTCAGTTCATTCTGGGCGACCTGGACCGTGCCGCGATAGCCCACGGCGGCGTCGAGCTGCGGCTGGACCGCTGCCAGCGTCGCGCTGATGCAGGCGCGGCCCGCTTCGGCGCGGCCGACGTCGCGGCGGTCGAAGGCGCCGCACAGGTCGGCGGCGGCGTCGGCGACCCGCTCGTGAAGAACGGCGCGGCCGGCCTGGTTGGCGAGGTTGAGGTCGGCGTAGGAGACGGCGATCGTCTCCTGGCCCTGCGCGTAGGCCGGGGCGGTAGCGCAGCTGATGTTGACGAAGCCGGCGACGATGGCGGCCGCGGCGAGGATGGTGGTACGAAGGCTCATCATTCACTCCTGTTTCCCTGGCCGGGCTCGGCCGTTTCGGTTCGTTGCGGGCTGGCGGCTGGACCTGGGGGCGAGGTCCCGTTCGCCAGCCCGCTGAAACCTTCCTGACCGACGGCCCTCATCGGCGCGCTCGACATTCGACGATGTCGCTCCGCCGTTCGGCAAAGTCGTTCCGGCTTCGACCAAATGCAGGCGCGCATCGACGAGGCAACCGCGGCGGCGGGCGCATCGTTGAGAGCCTAAGGCCGAGCGAGCGAAGAGGAGGCGAATCATGCGCGAGCACAGCGGCGCCGAAAGCAAGAACAACAACCGCAATCCGGCGATGCGCGATTCCGAACGCGCCAAGGGAACGAGCGGCGAGGCCGTCCGTGGCGAGAAGCTCAAGGGCGGCACGCCCGGACGCAAGTCGACCGCGAAGAAGTCCTGACCGGGCCGGTTCCGCGGACGGATAACCTCTTCTCCACCTCTGTTCCTTATTGGGACGCGCCGAAATGGAGGGGCGCGGGGGCGGGGCGTTTGACGCTATCTGCCGTTTCCGGAAGCCTCATTCCGGGCGGAAGCAGGCATGGCGTTGCGCGTATCCACTGGCAAAAGACCCCGCGGCGGCGGCATCGGCATCGCTCGTCCGCTGGCGCTGCTGGGCCTTGCCCTGGGAAGCGCCTCGTGCGTCCCGAGCGCGGCCAGGGAGGCGCCGCTCGCCGTCGCCGCCGTCAGCATCCAGCTTCCCGAGCCGGTTTCAGGGCCCGTCCCCGCCCCGGCCGCGGCACCCGCGATCGTCCCCACTGGTGACCGTTTCGTCTTTTCCGGCCGGACGCCGCTCGACCGGCTGCGCTCGCTCGATTGCCTCGCCCAGGCCATCTATTACGAGGCGGCATCCGAGAGCGAGGACGGGCAGCGCGCAGTGGCGCAGGTGGTCCTCAACCGGGTCCGCCACCCGGCCTGGCCGAACAGCGTATGCGGCGTCGTCTATCAGGGGCCGATGCGTCCCGGCGGGGGCTGCCAGTTCACCTTCACCTGCGACGGCTCGCTGATGGTCCGGCCCGGCGGCGGCGCCTGGGCGCGGGCGCGGACGCTCGCCGCCGAGGCGCTGGCCGGCCGGGCCTATGAACCGGTCGGCACGTCGACCCATTACCACACTTACTATGTCTCGCCGGCCTGGGCGCCGCGGCTCCAGGCGACGACCGTGATCGGCGCCCATCTCTTCTATCGCCTCCCCGGGGAATGGGGCGAATCGCGCGCTTTCACCGACGTCTATGCGGGGACCGAGCCCTTCCCACGGCCGTCGATGACGCTGGTGCGACGGCCGGCCGTGCCCGCAGCGATCCAGGCGTTGCTGGCGGCGCCGGCGACTCCGGCCGAGCTGAGATCCGCCGTGCGGCTGCCGTCCGACATACCGCAGGATCCGCGGTGGGAAGCGGCGAACCTTCCCGAATCGACGATCCGCGAGGAATATCGCAATTCGGGCCAGTGGCGCGACGACGCCCCGGCGGCGATCACCGGCCGCTAGCCGATCCGAGTAAGTCGCGCCGCCGCTCGCGTCACCCCCGGCACCCGCGCCAGCGCCATGAACAGCCGCCGGCGGCCGCGATGCTCGGCCAGGGCCCGCAGCGCCTCCGCCAGCCGCACCGGCCGCGCCGCCTGCGCCGAAAAGTCGCGCTGGAAGGCGATGGCCGCCCCGGGCCCGCTGCCCATGTAGCTGGAGGCGGCCGCCATGCCGCTGTTCAGCGCGATGGCGATGCCGTCGCCGACCAGGCTTGCGATCACCGCCGCCTGATCGCCGAGCCTGAACAGGCCCGCTTCGCCCTCGCGCGCGCGCCAGCCATAAGGCACGCCCGCGACCGCCTCCCATTGCGAAGGCACGCGGTCGAGCCGCGCCGCGAGCCGCGGGGCCTCCGCGATCAGATCGGCAATCAGCGCCTGGGGGCCGCCGGCCTCGGCAAGGCGCGAGCGAGCGATGCTCAGGCAGAAATTGGCGCTGCCGTCCTCCTGCAACAGCAGGCCGGCATAGCCGCGGTCGAACAGATGAAGCTCGATCGTGCCGGCGAGGCAGCCGTCAAGCGCCGGACTCGGCGCCAGCGCCGTCCGTAGCCCGACCGCGCCGTCCTTGCCGCCGAGTTCCCGCGCCGCGCCGCGCAGCTCGTGCTTGCCGGTGGCGAGGAAGATCGCATCGCCCGTCAGCGCCTCGCCGTCGTCGAGGCGGACGCAGCCCTCGTCCAGCGCGCGGGCGGCGCGGCCGCGCAGCACCGACGCCCCCGCTTCCTCGGCCCGGCGGAGCAAAGTCCCATCGAGGCGCCGCCGCGACAGCCCCGCGGCCGCCTGCGGCAGGTCCGTTTCGATCGTCCGCTTGCCGTCGATCAGGCGCAGGCGGTGGATCGGCCGCGCCCCCAGCGCCGCGGGGTCGACCCCGAGCCTCCGCAGCGCCGCCAGCGCGTCCCACCCGAGGAAGCCGCCGCACACGACGTCGCGCTCACTTTCGCTGCGTTCGATCACCACCGGCATCGTACCCGATCGCGCCAGCGCGATCGCCGCCGCCGCCCCGGCCGGGCCGCCGCCGACGATCAGCGCAGACGTTCGACGCACAGCCGGAAGGGGAAGCGGCGGACCGCCTTCGCCGCGCCCTCGGGCACCCCGGCGGCGGCGAGGATCACGCGCCACTCGCCGGGCCGAAAGGCGCGGGCGATCGACAGCTGCCCATCCTCGCGAACGATTCGGTGCGCTCCGATCAGCCGGGCGAGCAGCGGAAAGCCGTGATAGGCGAAGCCGTGACGGTGGAGGTCGTTGATCAGCCAGCCCCGGCCGGCGCGCGCCTCCATGAAGCGGATGAAATCGTCCAGCTCGCGCTCGCTCATATGGTGGGCGACGAGGCTGCTGACGACGAAGTCGAGCGGTTCCGCCACGTCGCGATAATCGCCCGTTCGGTATTCGATCGCCAGCGAAGCCGGCGTCGCCGCTCGGGCCGAGACGGCGCTGCCGGGATTGAGGTCGACCCCGATCAGTTCGGCTTCGAGTCCGCGCCGCCGCGCCCAAGCGGCGATCCGCCGGAGCATGTCGCCTTGGCCGAAGCCGACGTCGAGCAGCCGAAAGCGCGTCATGCCGAGCGTGCCGCGGCGGAGAAAAGCCAGCGTCGGTCGGGCGGCCAGCGTCCACCAGTTCACCCGCGAAAGGTCGCGCAGCACGGCCTCATAGGTGTCGCGGGCGAGCGCCGGATCGTCCATCTGCTCGTCGGCGCGGACGCGCTCGCCGAGGCGGATCACGCCGCCCGCTCGAACCGGAAGCCCTCGGCCGCCAGCCCCGGCCCGAAGGCGATCGCGACGCCCCTGTCGGCCCCCGGCTTCGCCATCAGCTCGGCGAGAACGAACATCAGGGTCGAGGACGACATGTTGCCGTAGCGGGCGAGCACGTCGCGCGAGGCGAACAGGGCGCCCTGCGGCAGTTCCAGGCCCTTTTCTACCGCATCGAGGATCGAGCGGCCGCCGGCATGGACCGCCCAGGCGTCGACCTCCTCGGCCGACCAGCCGTTCAGCACCGCCAAGCGCACCGCCGCGTCCTCGAGCGCGTGCTGGATTCGCCCCGGCACCTCGCCCGAAAGCACCATCTCGAATCCGGTGTCGCCGATATTCCACTGGATCAGCCGGTCGGACCCGGGGAGCGGCAGAGCGAACAGCTCGCGCGTGGCGAAGCCGGCCGGCTCGGAGGTCACCAGCGCGGCCGCGGCGCCGTCGCTAAACTGCAGCTGCGCAAGCAGCGATTCGACGTTCTGCGTGTCCTGCAGGTGGAGCGAGCAAAGCTCGACCGTCACCGCCAGCACCCGCGCCTCGGGCTCGGAGCGGACGATATGGTGCGCAAGCCGGAGCACCGACACGGCCGCATAGCAGCCCATGAATCCGACCAGCGTCCGCTCGACCCCGTCGAGTCCCAGCTCGCGCGCAACGATCTGGTCGATCCCCGGCGCCACGAAGCCGGTGCAGCTCGCCACGACGAGATGGGTGATGCCGTCAAGCGACGCCAGCGCGCCAAGGTTGGCGATCGCGCGGAGCGCCAGCCTCGGCGCCGCCTCGGCGTAGAGCTTCATCCGCGCGGACGTCGCCGGCGCTTCGCCCAAGTAGAAATCGGGCCGGCCCCCGCCGGCAGCGGCCGGGAGCACCGACCAGCGATGCTCGATCCCCGAGCGGTCGGCCATGCGAAGGAACAGCCGCCGCGCGCGCGGATCCTCGATCCGCTGCTCGGCCCAGTCGATGAAGATGCGATGGACGTCGTGATCGGGGACGGCGCCGGCTACCGCATTGATGAAGGCGCGTCTGTCACTCACCGAAAGACCCTTCGGAACGCTGCGCCCCTGTTAGATGCCGAACGGCTACGCCCGTTCCGGGGTCCGTGGCAAGATGCAACTAATTTGCCGGCGGGCAGCGATTCCAGCCTCGGCCGCGCACCACGCGCCCCGGCGTTGCGCCGGTATGCTCGCCGTCTCTGAGCACCTGCGTGCCGTTGACGAAGACGTGGCGCGTGCCGACCGCATATTGGTGCGGCCGCTCGAACGTGGCCCGGTCGGCGATCGCGCCGGGGTCGAAGATGGCAAGATCGGCGAAATAGCCGTTCCGCAGCGCCCCGCGCTCGGCGAGGCCCAGATTGCCGGCGGGCAGCGAAGT
This sequence comes from Allosphingosinicella sp., assembly GCA_036386375.1. GTDB lineage: Bacteria > Pseudomonadota > Alphaproteobacteria > Sphingomonadales > Sphingomonadaceae > Allosphingosinicella. The sequence continues at coordinate 57,320 of DASVVV010000096.1, read as the reverse complement.
GAGCCGCCGCACCGCCTCCTGGAGCGGCACCAGTCGCTCGTCGCGCACGTAGCGGCCGAGCAGCCGGGCGAAATTGCCGTAGGTGCGCGGGTGCGGGTGTGCATTTAGGAACACGCCCTCGGCCGCCTGGCTGGCCGCGTCCGACCCGAAGCTCATCCAGGGAAGCTGGACCTGCCGTCGGACATTGTCCTCCGACATCAGGAAATAGATCGTGCCGACCCGGCTATTGTCCTCGACGACCAGGTCCATCGCCGTTTCTTCCGGGCTCTTGCCGCGCATCCGCGCCACTTCCGCGAGCGTCTTGCCGGTATAGATGCGAAGCGCCGGGTTCCGGAACTGGGCGAGCAGCATGCCTTCCGGCCCGGCGCCGTAGAAGAGATTCTCCCAGCCCTGCCCCGGGCGGCGCATCTCGGCGGCGACGCGCGCGCGGATCGCCGGGTCGCGCAGCCGCTCGATCCAGGCCTCCTGCCCTCCCGCCTGGACCCAGAGCGGCATCGCTGCGTCGAGGCCTGTGGCCCCGGCCGGATAGGTGTACATGTCGGCGGTGATGCGAAGCCCCCCGGCGCGGGCCGCCTCGATGCGGCGGATGACGTCGGCGTAGCGCCCCCAATTCTCGCGGCCCGCCAGCTTCAGATGGTAGATTTCCGCCGGCGCTCCGGAGCGGCGGGAGATTTCGATCAGCTCGTCGATCGAGTCTATGATCTCGTCGCCTTCGGAGCGGATGTGGCTGATATACATGCCGCCGCAACGCCCGGCTTCGGTGACCAATGCGACCAGCTCGTCGGTCTCCGCGAAGCTCGCCGGCGCGTACATGAGCGAGCTTCCGACGCCCATCGCGCCCTCGTTCATCGCCTGCCGGACGAGCGCCCGCATCCGCGCCAGCTGAGCCGGATCGGGATCAACGTCGCCCTCGCCGAGCTCGTGGACCCGCACCGTTGTCGCCCCGACGAAGCTGGCCACGTTCTGGGAGACGCCGCGCCGCTCGAGGAATTCGAGATATTCGCCGAGCGTGGTCCACCGGATCGGGTAGCGTATGTCGCCTTGGCGGGAGACTTCGAGCCGCTTCATCTCGTCGTTGAGCGGGCCCATCGAGGAGCCCTCCCCCATCACTTCGAGCGTCACCCCCTGGCGGATGTCGCTCTGCCCGCGGCCGTCCTCGATCAGCGCCTCGTTCGCCCAGCTCAGCATGTTGATGAAGCCCGGCGCGACGGCGAGCCCGCTTGCGTCGATCTCGAGCGCGCCGGCGCCGGGCGCGCTCGGCCCGATATAAGCGATCCGGTCGCCCTCGATCGCGACGTCACCGGCATAAGGCGCGCCGCCGCTGCCGTCGTAGATGGTCCCGCCGCGGATGACGACGTCGTAGCCGGCCGGTGGCGACGCCGTGGTCGCGGCGCAGGCGGCGAGCAAAGCGGCGGCGGCGACCAGCGCGAGACCCTTGAGGCGCCGCAGTCCCGCCGCTGCGTCCATATTCAGATGACCGGCGCCGTCTCGAGCGCCTGCTGCGGCACTTTGCCCATCGCCATCTGGCGGGCGAAGATGTCGCGGATCAGCGTCAGCGAGAAGAGATGCGCGACGATCAGCGGCAGGATGCCGTTCTGGTTGAGCCGGCGCAGCTGGTCGCCATGGAGGTTGCGGACCTTTTCCTCGTCGAGCATGCGAAAGCCGCGATAGATGAAGGGCTGGGCGACATCGCCGGGCTGGATCGAGACTTCGCCGTCGATCAGCAGGTCGAGTTCGGATATCTCCTTCATGAAGGCGCTGGTGCGCTGGCCCGCCACCTCGAAATCTTCGCAGAATTTGAGGATGTTGTTCAGGTTCTCGGTGGGCTTGCCGTCCTCGAACAACGGCGTCCCGTCTTCGAAGTCGCCGATCAGGTCGCTGTCCGGGTCGAAGCAGAGCGACAGCTCCTGCGCGTCCTGACGGATGCGGGCGAGCATGTACGGATAGCGGCGAACATAGGCCGGAACGTAGAAGGGATGGTGCGGCCGCCCCTCCTCGTCGACGAAGACGTTGGTGCCCTCGTTGAGGCCGACCAGGCCGAGCGGCACGGGGTTCTCGCCGGTCGAGAAGACGATTGGCATGTAGCGCTGGGCGTGGACGAACTCATCGACCGTGAGGGGGATGGCGTGCGCCTTGGCGAAATAGGGCGCCGTGTCGCTGGTGCGGGAGCGGTAGCCGGCATGGGCGCTGCTCGAGAGCGGCTGCAGGTTCTTGTAGAAAAGCGGCAAATTCTGCGGCGGCTGAGTCGCCATGTTCCTTCTCCGTCAATAGTCTGGGATCGGCCGCCGCCAAGCACGGCCGCTGCCTTTTCACCGCCGCGTCTATGAGCCGGGCGCCGTTTCTGCAACCCTGTCCTCGGTCGCGCCGTCCCCGCCTCGGCGCGCGGGCGGCACCAGCTTGCCCGGGTTCATGATGCCTTTGGGGTCGAGCGCATGCTTGATCGCGCGCAACGCCGTCAGCCGCGCCGGCGAGGCGAGCCGCGCAAGCTCGCCGAGCTTCATTTGGCCGATGCCGTGCTCGGCGGAGATCGACCCGCCGGCTGCCGTCACCAGATCGTGGACGAAAGTCGTAACCGCCTGCCCTTCTTCCTCGACCCATTCGTCGGCGGCGCCGGCGGGCGCGCGCACGTTGAAGTGGATATTGCCGTCGCCGAGATGACCGAAGGCGTTGACGCGCGTCCCGGCGAAGCGGCGCTCCACCTCGGCGGCGGCTTCGGTGACGAAGCGCGGCATATCTGTAACGGGAACCGAGATGTCGTGCTTCGTCGCCGGCCCATCCTTCTTCTCGGCCTCCGAGATGCTGTCGCGGAGCCGCCACAGCGCCTCCGCTTGGGCCTCGCTCGAAGCGATCGTCGCGTCATCGACGATGCCGATCTCGAGCGCCGCGCGCAGCCCCTCGTAAAGCCTATTCTCCGGGCTCGGCGTCGCCATCGGCGATACCGCTTCGATAAGGACGTTCCAGCAATGGCGGCCGGCGAGCGGCGCGCGCGTGCCGGGGACATGCTCCAGGACCAGCTCGAGCGAGCTCGCCGGAATCAGCTCGAAGGTCTCGATGGCCTCGCCGACGATGGTCTCGAGGTGGCGCAGCAGCCCCATCGCCGCTTCGGGCGAAGCGCAGCCGGCCCAGGCGACGGCGCGCTCGCCGATCGCCGCCACGAGCTTCAGGCTCGCGGCGGTGACCACGCCGAGCGTGCCTTCCGCTCCGATCAGCAACTGCGTCACGTCGTAACCGCGATTGTCCTTCTTCAGCGGCGCGAGTCCCTCGAACAAAGTGCCGTCGGGAAGGACCGCCTCGATCCCCTGCACCAGGCTCCGCATCGTCCCGAAGCGCAGCACCTGCGTCCCGCCGGCATTGGTCGAGACGAGCCCGCCGATAGTCGCCGAACCCTTGGCGCCGAGCGTCAGCGGGAAGCGGCGCCCGGCCGCAAGCGCGGCGGCATGGAGGTCGGCGAGGATGACCCCGGCTTCCGCGACCGCGAGGTTCGACGCCGGATCGAGCGAGCGGATCCGGTTCATCCGCCGTAGCGACAGCAGCAGCGCCGCGCCCGAAGCATCGGGCGTGGCACCGCCCACCATCGACGTATTGCCGCCCTGGGGAACCAGCGGCACGCTTTCGCTCGCGCAGAGCCGCACCAGCTGCGCCACCTCGTCGCGGCTGGCCGGCGAGAGCAGAGCCGCCGCTTTGCCGCGGTAGCGGCCGCGCCAGTCGGTCGCCCATGGCTCGATCGCCGAAGCCTCGGCGGTGAAGCCTTTCGGGCCCAGCAGCCGGGCGAACTTCTCGATCAGGGCGGGCGAAGTGGCGGCCATGAGCGGCAGATAGTTACGCCGCCGTCCGCGGGCAAATTAATCGCGGGTTCAAGCACGGGCGCGGAAGCCGCTGCGGCAATGGAGCTTCCCGCTTGATCCTCGTCGGCGCAGCCGCGCTGCTGCTGCTCGCCTTCGGGGGCGGGCAGGCCGAGCCGCGCGCGCCGCGCGGGACGATCAGCGTGCGCCACCAGCAGATCATCGTCCGGATTCCCCGGATGCCGCCGGCCGCGGCCGCCCGCGTCGCCGGCGTTCCGCTGATCAATTGGCGCGAAGGGCGCGGCATGCGCTGCGTCGCCGTCAACAGCCTCGCCGGCGCGACCTTCATGGGTGAGAACAGCGTCGATCTGATCCTGCGCGACAACCGGCGGGTGCGCGCCCGGCTCGAGAACCGCTGCCCCGCGCTGGATTATTATCGGGGCTTTTACATCGACACAACGGCGGACGGCCGCATCTGCGCGGGGCGCGATGCAATCCGCTCGCGCGCGGGCGGCGAATGCCAGATCGATGCCTTCCTCTCGCTCTTTCCGCAGCGCCCGTAACCGCGCTTTGCTTGACAAGGGCGCCCTCATCGCACAACGCGTCGGCGGACGCGGCTTGACGAGACAGGCCCAACCCCCGGAACTTCCATGAGCTTTGCCGATCTCCATCTGTCGCCCGAGCTGCTGCGCGCGGTCGAGGATGCCGGCTATTCCGAACCGACCCCGATCCAGCGCCAGGCCATCCCGGCGGTGCTGACCGGCAACGACATCATCGGCATCGCCCAGACCGGCACCGGCAAGACCGCGGGCTTCGTCCTGCCGATGATCGACATCCTCGCCCACGGGCGGGCGCGGGCGCGGATGCCGCGCTCGCTCATCCTCGAGCCGACGCGCGAGCTCGCCGCCCAGGTGGCCGAGAATTTCGAGAAATACGGGCGCCACCACAAGCTTTCCATGGCGCTCCTGATCGGCGGCGTCAGCATGGGCGACCAGGTCAAGGCGCTCGAGAAAGGGGTCGACGTGCTGATCGCCACGCCCGGCCGGCTGATGGACCTGTTCGACCGCGGCAACATCCTTTTGAACGGCTGCAGCCTGCTCGTCATCGACGAGGCGGACCGGATGCTCGACATGGGTTTCATCCCCGACATCGAGACGATCTGCACGAAGCTTCCCGCCAAGCGGCAGACCCTGCTGTTCTCGGCGACGATGCCGCCGCCGATCAAGAAGCTCGCCGACAAGTTCCTCGTCCACCCGAAGACGATCGAGGTCGCCAGACCGGCGACGACGGCGGCGTCGATCGACCAGCGCATGATCAGAGTCGATTCGCGCCGGAAGAAGGACGTGCTGGTCCGGCTGTTGCGCGAGGACGAGGTGCGCAACGCGATCATCTTCTGCAACCGCAAGACGACGGTGCGCGAGCTGGCCGTGAGCCTGAAGCGCAGCGGCTTTGCGGTCGGGCAGATCCAGGGCGACATGGAGCAGGCCGACCGCATCCGCGAGCTCGACCGCTTCAAGAAGGACGAGGTCGCCATCCTCGTCGCGTCGGACGTCGCCGCCCGCGGCCTCGACATCAAGGGCGTCAGCCACGTCTTCAACTACGACGTGCCGTGGCATCCGGACGATTACGTCCACCGCATCGGCCGCACCGGCCGCGCCGGCCTCACCGGCATCGCCATCACCCTGGTGGGCCGCGAGGATGCCGAGTCGATCGCCAACATCCAGAAGCTGACGGGCGTCAGCATCGCCGAGATCGGGGCCGCGACGCAAGAGGAGCCGGCGCCCGAGGCGATGGCGCGCGAGGAGCGCCCGGCCCGTCGCGAACGCAAGCCGAGACCGGAGAAGCGCGCGCCGACACCGGAGAAGCGCGAGCCCGAACCCGCCGGGCCGGCGTCCCGCCCCCGCCGCGACCGAGAGGCCGCCCGGGAACCCGAGCCGGAGGGGGTGGAGGCCGAGGAGGGATGGAACGGTCCGGTGCCGAGCTTCCTCGGCCAAGGGTTCGGCGGCTAGGATGTTGCGGGTCGCCCTCGCTTTGGGTGCCTCGCTCCTCGCTTCGGCAGCCGCGACGCCGCCGACCCGTCCGGCAGAAGAAAGCCTCCACACCTTCCTTCAGGCCCGCTTCGCCGAAGTCCGGGCCGAAGATCCGGATGCCGGTTACGACAGCGCGTTCGCCGACCTGAACGGCGACGGACGCGCCGAAGCGCTCGTCTATATGGGCTCGGCGATCTTTTGCGGCTCGACCGGGTGCGACCTGTTCGTCTTCACGCCGACTGCGGAGGGCTGGCGACAGGTCGCCGAAATCTCGATGGGCCGCCCTCCTGTGCGCCGCCTCAACAGTCGCAGCCGCGGGTGGAACGATCTCACCATGCTCGTCACCGGCGACCTCGACGGCCCTTACGAAGAGCGGGTGTCCTTCAACGGCGAGGAATATCGCTATCACCCCTTCACGCGCCCCGCCCGCGACGGCCACCCGCCCGCCGCCGGAGAGGTCGTGCTGAGCGGCGAGGGCGAAGGCCGCCGCCTGTTCGACTAGGCGGTCACTCCGGCTGCTTCAGGTAGCGGCGCCGGAAGCCTTCGCCGTAGTCCCGGAGCCGCCCCCTCCCGATCGCCGCGCGAAGCTCATCCATCAGCCGCTGGAAGAACCACAGATTATGCTCGGTCATCAGCATCGCGCCCAATATCTCGCCGGAGCGGACAAGATGGTGGAGATAGGCTTTCGACCATGAAGCCGTCGGCGATTCCGGGTCGAGCGGCGAGGGATCGTCGGCGAAGCGCGCATTCTTGATGTTGATCGGGCCGTCCCAGGTGAAGGCCTGGCCGGTGCGGCCGGAGCGGGTCGGAAGCACGCAATCGAACATGTCGATGCCGCGCTCGACCGCGCCGACGAGGTCGTCCGGCTTGCCGACGCCCATCAAATAGCGGGGCCGGTCCTCCGGCAGCATCGGCGCGGCGAAATCGAGGCAGGCCAACATCGCCGCCTGCCCCTCGCCGACCGCGAGGCCGCCGACTGCATAGCCATCGAAACCGATCGCGATCAGCGCCTCGGCCGATCGCTCACGCAGCGCCTCGTCGAGCCCGCCCTGCTGGATCCCGAATATTGCGCCTTCGCCCGCGAAGGCCGACCGCGAGCGCTCGGCCCAGCGCATCGACCGCTCCATCGCCGCCGCCTGCTCGTCGCGCGACGAGGTGGTCGGCACCAGCTGGTCGAAGGCCATGACGATGTCGGAGCCGAGCAGCGCCTGAATCTCCATCGACCGCTCCGGCGAAAGCATGTGCCGGCTGCCGTCCAGGTGGCTGGCGAATTCGACCCCCTCCTCGCTCACCCTGGTACGTTCGGCGAGGCTCATCACCTGATAGCCCCCGGAATCGGTGAGGATCGGCCCGTCCCAGCTCATGAAGGCGTGGAGGCCGCCGAGCCGGGCGACGCGCTCGGCGCCGGGGCGGAGCATCAGGTGGTATGTGTTACCGAGGATGATGTCGGCGCCAGACGCGCGGACGTCGGCCGGCTTCATCGCTTTCACCGTGCCAGCGGTCCCCACCGGCATGAAGGCGGGCGTGCGCACCTCGCCGCGCGACGTCGAGAGGGTCCCCGTCCGGGCCCGGCCGTCGGCGGCGGCGACCGAAAAAGCGAAACGCGTCATCGCGCGGCCGCTTAGCCGCTCGGCCGACGCGGCGGAAGCTAAGCGGCCCGTCCCGGCGGGTCGCCGCTGGTCGTCGGCTCGCGCCGCGCCTAGATTAGCGCCGTGACCCAGCAGCCCGACGCCGCCGACCGCTTCAACGAAGAGAAGGCGGCCTACACCGTCCGAGGCGAAGGCGTGCCCGACATCGAGGCCGGCTGCACGGCGATCCGGGCGGTGGCCAAGACGCTGCCGGTGCGCCCGGGCGTCTACCGGATGCTCGATGCCCGCGGTGACGTGCTCTATGTCGGCAAGGCGCGAGCGCTGAAGAACCGGGTCACGCAATACACCCAAGTGGCGCGGCTCTCGAAGCGGTTGCAGCGCATGGTCGCGCAGACCCGGTCGATGCAGATCGTCACCACCAACTCGGAAGCCGAGGCACTGCTGCTCGAGGCGCAGCTGATCAAGCGTTACCGGCCGCCCTACAACGTCCTGCTGCGCGACGACAAAAGCTTTCCCTTCATCTTGCTGCGCGAAGACCATGACTTTCCGCGCGTCCAGCTCCACCGGGGCGCGCGCCGCTGGAAGGGGCAATATTACGGTCCGTTCGCCAGCGCCGGATCGGTACGCAACACGCTCAACTCACTGCAGAAGCTGTTCCTCTTGAGGAGCTGCACCGACAGCTTCTTCGCCAACCGCACGCGGCCCTGCCTGCTCTATCAGATAAGGCGCTGTTCGGCCCCGTGCGTTGGGCGAATCGACGAGGCCGGCTATGACGAGCTGGTCGGCGACGCCAGGGACTTCCTCTCGGGCCGCTCGACCAAGATCCAGCACAAGCTCGGCGCGCTGATGTCGCAGGCGGCCGAGGCGATGGATTACGAGTTGGCAGCGGTCTACCGCGACCGGCTGCGCGCGCTCACCTTCATCCAGGGCAGCCAGGCGATCCACGCTGAGAAGCTGGGCGACGCCGATCTGTTCGCACTCGCCTGCAAGGGGGGCACGATGTGCGTCCAGGCCTTTTTCATCCGCGGCGGCCAGAATTGGGGCCACCGCTCTTTCTTCCCCGCGCATACCAACGACGTGCCGGAGGCGGAGGTGCTGCAGAGCTTCCTCGTCCAATTCTACGAGGGGGTACCGCCGCCGCGGCTGATCCTCGCCGATCGCGCGCTGCCGGAGGCCGATTTGCTGTGCGAGGCCTTTTCCGAGCGGGCCGGCCGCCGCGTCGGGTTGAAGACCCCGCAGCGCGGCGAGACGGCGAAAATGATCCTCCAGGCGAAGCGCAACGCCGAGGAGGAGCTCGACCGCCGCCTCGCCGAGACCTCGACCCAGGCCAGGAACCTGCGTGAGATCGCCGAGCTGTTCGAGTTGCCCGACCCGCCGCAACGCATCGAGGTCTATGACAACAGCCACGTCATGGGCACGAACGCGGTGGGGGCGATGATCGTCGCCGGGCCGGAGGGGTTCCGCAAGAACGCTTATCGCAAGTTCAACATCAAGCGCCCGGAAACCGTCCCCGGGGACGATTTCGCGATGATGCGCGAAGTGCTGTCGCGCCGCTTCGCGCGGCTCGAAAAGGAGGATCCGGACCGCAGCCGGGGTGAGTGGCCCGATCTCCTGCTGATCGACGGCGGCAAGGGCCAGCTTTCGGCCGTGTGCGAAGTTCTGGAGGATGCCGGCGTCCACGACGTGCCGGTGGTGAGCGTCGCGAAGGGCCCCGACCGCAACGCCGGCCGCGAAGTCTTTCACCTCCCGGGGGGGCGCGAGATCACGCTGCCCCCCAACTCGCCGGTCCTCTTCTACCTTCAGCGCCTGCGCGATGAGGCCCACCGCTTCGCGATCGGCGCTCACCGCACCAAGCGCGCGAAGAGCCTCGTTACCTCGACGCTCGACGAGGTCCCCGGCATCGGACCGGGGCGCAAGCGGGCGTTGCTCATGCGTTTCGGCACTGCCCGCGCGGTAAAGGCGGCCGCGCTGGAGGATCTGGAAAAGGTCCCCGGCATCTCCCGCACCATTGCGCGCGGAATTTACGACTATTTCCACCCGGGGGGATGAGGGTGCGGCTGACGACCGAGTGCATCGTCGTCGCCGTTCGCCAGCATGGCGAGCATGGCGCGATCGTGCGGGCGCTCACGCCGCGAGGCGGCGTCCAGGCCGGCTACGTCCGCGGCGGGCGGTCGCGGCGGCTGCGGCCCGTGCTGGTGCCGGGCAACCTCGTCCAGGCCGAGTATCGTGCGCGGACCGAGGAGCAGCTCCCGCATCTGACGGTCGAGCTGGTGCACAGCCGCGCCTTCCTGCTTTCCGAGCCGCTCGCCGCCGCAGCGCTCGAATGGGCCTGCGCGCTCACCGCCGCCGCCTTGCCGGAGGGACAGCCTTATCCGCGCCTTTACGAAGGGCTCGAAGGCCTGCTCGCCGCCGTCGAGGCCGCGCCGACCGCGCGCGGCTGGAGCGGGGCGCTGATCGGCTACGAATGGTTGCTGCTGGGGGAGGCGGGCTTCGGTCACGGCAGGCCGCCGAACGGCGAGGACTGGCCGGCGATCCGCGAGGGCCTGAGGCGCACCGGCTTCTACCTCGAGCGCGACCTCCTCACCGGCCGACAGGCTGAAGTGCTCGCCGCCCGCGAACGTCTCATCGAGCGCCTCAAGCGGATCGCCGGTTGACCCCGGCGCGCGCCCGTCACAGGAAGCGGTTGTGAAGGAATTTTTCCCCCACAGCGCCACCACCCGCGGCATCACCGTGCGAGTCTCGGTCAGCTACCTTCACGAGCAGTCGGAGCCGGGCAAGGGCCGATGGTTCTGGGCCTATCACATCCGGATTGAGAATGGCGGCAGCAAGGCGGTCCAGCTGGTCAGCCGCGAATGGGTGATCAGCGACGGCCGCGGCGTCACCCATGAAGTGCGCGGCGAAGGCGTCGTCGGCGAGCAGCCGGTGCTCGAACCGGCCGGCTCGTTCGACTACGTCTCCGGCTGCCCGCTGACCACGCCGACCGGCTTCATGGAAGGTCGCTACTTCATGGTCGCCGCCGACGGCTCCAACTTCGAGGTGGAGATACCCCGTTTCCCGCTGGTCGCTCCGGCGGTGACCAGCTGAGCTAGCGCGCCAGCTGCAGCGCGCGGCGCATCAGCCCGATGAAGCGCGCCTCGTCGACCGGTTGGTCGGGATCGTTCCAGCTGCCGGTGACGACCCGCCAGCCACCGCCGCGGCCGCAGGCGAGCCAGGTGAGGTTGATGACGCCCGGCTCCGATCCGCCCTTGAAGCCGAGCCAGGCGAAGCCGTCGCTGCCGCCGCCGGCCACGCCGGGGCTGATGGACAGAATCGCCCGCGCCGTTTCGTCGCCATGGCGCCGGAGCCAGTCCATCACCCTTACCAGATCCGAAGCCGAAGCGAACCATTCCACGGCCTCGATCCGCAGCGGCCGGCCGACCATCAGCGTCGGGTCGATCGTCTCGGCCCGCACAGCGCCATAGCGATCGAGCAGCCGCCGGCGCCCGGCCTCGTCGGCTCCCCGCCAAGCCGCGAAATCAGCATCGGTCGCGGCCTTGAGGGCGAACAGCTCGAGCGTGCCCAGGAACGGCCGGTTGCGCCCCGCCGCGGCTAGCCCGAGCGTCGCCATCAGCCGCTCCACGCGCTCGCGGCCGAGCTGGTGGAGCAGCGTGTCCGTCGCCGTATTGTCGCTGATCGAGATCATCAGCGCCGCCAGCGTGTGAAGCGTCACAGGCGAGCCGGGCGGCCAGTTTTGCAGCTGGCCCGACGGCAGCGAGCGATGGTCGAGCGTAACGACGTCGTTCCAACGCCGTTCGCCCGCCTGCACCTGGCGGCTCAGCTCGGCGAGGAGAATCAGCTTGAAGGTCGAGCCGATCGCCAACGGCCGTTCGGGGTCGATGGCGCCGATGAGCTCCGGCGCGCCGTCGCCGAGCCGCGCTACCGCGAAAGACACCTGTCCCGGAAGCGCGCGCAGTTCGGCCGCCACCGCCTCCAGGGTGTCTCCTCGCACGTCGGCGCCGGTCACCAGCAGGCCCTCGATCCGGTGCCGTGGCCCTGCCTCCACGCTCAGGTTCATCCGCACGAGGGCGCGTTCGGTCTCGATCTCGATCGCGGCCGCATGTTGGGAGCGGGGGTCGATCCGGGCCACCCGCAACGCCCGGCCGTGCTCCGACTGAAGCTGGCCGATGACTGTGCGCAGCTGCGCCGCCGGCACCGCCGCCAGGAAAGCCGGGGTGAAGATCGCTTCGGGCTCCGCCTCGCCGCGCAGCAGCGCCACCACCTGGTCGGCGCTGGCCCGCAGTTGCGCGCTCGGCTCCTGCGCCCGCGCCGGCGCCGCCAGCGCCAGCAAGGCCAGCAACACCGCGGTCAGCGTTCGCGCCAACTTCCCCTCCCTCGTCACCCGCTCTACGCGAAACCGCCGCCGCCTTCCATCGTTACAGGATCGAAAGGGAGAGTGACATGCCGGTTTCGAACACCAGCCTCCTCGAGCGTATCGCCCGGGTCATCGCCGGCCGCGTCGTCAGCATCAATGCCGGCGGCGAAGATCCTTCGGCGGGCGGGCGGATCGATTCGATCTGGCGCGAATATGAAGGCGACGCGCTGTCGATCGTACGAACGCTGCGCGAGCCCGATGCGGCGATGGCCGAAGCGGGCGACCTGGCCGTGTGGCAGCGGATGATCGACGCCGCCCTCGCCGAAGCCGGCGAGGACGTCGCTTCATAGCGCCAACAGCGGCCAGGCTTCCGAAAGCCCGTAAAGCGAGGGCAGCAGCAAGGCGAGGCCGAGCGCCACGTCGAAGCCGCGGATCGGCCGCATCCGACCGCTCGTGCCGCGGGTCCGCATGTCGCTTGCCGTGATCCAGAGGATCGACGCGCCACACAGCGCCGTCAATGCGAGCAGCGCCGCATAAGGGTAGAGCGACGGCCCGTAGGTATCGAACAGGCCGGCAATGAGGATCGCCGCAATCCCGCAGGCGACCCCGACGCCGCTCGCGCGCGGCAGCGTCCAGAAGCCGAGCAACCGCTTGGGGTGGCGGCGCTCGAGCGGTCGCGCCTTCCTTCGGCTCACGCGTCGATCTCTTCCTCGTCGAGCTCGGCGGCGCGGCTTTGGATGAAGTGGAAGCGGTGCTCGGGATTGCGGCCCATCAGCCGGTCGACCAGGTCCTTGACCGCCGCGCGCTCCTCATATTCCTGGGGGAGCGTGATCTTGAGGAGCCCGCGCGTCTTCGGGTCCATCGTCGTTTCCCTGAGCTGCTGCGGGTTCATCTCGCCCAGCCCCTTGAAGCGCGACACCTCGACCTTCTTGCCCTTGAACAGCTCGCGCTCCAGCGCCGAGCGGTGCGCGTCGTCGCGCGCGTAGGCGACCGTCCCGCCGGCCGACAGCCGGTAGAGCGGCGGCTGCGCCAGGAACAGGTGGCCGCGGGTGACGAGTTCCTTCATCTCGTTGAAGAAGAAGGTCATCAGCAAGGTCGCGATATGGGCGCCGTCGACGTCGGCGTCGGTCATGATGATGATCCGCTCGTAGCGGAGGTCATCGGGGTTGCAGCGCTCGCGCGTCCCGCAGCCCAGCGCCAGGATGAGATCGGCCACCTCCTGGTTGGAGCGGATCTTGTCCGCGGTCGCGGAAGCCACGTTCAATATCTTGCCGCGGATGGGAAGGATCGCCTGCGTCTTGCGCTCGCGCGCCTGCTTGGCCGACCCCCCGGCGCTGTCGCCCTCGACGATGAACAATTCGGTCCCGGCCGGATCGTCTTTGGCGCAGTCGGTGAGCTTGCCCGGCAGCCGCACCTTGCGGTGCGAAGTCGCGGTCTTGCGCTTGATCTCGCGCTCGGCGCGGCGCTTGAGCCGCTCGTCCATCCGCTCGAGCACGAAGCCGAGCAGCGCCCGCCCCCGCTCCATATGGTCGGCGAGGAAATGGTCGAAATGGTCGCGCACCGCATTCTCGACCAGCCGCGCAGCGTCGGGCGAGGTCAGCCGGTCCTTGGTCTGGCTCTGGAACTGGGGGTCGCGGATGAACACCGACAGCATGATCTCGGCGCCGGCGAGCACGTCCTCCGCCTGAAGCTCCTTCGCCTTCTTCTGGCCCGTCAGCTCGCCGAACGCGCGCAGCCCCCGCGTCAGCGCGGAGCGCAGCCCCTGCTCGTGGGTGCCGCCGTCCGGCGTCGGGATGGTGTTGCAATAATAAGAGGCATTGCCGTCGCCCCAGACCGGCCAGGCCACCGCCCATTCGACCGACCCCTGCCCGCCCGGAAAGTCCTGGCGGCCGACGAACGGCGCCGCCGTCGCCGTCTCGCGCTCGCCAAGCTGCTCGCGAAGATGGTCGGCGAGCCCGCCCGGAAACTGGAACACCGCCTCGGCCGGCGTGTCGTCGGTGATGAACGACGGATCGCAGCGCCAGCGGATCTCGACGCCGGCGAACAGATAGGCCTTGGACCGCGCCAGCCGGTAGAGCCGCGCCGGCTTGAACCGCGCCTCCTCCCCGAAAATCTCGGGGTCGGGCGTGAACGAAAGGGTCGTGCCGCGCCGGTTCGAGGTGGCCCCGAGCCGCTCCAGCGCCGAGGTCGGCGCGCCGCGGGCGAAGGTCTGGCGGTAGAGCTCGCGGTTGCGGGCGACCTCGACGACCAGCGCGCTCGAGAGAGCGTTGACCACCGAGACGCCGACGCCGTGCAGGCCGCCCGAGGTCGCATAGGCCTTGTCGCTGAACTTGCCGCCCGAATGGAGCATGGTCAGGATCACCTCGAGCGCCGACTTGCCCGGATATTTGGGATGCTCGTCGACCGGAATGCCGCGGCCGTTGTCGATCACGGTCAGCCGCCCCGCCGTCCCCGGCGCCGCCTCGAGGATGACCTCGATCCGCCCGGCATGGCCGGCCACCGCCTCGTCCATGCTGTTGTCGATCACCTCGGCGGCGAGATGGTGAAGGGCCCGCTCGTCCGTGCCGCCGATATACATTCCGGGGCGGCGCCGCACGGGCTCGAGGCCTTCGAGGACCTCGATCGAGTGGGCGTCGTAATCGTCCTTGCGGGCCCCTCGACCAGGCTCGGGACAGGCGGATGAGGCGAAGAGGTCGGCCATGGTTGGAGCTATGGAGCCGGCGAGTCCGGAGGGCAAGGTTCTTGGCCTGTTCTATCCACGGGCTCCCTTGGCCCTGAAGGAGTTCAGGGCCCCCACGCTGTAATTGAGCGGCGACGAAGGAATTGCGGATGCGCGCACCGCGGAGGGCCCCGCCGGTCAGGCCGCTTTGCGAAGGCGTTCCACTTCCTGCGCGAACTCGAAGCAGAGCTGGTTCGCCTCGTCGTCAGGCAGCCATTGCGCCATGATCGGGAACATGGCCACGTGCCGCTGGAATTCGTCAGCCGGGAAGGGAATGTCATCCGCGGCGCGAAGGGCGGCGATCAGCCCGACCATCTTGGCCTTGACATCCGCGGCCGTCAGCGGCCGCGGCGGCTCCTTCTTGGGGCGCTCGGGCTGGGGTACATCGGAGAAGCCCCGACCGGGCCGATGCGATGGTGTGGACGATGACCGAGCTGATGCTGCGGCGGCCCAAGGCGGAGCCGCGGATCCGGGCGCTGTAGACCGCGGCGCGAGCTGCGACGAAATCGGGCCAAGCACAAGCTGGCCTTATGGCGATCCGCGGTCTTTTCGTTGGCGCGGGCGGCGCGGCCGGGGCAGAGGCGCGGCGGACGAAGCGCGGCGCCCCTTCGCGGCGCGGCTTTGGCAGGAGCCTGACGATGACTTTCCAGACCGCGATCACCGCCGCCGCCCTGGAGGCGCCGCTCAACTTCCTCAAGCCGATGGAGGAGCGGCTCGTTTCCTACCAATATGAGCCGCCGGCCGGCGTCCCGCAGCGCAACGGCGAGGACGAGCCGCATCGGGTGGCGATCCGCGACGCCCGGCCCGTCGCCGACGCCCTGTCGGTCGACGTTCACGGCTTCGCCCTGCTGAGCGAAGCGAGCCGCTTCGCCGCCTTCGGTGAGCCGGCTGCGATCAGGACCGCTTATTATCGGGAGGTCGAGGCCTTGCTCGCAAGCGCGCTCGGTGCAAGGCGTGCGATCGCCTTCGACCATAATGTCCGCAACGCGAGCCGGGCGGCCGGGGGCGAGGCGGGGATACGCGGCCCGGTGCCGCGCACGCACAACGACTTCACCGCACGTTCGGGGCCCGAGCGTGCCCGCGCCGAGCTCGCCGCGCGCGCCCTCGACCCGGCCCTGCTCGATGGCCGCTACGCGATCGTCAATCTGTGGCGGCCGATCGGACGGCGGGTCGAGAAATGGCCGCTGGCCCTCGCCGACGCGAGCACGATCGCCCCCAGCGACTGGACCGAATGCGATCTCGTCTACCGCGACCGGGTGGGCGAAACCTATGCGCTGAAGTTCAACCCGGCGCAGGCCTGGTATTATTTCCCGCGGCTGGCGCCCGACGAGGCGATCCTTATCAAGGGCTATGACAGCGACGAGCGCGTCGCGCGCTTCACCGCCCACAGCGCTTTCGACGATCCGACGACGCGTCCCGACGCTCCCGAACGCGAGAGCATCGAGGTGCGCACGCTGGTGATTTACTGACCGGGCCTCGTGTGGGTTTCAGCGCCAGCCGGCGTCCTTGAGGGCGGCGGCGCAGCTGCGGCTCACCGGCGCCGTCAGCCCGCCCGCCAGCCGCGCTTCGCCGGTGCCGCGCCTCCATCGGACCGTCTCGATCGCATCGGCCGACGCCCACCAGGAGCGATGCAGCCGGTAGCCGTGCGCCAAGGCCAGCTCGTCGAGGGCTTCGGCAAAGCGCATCGCCACCAGCTCGGCGCCGGCGTCGGTGTGGACCCGCACATAATGATCCTCCGCCTCGAGCGCGATCAGCCGGGCGCCGCGCCGCTTCGCCGACAGCCGTAGCCGGAAGGCGCGCTCCGCCTCCGGGAGCGGCGGCACGACGATGGTGCGGGTCTCGACGATCCGCCGCCACACAAGCGCGCGCAGCGCCATGATCAGCAGGGCGACGACGAACACCTGCCCGGCCAGCTGCCAGAGCAGCCAGGGCCGCCGCGGAAGATCGAGCATGTAGGCGTTGAGCAAATAGATGAAGGGTGTGATGGGGAGCGTCGCCACCAGCGCCACGGCCGCGATCCGCAGCCAGAAGCCGCGGATGCGGGGGCCCAGGGTAGAATCGACCAGAATGCCGAACGAACCGGCGCCGATCACCGCGATCAGCCAGTAAGCGGCCCTGAGCAGATCCGGGACCTCGAGCGTGCGATAGGGACCGAGCGCGGTCATCACCAGCCCGAGGCTCGCGAGCAGCGCGAGATCGAGCGCGAGCCGCTGGCGGCGGTCCTTCGGCTCCGTTCGCGAAGCAGATGCACCGTTCACGCGAAACCGCCTTTCCATGCCGGGCGGCCGGGCCCCCAATGCGCACACAAGCAACCCGGAGCCTATCATGATCCGAAGCCAAATCTACTCGGCCGGCTGGCGCGCAATCGTCGCCCTGCTCACGGTCGAAATCGCCGCCGTCTCGGTGCTTCGCTACTTCACCAGCATCGAGCCGCCGCCTCCGCCGATCCTCGCCAACGCCTATGCGGACCCGTTCCTGCCCATCCACGTCGCCTCGAGCGTGGTCGCGCTGGTGCTCGGGCCGCTTCAGTTCGTGCGCCGCATCCGGGGGCGTTGGCCTGAATTCCACCGCATCACCGGCCGCCTCTACGTCCTCGGCTGCGCGATCGGCGCGCCGAGCGGCCTGGTGCTTGCGTTGGGAACGACGGCGGGGCCCATTGTCAGCGTCGGCTTCGGCATTCCGGCGATCTTGTGCGCGGCCTTCACCTGGCTCGGCTGGCGCGCCGCCGTCGAGCGCCGCTTCGCCGCCCATCGCGACTGGATGCTGCGCTCCTACATGGTGATCGCCGTCGCGATCACGCTTCGCCTGCTGATCCCTGCCGCGGCCTTGCTCGACTTCGACTTCCTGGCCGCCTACCGGGTCAATTCCTGGCTCGCCTGGATCCTCAACATGGCGATGGTCGAATATGTCATCCGCCGCGGCCGGGCCGCGAAAGCCGGCTACGCCACGCTCGCCCCGGCCTGAGCGGAACGCCCCCGCGACATTGCCCCGGCGGCCCGCTAAGGCGAGAAGCGGCCCTCTTCTTCAGGCCGCCGCCGGGAGCTTTGCGATGACGCCCATCATCACCGCCTTCGAGGCCTCCCCCGACGAAGGCGAGGGGCAGGCGCGCGACATGCGCGTTCGCTGGGCGCTCGAGGAAGCGGGCCAGCCGTACGAGGTGCGGCTCGTCTCGTTCGCCGACATGAAGGCGCCCGCCCATCGCGCGCTCCACCCCTTCGGCCAGATCCCGACCTATGAGGAAGACGGACTCGCGCTGTTCGAATCGGGCGCGATCATCCTCCACATAGCCGAGCGCCGGCGGGGCCTGCTGCCGGACGAGCCGGCGGCGCGGGCGCGGGCGATAATGTGGATGTTCGCCGCGCTGAACACCGTGGAGCCGCCGATCGTCGAGCGCGAGGCCGCTGCCATCCTCGAGGCCGACAAGCCCTGGAATGCGGAGCGACTGGCCATGCTGGACGATCGGGTCCGGGTCCGGCTCGGCGAGCTTTCCCGCCGGCTCGGCGAGGCCGACTGGCTCGAGGGCGCCTTCAGCGCCGGCGACCTTCTGATGGTGACCGTGCTGCGCAGGCTGGAGGGATGGGGCCTGATCGAGGAATTTCCGAACCTTTGCGCCTATGTCGAGCGCGGCGAGGCGCGCCCGGCCTTCAGGCGGGCCTTCGACGATCAGCTCGCTGTCTTCACCGCCTCCCAAAAGGCCGGCTGACCGGCGAAGCGGCTTTATCGGCGGCCGGCGCGTCAGCCGGCGCCGCGAGCTCCTCGAGCAGGGCGCGGACGTTGTTGCGCGAGAAGGGCTTTTCGAGAACCGGTCGGCCGCACCTTTTCAGGAAGCGCGAAGCGGCGTCGCCGAGGGTGTCGCCGGTGACGAAGGCGATGCGGCTCGTCAAATGCGGCTTTTCGCGTTCCAGCCAGGCGTAGAGCGCGGGCCCGTCCAGTTGCGGCATGCGCAGATCGGAGAGGATGACGTCGTAATCCTTCCCCGCGAGCCGCTCGATCGCCTCGCGGCCGTTGGCGGCGACGTCGACGCTGTAGCCCGCGCGGGCGGCGAGGATCTCCAGGACCTCGGCGACGTCGGGCTCGTCGTCGACGATCAGCGCCAGCCCCTTGCGCTCCGGTGCCGGCGCCCCGGCCGGCGCTTCGCCGGGCGAAGCCGCGGCGGCGGCCGTGTCGAGCGTGACCCGGAAGCAGGCGCCACCGCCGGGGGCGTCGACCAGCTCCAGCCGTCCGCCATGGGCCTCGACCAGGCCGAGGGAGAAGCTGAGGCCCACGCCGGTGCCGGTCCCTTCCGGCTTGGTGGTGAAGAAGGGCTCGAACACCCGCCGCCTGATCTCGCACGGAACGCCGGGGCCGTTATCCTCGACCTCGACGGTGAGCGAGCGGCCGCCGGCCGCGGAGGCGACGCGGAGCCGGAGCTTGCGCTCGCCGCTTTTCTCCTGGAGCGCCTGCTGGGCGTTGACGATCAGGTTGACGAACACCTGGTGGAGCTGGTCGGGGTCGGCAAAGAGCGGCGGCAGGCCCGGCTCGACCTGCAGCTCGACCTCGATGCCGGCGGTGCGAAGCGAATATTCGGTGAGGTCGAGCGCCGCGCGCACCACGTCGGCGGCCTGGACGATGCTCCGCTCCGGCTCGCGCTGGCGGGCCATGGCGAGGAACGTCTGGACGATCTTGGAGCAGCGCTCGGCGGCCCGACGCACTTTCTCGGCGCGCGCCGCGGGCCCGGAGCCCGCCGCCAGCTCCTCCTCGAGCAGGCTGGCCTGGGCGGTGACGATGGTGAGCGGATTGTTGAGCTCGTGGCTGACGCCCGCGAGCAGGCTGCCCAGAGCGGTGAGCTTCTCGGCCTGATGGAGCGCCTCGCGCGAGCGGACCAGTTCCTCCTCGGCCCGCTTGGTCTCGGTCAGATCGACGATCGAGGAGATCACCGCCGGTTCGCCTTTATAAGCGATGTGGCGCCAACTGACCGCAACCGGAAAGCGCTTGCCGGCACGGACCATGTTGGTCTGGTAATTGTCGTAGCGGCGGTGGGCGCGCACGAAGTCGGCGAAGGCCTGCCAGCCATGGCCGCCTTCGGTCCAGCCGCGCGGGTCGATCGATCCCGTTTCGTGTTGAGGGACGCCCATCATCTCCCAGAAAGCGGGGTTGCCGAGGACGATCCCGCTGTCCTGCGCGATCACGACCGGAATCGGATGCGCCTCGGTGACGGTGCGGAACAATTGCTCGCTCTCGCGCAAGGCGGCGGCCGCCTCGGCGCGTTCGAGCGTCGCCCACGTGCGCTCGGCCACCTCGTGGAGCAGCTGGACCTCGGCCTCGGTCCAGCGGCGCGGCGCAAACTGCTGCGCCGCCATGACCGCCGTCAGCTTCCCCCTTTTGACGAGCGGCACGCTGGCGAAGGCCCTGACTCCGAAGGAGAGGAAGCGCTCGCGCATCACCTCGATCAGCTCGGGATCGCTCGCGACGTCGAACGACAGGATCGGCTCGCCCCGCGAATGGCGCTCGACATGATCGTCCGAATAATTGGTCATCGGATATTTGGTCGGCGGGAAAGGCGGTCCGCTCGCGCGCCAGTCACGCCGCACGTGCATGACTGCGTCGCTCCAGTCGATCGTCGCATAGACGACGCGGTCGGCGCCGAGCTCCTCGCCGATCGCGCGCGACGTCATGGCAAGGATGCGCTCAGGATCGCTCTCGTCGCGCAGCTCGTCGCCAAGCCGGAGCAGGAAGGCGTGCGCGCGGTCCGGGGCGATGGGCTCGTCAAACTCGGTGCAGGTGCCGATCCACCCGGCCGCGGCGCCCTCGCGTCCCTCGAGGCGGCGCCCGTGCGCCAGGAACGGCCGCGATCCGCCGGCGGCGTCGCGCAGCGCCAGCGTGGTGCGGAACGATTGCGCTTCCCCCGCGGAACGCACGGCGCCGGCGATGAGGCCCTCATTATGCGCTCGGGACTCGGCGCTCGATCCGGCAAATTCGTCCCAGCGACGGTTGAAGGCGACCGGCCGGCCGCCCGCGTCCGTCTGCCAGCAGATGACCGGCAGCAGGTCGGCCAGCCCGACCATAGCCTCGCCGGACAAAGCCGGAGCGTCCGTCGCGCCGCAAGCCACTGCCTCCACGAAACTTCCCCCGCCCGAGACCGCTTCTTCACAGGCTTTCTAGCGGTCGGCGGACGGCGGCGCGACAGCAAAGTGTCGCTCGGCTGGTTCGTTCATGGGCGCGGCCGGGAAGGTCATTCAGAGCGGGGAAACTTTATCGGCCGGAATGCGCTTGCCCCCAATGCCTCGTTTCTCTCCGCCCCTCCAGGCCGCCTTCCCCTTCCCGCAGGAGGTCGAGCGGGTGCAGGAGCGACCGCGACCATGATCGAGCGGCATCTCGCCAAGCTTCGGGCGCGCGACGAGATCAGCGCCGAGGAAGAACAAGCGATTCGCGGCGCGGTCGCCGACTATCGCGAATATCCCGCCGACCTGACCGTCGTCCGGGCGGGCGAGGAGCTCCGCCACAGCACGCTGCTGCTCGACGGCCTCATGTGCCGCCACAAGGACCTTCGCGACGGCCAGCGGCAGATCACCGAGCTTCACGTCGCCGGCGACTATGCCGACCTGCACAGCTTCACCTTGAAGCGCCTCGACCATCATTTGCTGACGCTGACGCCGTGCCAGGTGGCGATCATCCCCCACGCCAACCTCCAGGCGATCACCGAGGAGCATCCGCATCTCACCCGCGTCTACTGGTTCGCCACCAACCTCGACGCGGCAATCCACCGCGAGTGGGAATTGTCGCTCGGGCGCCGCAGCGCGATGTCGCGCCTGGCCCACCTTTTCTGCGAGCTTCACGTCCGGCTGGGCCTGGTCGGGCTGACCGCGGGGTTGGAATATGATCTCGGGCTTACTCAGGCCGA
This sequence comes from Allosphingosinicella sp., assembly GCA_036386375.1. GTDB lineage: Bacteria > Pseudomonadota > Alphaproteobacteria > Sphingomonadales > Sphingomonadaceae > Allosphingosinicella. Next base: position 35,969 of record DASVVV010000096.1, on the reverse strand, counting down.
CCTTGGGGAGTGCCTCGGGCTCACCTCGGTTCACATCAACCGCACCCTGAAGGAGCTGCGCGAACGGGCGCTGGTCGCCTTCCGCGGGGGCCGGGTGGCGATCGGCGACCTCGGCGGGCTGCAAAGGGTTGCTGAGTTCGACCCCGGCTATCTCTACCTCGAGCGCCGCCCGCGCTAGCGCGCCGGCTGTCCGGAACCGGACTTCGGGGCGTTCGCAAGCGGACAGCGCAAGTCACGGCAGGGGCCCCGACGCTGGGGCCGCGCGTGGCGCGGAAGTTGCAGCGCCCGGGCGAACCGCACGACAGACCATTCGGAAAGGAACGCCCAGTGACCGCCCTGCCCGACCTCCTCCCCGGCCGCTATCGCCGAATCGCCCTGGCCGCGGCGGCCACCGTCGCCGCGCTCCTCATGGCGATCGCCCCCGCTGCGACCGCGGCCCAATCGGCCGAGCGCGCCTCCTACGTCCTGCTCTCGGCGGGCAGCGACAGCAGCACGATGAGCGGGTCGATGGAGGATTTGCGCCGCGCGCGGGCGCTTCGATCCGGCCGCGAGGCTATGCTGTACATCCGCGAAGGCGGCGCAAGCTACGTCATCCGCGATGCAGCGACGCTGCGCCGGGCGGAGGCGATCTTCGCGCCGCAGCAGCAGCTGGGCGCCCGGCAGGCGGAGCTCGGCTCGCGCCAGGCGGCGCTCGGCCGGCGGCAGGCCCGGCTCGGCGCCGAGCAGGCGCGGATCGGTGCCCGGCAGGCGAGCGCCTCGCCGCGCGAGGCGGAGGAGCTCGGACGCCGCCAGGATGCGCTGGGCCGGCAACAGGATGTCCTCGGCGAGCAGCAGGACGGCTTGGGGCGGCAGCAGGACGCGCTCGGCCGCGAGCAGGACCGGCTCGCCGCGCGCGCGGAAAGGGAGTTCCGCGCCCTCCTCGCCGACGCAATTCGCGGCGGACTGGCCACCCGCGTCGATTAGCGGCTCAAACGGAGGGGCGAGGCAGCAGCAGGCTCGCATCGCCATAGGAGTAGAAGCGATAGCCGCCGGCAATCGCGTGCGCATAAGCGGCCTGCATCGTCTCCAACCCCATCAGCGCGCTCACCAGCATGAACAGCGTCGAGCGCGGCAAATGAAAATTGGTGAGCAGCCCGTCGACGGCGCGAAAGAGGTAGCCGGGCGTGATGAAGATGGCAGTGTCGCCTTCGAAGGCGCGTACCCGCCCCTCGTGGTCTGCGGCGCTTTCGAGCAGCCGGAGCGAGGTCGTCCCCACGGCGACGATGCGGCCACCGGCGGCGCGGGCGGCGTTGAGCCGCTCGGCCGTCGCCGCCTCGATCCTTCCCCATTCGCTGTGCATGACATGATCGGCGGTGTCCTCGGCCTTGACCGGAAGGAAGGTCCCGCCGCCGACATGGAGAGTGAGCGTCTCATGGCCGATGCCCGCTTCGGCCAGCGCCGCCATCAGCCGCGGCGTGAAGTGAAGCGCCGCCGTCGGCGCGGCGACGGCGCCTTTCTCGCGCGCGAACATCGTCTGATAATCCTCGGCGTCGCGCGCGTCGGTCGCGCGCCGGCGGGCGATATAGGGCGGGAGCGGCATCCGCCCGGCGCGCTCGAGCAGAAGCTCGACCGGCTCCTCCCCTTCGAACTCGAGCACTGCCGAGCCGTCCGGCCTCTTCTCGCCCGCAACCGCGGCGATGCCCTCCGCGAATTCGATCCGGTCGCCGTCGCGCACGCGCTTCGCGTTGCGCAGGAAGGCGCGCCAGCTTCGCGGGCCGATCCGCTTATGCAAGGTCGCGCCGATCCGCGCCTCGCCGCGCCGCCCCTCGAGCTGGGCGGGAATGACGCGCGTGTCGTTGAACACCAGCACGTCGCCGCGCCGCAGCAGGCTCGGAAGCTCGCCGACGACCTGATCCGAAATCTCCGCCCCTTCCACCTTCAGCAGCCGGGCGGCGTCGCGCGGGCTGGCCGGCCTCAGCGCGATCAGATCGGGCGGGAGCTCAAAATCGAAAAGATCGACGCGCACGTCAGCGCGGCGGCTGACCCTGATCCGGCGTCGGCGCCGGCTCGGCCTCGGTCGGGGCCGTCGTCGCGGGCGGTGCCGCGGGCGGTGCCGCAGGCGCGGTCAATCCGCCCGGGCCGACTGTAGCGGGGCGGGCCGCGGCCGCCGCCGCCTGCGCCGCCGCCTGGGCCCGCGCGCCCGCCGCCCGAAGCGCTTCGGCCGACATCGGCGGGACGTTGTCCGAACCGATCGAGGCGCGGATGATGCGGCTCGGATTGGCGGGCGGCTCGCCGCGCTCGATCGCGTCGACGAAGTTCATGCCCGCGACGACGCGCCCGAAGACGGTATAATTGTCGTCCATGCCGAGCCGCGGAACGAACATGATGTAAAATTGGCTGTTGGCGGTGTTGAGCTCCTCGCCGCGGGCCATCGCGACCGCGCCGCGAAGGTGGGAGAGGCCGCTGATCTCGATCGCGAGATCCGGAAGGTCGGATTCTCCACCGCCCGTGGCGGTCGGGTCGCCGCCCTGGGCCATGAAGCCTTCGATCACCCGGTGGAAGGTGAGGCCGTCATAAAAGCCGCGGCGGGTCAGCGTCTTGATCCGCTCGACATGGTTGGGGGCGGCATCGGGACGAAGCTGGACGGTAACCCGCCCGCCCGTCGAAAGGTCGAGATGCCAGCTATTCTCAGGCGTGAGCGGCGGCGGCGGGGGCGCGGCCGGTAGCGGCGTCTGCGCCGCGAGCGCACCCGCCATGAAGAGCCCGGCCAAGCCGGTCAGAAAAGAGAATAACCGCATCCGCTTACCCCATTCCGCCAGGCGCTGCTTCTAGACCTGCCCGAGCCGCCCCTCAAGCGCCGATCGGGCTTTCGCCTCGCTGAACGGCGGGCCATCCGGCGTCCCTCAGCCGCCCCTTCTGCCCGATTCCTTCACCCGCCGCGCGACGTCCTCGGCCACCGCCGGCGTGACGAACTTGCCGATGTTGCCCCCGTAAAGGGCGATCTCCTTGACCAGCCGCGACGCGATCGGCTGCAGCGATACATCGGCCATCAGGAAGACGGTCTCGATATCGTCGTTGAGCTGCTGGTTCATTCCAGCCATCTGAAACTCATATTCGAAATCGGCCACCGCACGAAGACCGCGGACGATCATCGACGCGCCTTCGCGCTCGGCAAAGTCCATCAACAGCGAATCGAACGCGACGATGCGCACATCGCCGCCGATCGCGTCGGTCTCCCGACGGACCATGGCCAGCCGCTCGTCGAGCGTGAACATGGGGGACTTGGAAGGATTGGTGGTGACGCCGATGACGAGCCGGTCGACGAGGCTGGCGGCGCGGCGAATGATGTCCATGTGCCCGAGCGTGATCGGGTCGAACGTGCCGGGATAGACCCCTGTCCTCATCGAACCGCCATAGCCGCCTTAATGGTCCCGCTCCACCGCGAAGCGCGCGATCGCCCGGAGCAGGTCCGCCTCGGCGCCGAAGCTGCGCAGATGCTCGACCGCCTGATCGACCAGCGCCTGCGCCTGCCGGCGGGCGCGCTCCGGGCCGAGCAGCGACAGGAACGTCTCCTTGCCCGCCGCGCCGTCCTTGCCGACGCGCTTGCCGGCCTTCTTCTCGCACCCCTCATGATCGAGCAGGTCGTCAGCGATCTGGAAGGCGAGGCCGACATCGCGCGCATAGCCGCGAAGCGCCGTCCGCCCCTCAGGGGGAATCCGTCCCATGATCGCCGCCGCCTCGAGGCACCAGCCGATCAGCGCGCCGGTCTTGAGCTGCTGGAGCCGGGTGACGGCGGCGAGATCGAGCGCCATGCCGTCGGCCGTCAGGTCCATCATCTGGCCGCCCGCCATGCCGGCCGGCCCGGCCGCGCGCGCCATTTCGAGAGCGAGCTCGGCGCGGGCGAACGGATCCTCATGCGTCGCCTCGTCGGCCAGCACCTCGAACGCGAGGGCGTGCAGCGAATCGCCGGCCAGGATGGCGGTGCTCTCGTCGAAGGCTCGGTGCAGGGTCGGCTTGCCGCGCCTGAGGTCGTCGTCATCCATACAGGGCAGATCGTCGTGGATGAGCGAATAAACGTGGATGCATTCGACGGCGAGGGCGACCCGCAGCGAGCGGTCGCGAGCGACGTTGAACAGGTCGCAGCCCGCGACGACCAACAGCGCCCGAAGCCTCTTGCCGCCGCCGATCGCTGAATAGCGCATCGCTTCGTAGAGCCGGGCGCGCCCGTCCTCCGGCACCGGCAGCAGCCGGTCGAAGGCCTGGTCGATGGCGCGGCCTATCTCGGCAAGGGCGCTGCTCAGGCTGGCGGTCGAGCCGTTCACCCGCCGAGGTTCAGGCGCCGCCGAACGGCGCCGTGCCGGCCGGCGCGCCGTCGCGGCCGAGCTGGATCTGCTCGATCCGCGCCTGCGCCGCCTGCAGGCGCGCCTCGCATTGCTGCTTCAGCCGGTCGCCCTCGCCGTAGAGCGCGATCGCCTCGTCGAGCGGCGCCTCCCCGCTTTCCAGCCGGCGCACGATCTCTTCCAGACGCTTGAGCGCGGCCTCGAAGGAAAGGTCCTGAACGTCGGGCGCTTCGTCGGCCATGGCGCCAGCATTGGTCCGCACCGCGGCGGCGGTCAAGCCGAGCCGGCGCCCGCATAAAAGTAGACGCCGTCGCGAGGCTCGCGCCGGGCGCGGCCTTCGACCTCCAGGCGGCGCAGGTGGGCGAGCGCTTCGCCGGTGGCGAGGCCGAAGGAGCCGTCCTCGATCTTGCGGCCGAACAGGACGCCGAAGCAGTCCACCGCCCGCCGCGGCTCCGAAAGGTGGGCGCGGAGCGCATCGAGGCGGCCGCGATGACCTTCCGCCAGCGCATCGAGGCGGGCGTGCAGGCCCGTGAAGGGTTCGCCGTGCGAGGGAAGGACGAGCAGGTCGTCCGGAAGGCCCTTGAGCTTCTCGATCGAGGCGAGCCATTCGCCGAGCGGGTCGCCTTCCGGCTCGCTGAGGCTCAGCGACACGTTGGATGTGATGCGCGGCAGCACCTGGTCCCCGGCGATCATCACTTTGCCCTCATCGTCGACGAGGCAGGCATGTTCGGGTGAATGACCGCTGCCGACGACGACCCGCCATTCGCGGCGCCCGATCGGAAGGACGTCGCCGTCCCGGAGCCGGATCATCCCGACCGGGACCGGGCTGACGACGGAGGCGAAGCGGCCCCAGCCCTTTTGCGCTTCGGCCGCGATCCGCTCCTCCGACCAGCCGGCGGCGCGCCAATAAGCGAAGGCCTCGGCCGGCGGGGCGTCGCGCACGTCCGAGATCAGCATCCGCGCGAACAGCCACTCGCCCCGGGTCATCCAGAGGCGGACTCCGAACCGCTCGCAAAGCCAGCCGGCGAGTCCGAGATGGTCGGGATGGAAATGGGTGACGATCAGGCGAGTGACGCGCCGACCGGCGAGCGGCCCGGCGAACAGCGCCGACCAGGCCTCGCGCGCCGGGGCGATGTCGAGGCCCGAATCCACGAGAGCCACGCCGTCTTCATCGTCGAGGACCCACAGGTTGATGTGATTCAGTGAGCCCGGAACGGGCGAACGGGTCCAGCTTACGCCCTCCGCCAGCTCGATGAGCGTCCCCGCGTCCGGCGCACTGCGGCCGAGCGGGTAGGTCAGTCCGCGATGGACGTAAGGGACCGGAGCCAACGATTCGTCCGGGGAGGCCGGGCTGGTGCCCTCCTGGACGGCCGGCTCAGCTCCGGAACGGGTCGACAAAGTCCGGCCCGGTCGCGCTCGCTTCCTCGCCGGCCTGCTCGGCGGCAAGCGCCGCTTCGGCCTCGCGCGCCGCCGCTTCGCGCTCGGCGCGCAGCTCCTCGATCAGCGCCTCGCGGTCGCGCTCGATATAGGTATCGGTCGGGGCCGCGCCCCCGGCCGCCTTGGCCGCCTTGGCGACCGCGGTGTCGAGCTCGCGCTGCGAGGTGAGCCCGAGCGTCACCGGGTCCTTGGGCTGGATGTTGGCGATGTTCCAGTGCGATCGCTCGCGGATCGCCTGGATGGTGGTGCGCGTCGTGCCGATCAGCTTGCCGATCTGCCCGTCGGACAGCTCCGGGTGGTTGCGGATCAGCCAGGCGACGCCGTCGGGCTTGTCCTGCCGTTTGGAGACGGGCGTGTAGCGCGGCCCGCGCGTCCGCACCGCCTGGTCAGGCTCGCGGTGCATCCGCAGCTTGTAGGTGGGGTCGGACTGGCCGCGCTCGATCTCCTCGAGCGTCAGCTCGCCTGATCGTAGCGGATCGCGCCCAGTCAGCTTGGTCGCTGCCGTGTCGTCGGCGATGGCCTGGACTTCAAGGATATGAAGCCCGCAGAATTCCGCGATCTGCTGGAAGGTCAGCGACGTGTTGTCGACGAGCCAGCTGGCCGTGGCATGGGGCATGAGCGGCTGGGCCACGAGAAAATTCCTCCAGAAACGATAAGGGCCGCCCCTTGCGGAGCGGCCGGTGCCGCCCGGGATTTAGGCCCCGGCGAGGATGGGCGCAAGACAAAGCTTCCGCGGCGGCCCCTTTCCGGGCGCTCTGTTGCCTTGCGGGAACGCGCGACCTATGCCGCTTTTCCGGAAAGAGAATGTAGCGATGCTCCTGACTGCCCTGACGCTCCTCGCCGCGCAGCTCCCACCGCAGCCGATGACGGTGACCGTCGGCCGCGACCTGATCAACGACCGGGTCCGCTACAGCGCCACGCTCCTGCAGGGCGGCAACCGCCTCGTCGTGGGCTGCGAGCCGGCCAACGATGACGGCCCCTATGTCGTCTTCCATTCGCGCCGCTGGCTCGCGCGCGGGCATTTGCTCAGCGGCCGGCGCAAGCTCACCTACCGATTCGACAACCAGGCGCCGCGGCGGATGTTCTGGGAAATCGACGATCGCCGCGCGGAGCTGGAGCGCGACCGGCGGGTGGACGCCTTCGTTCGGGACATCCAGACCGCGCGGCGCCTCGTCATCCGCGCCCGCGACATGGAGGAGCGCCGCTTCGACACCGTCTTCGATCTGCGCGGCGCCGGCCCGGCGGTGAGCCAGGTCCTGCGCAGCTGCGCCGAAGCCTCGCAAGAATCCTGAGCGCCGCAGCGCGACGCCGGTCGTGAGCGAAAAAGAGCAAGGCTCCGCTTCCGCGCCGATTTCGGTCGAGCAGGCCGAAGCCTCGCCGCAACCGCCGGCGCTGGCGGCCTCGCAAACCGGGATCACCGTCTCGCGCGGCTTCAGCGCCTGGCTCGGCCGCACCAGATGCAGCCTGGCCTTCACTTCCTATCAGACAGGCCAGCTCTTCCTCGTCGGCCGCCTGCCGGACGGCAGGGTGTCCTTTCATCAGCAGAATTATACCCGGGCGATGGGCGTTCACGGTTCTTCGGAACGCCTCTACGTCGGCAGCGAATATCAAATTTGGCGGTTGGAGAACGTGCTGGCCGGCCACGAGCGCGCCAACCAGCATTTCGACCGCCTCTACGTCCCACGCAACGCCCAGACGACCGGCGACGTCGACGTTCACGAACTCAGCGTCGACCGCGCGGGGCGCGTCGTGTTCGTCAACACCAAGTTCAGCTGCCTGGCGACCACGAGCCTCAAGCACGGCTTCAAGCCGCTGTGGAAGCCGTCCTTCATCTCCCGGCTCGCAGCTGAGGACCGCTGCCATCTTAACGGCCTCGCCATGGCGGAGGGCGCTCCGGCCTATGCGACCGCCGTCAGCCGCTCCGACGTCGCCGGCGGGTGGCGCGACCGGCGGCATGAGGGCGGGGTGCTGATCGACGTCCGCACCGACCGCATCGTCACCGATCAGCTGTCGATGCCGCACAGCCCGCGCGTCGGTCCGGAGGGCGTGTGGCTGCTCGATTCGGGGCGCGGCGCGCTCACTTTGGTGGATCCGCAATCGGGATCGAGGCGCGATCTCGCTTTTTGCCCCGGCTTTCTGCGCGGGCTCGCCCTTCATGGCGGCTTTGCGATCGCCACCGTCTCGCTGCCGCGCGACGGCGCCTTTTCCGGGCTGGCCCTGCAGGACGAGCTCGCAAAGCGCGATGCCGAACCTTGGTGCGGCGTCTGCGTGGTCGACCTGAGGAGCGGCGACCTGGTCGAGTGGATCAGGCTCGACGGCGCGATCAAGGAGCTGTTCGACATCGCCGCCGTTCCCGACGCCATTTGCCCGATGGCGCTGGGCGTGAACTCGCCGGACATCCGCAGCCTGATCTCCTTCGATCAGGAGTTCGGCCCGCTCGTCGTCACCGCCTGATCGGGGGCTTCATGCCCTCAGACGGGCCGCCAGCCGCCGTCCGGCGGCATTGTGGTACAGCACAGAGCCGGCGAGCAGCAGGTTGAGAAGCACGGTTTCCGCGAAGAAGAAATAGGCCGGCGAGCCGAGCGCCATGCCGAGGCCGAGGATGATCGTCCGCGGGTTCGGCCCGACGACCTTTTCGAGCAAGATCGGCGTCTTCCAGCTTAGGCGCACGAGCCGCCGGATGCGCCGCTGCCTGATCGGATCGCCGGCGGCCTCCTCCACCATTCGGTCGATGTCGGAAGTCCAGGGCGCCATGCTGTCCGCGACGGCGAGGTAGCGCCGTCCGAGCCAGCCGAACGCGGCGCCGAGCCGTCCGCGCGGCCGCGCCGCCTCCTGGCCGGCAACCTTGCTGTGCTTCAGCCACGGCAGGCCATAGGCCCACCACAGATAGGAGCGGCGTTGGGTCTCGGCATGGTTGGTCTGGAGGCTGTGGGACGCGGCCGCGGCCAGGCCCCAGATCCACGCCCAGATGCCGATCCTGTCGTCCAGAACGGCGGCCAGGGCGACGTAGAGCAGCGAATGCGCCGCATAGTCGCAGGCGCCGTCGACCATCTCGCCGAACGGGCTCGCCTTGCCGGTCAGCCGGGCGAGGTCGCCGTCGGCACCGTCGAGCACATGCCACAGGCAGTGAAAGAAAAGGCCCAGCACCACGCCGAGCGGCCCGGCGACCTGGGTGTACGCGAAGGCCGCGACCCACACCATCAGCGCGCCCGTCACCGAAACGGCGTTCGGCGTAACCGGGGTCGGCGCCAGCAGCCGCGCGATGTGCGCCGCCAGCGGGTGATAGACATATTTGTTGAGCGGATCCTCGAGCTCGGGCGGGCGCATGCGCACCGGCGCATCCTTTGCCTTCCGGGCCCTGTCAGTCGCCACCGAAGCCATCCGTCCCATTTCGAAAAAGTCCTGTCGGCTCCGCTTCTTGCCGTCTCCTTTCGGCAAGGAAAGCGAAAAATTTCTGGTTCATTTCCGTGCCCTTCGGGTCAGCCGGCGGGCCGCCGCGGAAGGCCGAAGCGCTTGACTTCTGAGGCCTTTGTGCGAGAGCGTCGCCCATTCACGTCCCTGGGGGCTTCATGAAGAACATCAAGGTCGCGTTGGTGGGGGTTGGTAACTGCGCGAGCTCGCTCGTGCAGGGCATCCACTATTACGCCGATCCGGCCCGTCAGGCGCACGGGCTCATCCACCAGACGATCGGCGGGTACGGCCCCGCCGCGATGGAGATCGTGCTCGCCATCGACACCGACGCCCGCAAGGTCGGCAAGGACGTGGCCGAGGCGATCTTCGCGCCGCCCAACTGCACCGCCGTTTTCGACGGCAACGTGCCGCCCACCGGCGTCGCGGTGATGATGGGGCGGATCCTCGACGGCATGGCCGACCACATGCTCGACGCGCCGGGCGCCCGCGGCTTCGTCCGCGCCGAGGCGCCCGAGGCGAGCCGGGAGGAGATCGTCGCCGCGCTGCGCAGCTCGCGCGCCGAGGTCCTGGTCAACTACCTTCCCGTCGGCTCGGAGGAAGCGACCCGCTTCTACATGGAATGCGCGCTCGAGGCCGGCGTCGCCGTCGTCAACTGCATGCCGGTCTTCATTGCCAGCGACCCGAGCTGGGAGCGGCGCTTCCAGGAGAAGCGACTGCCGATCGTCGGCGACGACATCAAGGCGCAGCTCGGCGCGACCATCGTCCATCGCGTCCTTTCCAACCTGTTCCGCCAGCGCGGCGTGGCGATGAGCCACACCTACCAGCTGAACACCGGCGGCAACACCGACTTCCTCAACATGCTCGACCGCTCGCGGCTCGCTTCCAAGAAGGAATCGAAGACCGAGGCGGTGCAATCGATCATGGCCGAGCGCCTGCGCGCCGACGACATCCATGTCGGCCCGAGCGACTACATCCCCTGGCTCAACGACAACAAGCTGTGCTTCCTCAGGATCGAGGGCGCTCTGTTCGGCGGCGTACCGATGAACCTCGAGCTTCGCCTGTCGGTCGAGGACAGCCCCAATTCCGCCGCGGTCGTGATCGACGCGATCCGCTGCTGCAAGGTCGCGCTCGAGCGCGGCGTCGGCGGCGTTCTGATCGGCCCGTCGGCCTTCTTCTGCAAGCACCCGCCGCAGCAGTTCAGCGACGACGTCGCCGCGCAGCTGACCGAGGAGTTCATCGCCGGCGAGGCGCTGGCGGCCGAATGAACTGCCTGATCCTGGCGGCCGGCTATGGCAGCCGGCTGCGCGCGGTCTCCGAATCGAAGCCGCTGACGCCGGTCGGGGGCATTCCCCTGATCGAGCATGTGATCGCCGCCGCCCGCGAGGCCGGCGCGGCCCGCTTCATAATCGCCACCGGCCATGAGGCCGACGCCGTCGAGGCCTTCCTCGCCGCGCTTCGAACCCGCCTCGGCCTCGACCTCGGCTGGGTCCGCACGCCGGACTGGAACCGCCCCAACGGCCTTTCCGTCGCCGCCGGCGCCGCGGCGATCGACGGCGACTACCTGCTTTTGATGTCCGACCATCTGTTCGACCCGGCCATCGCGCGGCGGCTGATGGCCCGGGGCACGGGCGGCAAAGCGGTGACGCTGGCGGTGGACCGGCGCCTGACGGGCCCGCTGCTCGACGTCGACGACGCCACCAAGGTCGAGATCGCCGAGGACGGCGCGATTGTCCGGATCGGCAAGCGCCTGGAGCGCTACAACGCGATCGACACCGGCCTCTTCCTCGCCACTCCCGCTCTGGCCGAGGCGATTCGCGGCGACGTCGATGCCGGCGGCGGCGGCAGCCTCTCCGAAGGCGTGCAACGGCTCGCCGACCAAGGGCGGGCCGCGACGATGGACATCGGCGACAGCGTATGGCTCGACGTCGACGACCCGGCCAGCCTGGCGCTGGCCGAGCAGCTGGTTCGGCGCGGCGCCGGCGCCGTCAGCCACCGCGCCGCCTGATTCCGCCGCCCCAAAACGGAACGAACGACTCTTATCCCCCTTATCCTCGTTATCCACAGGCCCAAGGGCGAAGATTCCATTAGGTGCGACTCGGAAAGCCGAGTCATACAGATGGCTCGCGGTCGATAAGCGGCCCTCCGGCAACGGAGTGCACGTGGCGGCAGCGACCATCGCCCAAGCGGCGGCCGACCTTCGGGAAAGCCACTTGCGGGGCGGCGGAACGGGCGACGAGGAAGAAGCGCGAGGCGCAAGCCGAACCCACTTTCCGCAATCGTCCGGCAGACCGAGGCCCCCGGGCTTCGGCGAGCGAAGGAAGGCCGACGGCAGCGATGCCGATCCGGCTTTCCGACCGAAAAACGGCTAAGCCGCAAGGCTGAGACGGCTTTCGGTCAAGGGAACCAGAGGAGCCGCAAGGCGATCCTGGAACCCGAGGAACCGACCGGGGCCGAAAGGCTCCGGCCGGAACCTTCCAGGGACCGCCTGGCCCTCACCGGCGCGGCGATCTCGGGAAAGTGGCGGCTGATGGCGACATCAGCCGCCATTTTCATGTCCGGCGCCCGAACGCGGCGGCTGCGGCTTAGCGACTTGCACTTGGGAAACCAGAGCGCGCCTGTCCTCCCCGTTCGTCATTGCGAGCGAAGCGAAGCAATCCAGGTGGCCGCCGAAGCCTGCTTGGTTGCGGCGTCGCTTCGCTTCTCGCAAGGAGGAGGTCAAGGGCCGCGCTCAAGCCATAGGCGGTAAATCAGCCGGCCCGCCCAGCCTTTCCCCACGAATCGAAAGCCCTCCCGAAGCGCGAGGGCTCTGACGTCTGTAAAAAGTGGAAAAGCGGCTTAGCGCGTGCCGGCTGCCGGGCCGGCGGCGGCGGCCGGGCCGCCGAGCGCGGCGGTGCTCTGCGACTGGCGCTGCAAAGCGAGCAGCATGTTGCTCGACTGCATGAAGGGGATCGGGTTGACGGCGCGGCCGTCGATCCGAACCTCATAATGAAGGTGGCTGCCGGTCGAGCGGCCGGTCGAGCCCATCAGGCCGATCAACTCGCCGCGGCGGACGCGCTGGCCCGGACGGGCGATCAGCCGCGACAGGTGGCCGTAGCGGGTCTGGATGCCCTGGCCGTGATTGATCTCGACGAGGTTGCCGTAGCCGCCATTATTATATTCGGAGCGGCCGACGATGCCGTCCGCGGTGGCGTAGATCGGGGTTCCGATCGGGCCGGCCAGGTCGACGCCGCCGTGCATCGCGGCGCGGCCGCGGAATGGGTCGGAGCGGACGCCGAAGCCGCTGGTGAAGTTGGCCGAGCTGCGCAGCGGCTGGGCCGACGGGATCGCGATCACCGCCTGCTCGAGCTGCTCGAGCCGCTGCCAGCTGACGAAAAGCTCGCGGAAGCGCGGATCGGCATTGGCGGCTTCGACCGGCTCGAAGGGACCGCCGACGCCGGCGGAGCGGGCAATTTCGGCCGGGTTGACGCCGATCCGGCGGAGCGCACGGACGGTCTCGCGATAGCGTTGCTGGTTGGCGTTCTGGGCCTGCTCGGCGAGCGCCAGCTGCTGGTGCTCGATCTCGGCATAATTTTGCGACGCCGCATTGTGCGGAAGCTGGTCCTGCTCGGGGAGCAGAGCGGCGAGCTGGCGCGGATCGGCTTCGCCCGAAAGGACGCCGGCGAGGAACGCCTGGCGGCGCTCGAGCAGCTCGGCGTGGCGGCGGGTCTGGACGCGCATCGCGGCGACGTCCGCCTGCATCTGCGCCACTTGGCGCTCCATCTGGGCGACGTCGCCATTGACGGCGTTAAGCGCCTGGAAGGTCGCGAAGGCGGACCAAGCGAGAAGGGCAAGAGCGGTGAGCGCGGCCGTCACCTGGATCCGGGCGCCGATCGTGAAGCGGCGCAGGCTCTTGCCATCGTGAAGGAAAATGTCGCGCGGTTTGAAGAGATTACGGAACTTCGCCGGAAAGCTTGCGTTGGCCGTCGAAACAAAGTTGGTCATCATCTTCCCCGTCGGGCCGCTCTAAGCCCCGGCGGCCACACGCGGTGACCGCATTGAAATCCCGTGGGCTGCTGCCCGGCTTACGACGTCGGAAGTGCCCGCCCCGAACGTGTGGGGGGAGAATGTTAAGCAATTCCCACCCCGGCAACCCCAGAGTAGAATTCGCGGGACAGACCGGCTTCGTCGCGCGCTGAGTCGTTGAACGGCGGCTTAATGGCACCTCGGAAATGGCGCCGGACGAGCGCCTGCCAATGCTGGACCGGTGGAAATCCGCCCCTCTCGCAGCCTTGCTCGAACCAGCGCGTGCCGGCGCGGACGTGGCGAATCTCGTCGCGGTAGATGCGCCGCAGGATCGCGGCAGAGCGAAGATCGCCAGCCCGCTCGAACGCCGCCACGGTCCCCGGCGTGACGTCGAGGCCGCGCGCCTCGAGCACCATCGGCACGACCGCCAGCCGCGCCAGCGGATCGTGCGCGGTCGCCGCGGCGGCTTCCCACAAGCCGTCATGGACCGGCAGGGCGCCGTAGCCGGAGCCAAGCGCCCGAAGCCGTCGGTCGATCAAAACGAAATGCATCGCCTCGTCGGCGCCCACCGCGATCCAGTCGTCGATGAACGCGCGCGCAAAGCCCTCGCCGAACCGCCCCGCAATGTCGAAGGCGAGGTCGATCGCCGCGAACTCGATATGGGCGAGCGCATGGAGCATGGCGATCCGGCCGCGCTCCGATCCCGCCCGCCCCCGCTTGGGCATGCGGTTGGCCGGCAGCAGGACCGGGCGTTCGGGCCGCGCCGGCCGCTCCGGCATCGCTTCGTCGAACGCGTGCCTGAGCGCGCCGCGGCGCCAGGCGCGCGCGGCCGAGCGCGCCGCTTTCACCTTCAGCGGCGGGTCGGACGTCAGCAGCACCCCGCGGCACGCCTGGGCGATCGTTTCCATGGCTCTTTCCTGTGCGGCCGCGGCTCTGTAGCGAATGCGCCGATGAGTTTCACCGCACGCCTCCTCCTCCTCGGCTCCGGCGAGCTGGGCAAGGAACTCACCATTTCCGCGAAGCGGCTCGGCGCCCATGTCGTCGCCTGCGACAGCTATGCTGGCGCGCCGGCGATGCAGGTGGCCGATGCCTTCGAAATCTTCCCGATGCTCGACGGCGCGCGGCTGCGCGAGGCGATCGAGAAGCACCGGCCCGACTTCGTCGTCCCCGAGATCGAGGCGATCCGCACCGAGGAACTGGAAGCGCTCGAGGGCGAGGGCTGGCACATTGTCCCCTCCGCCCGTGCGGCGGCGATGACGATGAACCGCGACGCGATCCGCACCCTCGCCGCCGAGAAGCTCGGCCTGCGCACGTCGCGCTACCGCTTCGCCGAAAGCCTGGAGGAAGTGCGCGCCGGCGCGGCCCACGCCGGCCTCCCCTGCGTGATCAAGCCCGTGATGTCCTCATCCGGCAAGGGCCAGAGCACGGTCGGCGGCGAGGGCGAACTGGAAACGGCCTGGAACTATGCCGTCGCCAACATGCGCGGCGACCGGCCGCGGGTGATCGTCGAGGAATTCATCCGCTTCGACTACGAAATCACCTTGCTCACCGTCCGCACGCGCGACGGCGTCCTTTTCTGCCCGCCAATCGGCCACCGCCAGGAACGGGGCGATTATATGGAAAGCTGGCAGCCGATGGCGATGAGCGAGGCCGCGCTCGCCCAGGCGCGCGAAATGGCGGCGGCGGTGGTCGAGGATCTCGGCGGCGAGGGCATTTTCGGCGTCGAATTCTTCATCGCCGGCGATGAGGCGATTTTCTCCGAACTGAGCCCGCGCCCGCATGATACCGGCATGGTCACCCTGATCTCGCAGAATTTGTCGGAATTCGACCTCCACGCCCGAGCGATCATGGGGCTGCCCATCCCGGCGATCCGGCTGAACGGCCCGTCGGCCTCGGCCGTGATCCTCGCCGGCCGCGAGGCCGAGCACTTTCGCTACGAGGGGCTCGCCGACGCGCTCGCCCTCGGCGGGACGGCGGCCGAGGTGGATGTCAGGCTGTTCGGCAAGCCGGTCACTCGCAAGCATCGGCGGATGGGCGTCGCGCTGGCCCGCGCCGGCAGCACGGACGAAGCGCGTGCGCTCGCCGCCGAGGCCGCCTCGCTCGTCAAAATCAATTATTGCGAATAATATTCCTTGTCGGCCTCGACCGGCAGCACTTCCTCGGCCTCGACCGGCTGCTCGACCGGATAATAAGCGTAGCGTACGGCCGGCGTCACCTTCGCCGCGGCGGCCTCTTCGGCCTGGACCCGTTCGGCGACCGCCTCGAGCGCGCGCAGCTCGGCCTCATCCTGGAGATCGACACGCTGCCGCTCCTCCCGGCTTCCGAAATAGGGCACTTCGGCACTGTAGCCGTGGATTTCCGGGGCGGCATGCGCGTCGCGCGCCTCGATCGCCGCACAGTTGCGGCAATCCTCGGCGCGCGCCGCCACGCCGTCTGCCCAGCCGTAAAGCTGGGTGGCGGCGACGACGCGCGGCCGAACGCGAGTTTCCGCGATGGCCGCGCCGCGATCGCGCGGGTGGACCGCCGGCCCCTGAAAATAGATCGGGTTGATCAGCCCGATCGAGCTTTGGCCGAGGTGGATCCCAAGCGCGACCGCAACCAGGACCGAGCCGCCGAGCGCCGGAAGGGTGAACGGATTGACCATCGCTGCGACAACGAAACGGCGCCAGCCGCGTTCCCGGCGAGAAGGCGCTTCGAAGCCCATGATCACGGCAGCGCCCGCGCCGCCTCGAGCACTTCTTCGGCATGGCCGGGTACCTTCACCTTGCGCCAGGCGCGGGCGATCGTTCCGTCGCGGTGGATCAGGAAGGTGGCCCGGTCGATCCCCATATATTTTCGCCCGTACATCGATTTCTGGACCCAGGTGCCGAACGCCTCGCAGACCGAGCCGTCGGTGTCGCTGGCGAGGCGGACCTTGAGGCCGTATTTGTCGGCGAACCTGGCATGGCTCGCCGAGCTGTCCTTGGAGACTCCGAGCACCCAGGTTCCCGCTTTCTCGAAATCGTCGGCAAGGGCGGTGAAATCCTGCGCCTCGCGGGTGCAGCCGGACGTGTCATCCTTCGGATAGAAATAGAGAACGAGCTTGTTGCCGCGGAAGTCGCCCGGGCTCAGAGTCGTGCCGTCCATCGCCTGCAGCCGCACGTCGGGAACGCAATCGCCTTCGGCCAGCATCTCACCCTCCCTGCACGCCGCGCCAGAGCGTGCTTATCCTCTGCCGCGCCTGATCGTGCGCCGCAAGCAGTTCATCCCAGGCCGCAAAGCCGCAGGCGTGCGCGACCAGCGGACGCGTCGCCGGCGGCGGCGCGTCGGAGCTCGGCGCCACCAGCCGGAACATGACCAGCATCCGGGTCAGCAGCCGAAGCGCGGGATCGACGTCGCCGGAGACCAGCCCGGCCTCCGCCAGCTCCGTCAGCGCGACCTCCAGGCGGGGATGGAGCCCGACCCCGTGACGCAGCTGCAGCGTCTGGACCGCAAATTCCAGATCGATGAGCCCGCCCTCGCCATGCTTGATGTCGAACGGGCCGGCGGCGCGCTTGTGCGCCCTTATCTCGGCACGCATACGAGCCGTGTCGGCAGTGACCTTGGCGGGGTCGCGCGGGCGGCGAAGCACCTCGTCGATCGCCTGCCGGAGCGCCGCCTTGCCGGCGGGCGAGCCGTACATCGGCCGTGCCCGCAGGAGCGCCATATGCTCCCAGGTCCAGGCCTGTTCGCGCTGATAATGTTCGAAGCTTTCGAGGCTGACGGCGAGCATCCCGTCGGTGCCGTTCGGCCGAAGCCGCGTGTCGACCTCGTAAAGCGGCCCGGCGGCGGTCGGCACCGAGAGCGCCGCGGTTATCCGCGGCGCGAGCCGGTTGAAATAGTCGGTCGCGCGCAGTGGCCTCGGGCCGTCGGATTCCGCCTCGTGGGTGCCGGTGAACAGGTAGACGAGGTCGAGGTCGGAGGCGAAGGTGAGCGCCTCGCCGCCCAGGCGCCCCAGCCCCAGGATCAGCATCTCCGAACCCGGCACGCGGCCGTGGGTTTTCTCGAATTCGGCGATCGTGGCCCGGGCGAGCACCTCGATCGCCGCCTCGGCGACGCGCGAATAACCCTCGGCCGCCTCGATCGGGTCGGCGCGGCCGGTGACGAGCTGGACGCCGAGCGCGAAGCGGCGCTCGTTGACCCGGGCGCGCACCCGGTCGAGCAGCAGCTGGTAATCGTCGCCGGAACGGTCGGCGCGGGCGAAATCCCGGGCCAGCCGCTCCGCCGGCGGCGCTGGAGCGAAGGCGGTGGCGTCGATCAGCCCGTCGAGGAGCTCGGGCCGCCGGCCGAGCTGCTCGGCGAGGGCGGGCGCATGGCTCAGGATCGCGGCCAGATGCTCGGTCAGGCCCGGCCGCGCCTGCAGCAGCCGGTAGAAATTGACGCCGCTCGGGAGGCGCTCGACGAGGTCGCTGAACCGGTTGAGCGCGCGCATTGGATCGGGCGACTTGCCAAAGGCGTCGATCAGCACCGGCAGCATCGCCTCGAACGCATCCTGCGAAGGCGCGCCGCGAAGCGAGCGGGCGCGGCCGCCGCGCCAGCCCTCGATGCGCAGGCGCGCCGAGACCGCGTCCTCGAAGCCGGCGCGCTGCAGATGCGCCTCAAGGGCGCCGGCGCTGGCGGGGAGCCGCCGCTCCTCCTGCCCGGCCAGCGTGTCGTAGATTTCGGCGACCCGCCGGACCGGCTCGGCCATCTCCGCCAGCAGCGCCTCTCCGGAGTCGAGGCCGTGCAGGCGGGCGACATTGTCGAGCGCTTCCGTATCCTCGGGAAGCGTGTGCGTTTGACGATCATCGACCATCTGCAGCCGGTGCTCGATCGTGCGCAACAGCCGGTAGGCATCGGCCAATGTCTCGGCGTCGCCCGGCGCGATTCTTTTCGCCTCGGCCAGCGCCGCCAGCGCGTCGAGCGTCGCCGGCGCCCGCAGCGCCGGCTCACGCCCGCCGTGGATCAATTGGTGTATTTGCGCGAAAAATTCGACTTCCCGGATCCCCCCGCGCCCCCGTTTGACGTCGAAGCCGGGGCCGAAGCCCTGGCCTTGCGCATAATGGTCACGAATGCGCCGCGTGATCGCCTGCACTTCGCCGATCGCGCCGAAATCGAGCGAGCGACGCCACACAAACGGATGTAGGGCCTGGAGGAAATAGCGCCCCAGCGCCGGGTCCCCCGCCACCGTGCGGGCACGGACGAAGGCCGCCCGCTCCCACGGCAAAGCCGACGATTCATAATAACTGATCGCCGCGTCGGCCGGGAGAACGATCGGGGTCACTTCGGGCGACGGCCGCAGCCGGAGGTCGACGCGAAAAGCATAACCGTCTTCGGTGCGCTTCTGGAGCAGTTCGACCACGCGTTGCGCCACCCGAAGCGCGGCCTGGTCGGGCTCTTCTCGGGTTTTGCGCGGAAGCTTCGCTGGGTCGAAGAGGAAAATGAGATCGATGTCGGAGGAATAATTGAGCTCGTGGCCGCCCAGCTTGCCGAGCCCGAGCACGGCGAAACCGGCGACCGGAGCCTCCGGCGTCCGTTCGGCAATCGCGGTCGCCAAAGCGCGTTCGAGGCACCGGTCGGCGAGCGCCGACAGCTCCGCGGTAATATTTTCCAGGCTCATCGCGCCCGCGAGATCGGCGACGCCGAGGGCGAGGGCGAAAGCGCTGCGCTCTCGCCGGATGCCCGCTTCGGGTCGCTCCGACGCTCCCGCCAGCCGCGCTTGGTCCAGCGCCGCACCGACGTCTCCCCCCTCGAGAGAAGCCGCGATTTCGGGGAGCCGCTCGAGCTGGAGACGCAAGAATGGCGAGCAGGTGCGCGCTCGGTTCAGCGCATCGTTAACCCGGCATTTAGACTGTGTCTCATTCATATCACTGCCGCGCGGCAGTTCCGTTCAGGCTGCGCAACGGTTGCAACTGGACGGGCCAACGTACGTTAGTCGTCAGGTGGAAAAGATGAACGCGAGCAAGATGGCCATGGCCGAAGGAACTGCCCGGCGCTTCGTGAAGGTGGCCCCGCCCACCATTCACGCCGGCATCGGGAATGCGCTTCGCCATGCCTACGCCATGGACGGAGAGATGCGCTCGCTCAAGCAGTTCGAAGAGCTGCTCGCGCGCCTCGACTGACCTATCTGCTCATTCGTCGGCGGAAACCCCGTCGCCGCCTTGCGGGTCGCGATCGCGGCTCAGTTCGTCTACCTCGCTCATGATCGACTGAAGAGCGCTCCGGTTCGGGTCGGTTTCATGCTCCCGCCGCGAGGGCAGCTTCCCTTCGCTCATCAGATTTTCGAGCGCGACGCGGCCGCGGGCGACTCGGCTCTTGATGGTGCCGACGGCGCAGCCGCAGATTTCGGCCGCTTCTTCATAAGCGAAGCCGCCCGCGCCGACGAGGATCAGCGCTTCGCGCTGCGGCTGGGGAAGGTGGAGCAGCGCGCGCTGCATGTCGGAAAGCTCGATGTGCCGATCCTGGCTCGCGGGCGCCGCAAGCAG
The DNA here is from genome assembly GCA_036386375.1 of Allosphingosinicella sp. Taxonomy (GTDB): domain Bacteria; phylum Pseudomonadota; class Alphaproteobacteria; order Sphingomonadales; family Sphingomonadaceae; genus Allosphingosinicella. The sequence goes on along the minus strand of DASVVV010000096.1, from coordinate 16,318 downwards.
CCGCGACGCCGTAATCTCGTCCCACTCGCCCTTGAAGCGCGCGCGTCGCATTTGCGAAAGGAAGAGGTTCCTCAGGATGATGAAGGTCCAGGCCCGCATGTTGGTGCCGGCCTGGAAGCGCTTGCGCGCCGCCCAGGCCTTGAGCAACGTCTCCTGGACGAGGTCGTCGGCGAGGTCGCGGCTGCCGGAAAGCGAGCGGCCGAAGGCGCGCAAATGCGGGATCACCTGGGCCAGCTGGTCCTTGAACTCGGGATCGGACAGCGGAACGGTCTCGGCCGGCTCGCGCGTCCCGGTCTCCTCGTCCTCCACCACCTTCGTGACCGCCATTAAGATGCCCCTGAGATACGCAACATGTCGGACGGGTCGGCGCCGGACGGCGCCGCGCGTCCAAAGATAGAGGTCAGCGCCAGATAAACAACAGAAGCAGGAAAATGACGATCACCAGGCCCAGGCCCCAGCCGAGCACGAAGCGGGTCATGTGCGGCGTCGAACCCCCGCGCGCCCGGGTCGTGTCGATATGGTCCGGTTCTTGATCCATGTTGCTGCCGCCGCCCGTTTTCTGGAGTTCCACTCGTTACAGTCCGGCAACGCTCGCTCGTTCCGCCGGTTCCGTTCCTCAGGCGGGGACGGTGGCGGTGTCGAAGAACAGCGCCTGGGCGATTTGCGCCTTTACGGTCGAGCGCTGGAACGGCTTGGTGATCAGGAAGGTGGGCTCCGGCCGCTCTCCGGTCAGCAGCCGTTCCGGGAAGGCGGTGATGAAGATGACCGGCACCCGGAACTCGGCGAGGATGTCCTTGACGGCGTCGATCCCCGAGCTGTCGTCGGCCAGCTGGATGTCGGCGAGGACCAGGCTGGGCCGGCGCGCCATCGCCTGCTGAACCGCCTCGTCGCGCGTGACCGCGACGCCGGTGACGTTGTGGCCGAGGTCGCGAACGATCGTCTCGATGTCCATCGCGATGATCGGCTCGTCTTCGATGATCAGGACCTCGGCGCGGGTCTGGCGCTCGATCTCGGCCAGGGCCTCGGCGACCAGGCTCTCGACCTCCGCCGGGGAAGCGCCGATCAGATAGCCGGTGTCCTCGGGCGTGAAGCCTTCCATCGCCGTCAGCAGCAGCGCCTGACGGGAGAGCGGGGTGATCCGCGACAGCCGCGCCTGCGCGATACCTTCCGGATCCTCGCCGCCGCCGCCATGGCCGGGCTCCTCCTCGATATTGGCGGAGGACCAGATGGCGTGAAAGGTGCGGTAGAGGCCGAGCCGCGGGTCGACGTCGCGCGGAAAGGCGTCGGGCGCCGCGACGATCGCCTCGAGCGTCGCGCGGACGAAATTGTCGCCATGAGTCTGGCTGCCGGTCAGCGCGCGGGCGTAGCGGCGGAGAAAAGGCAGATGCGGCTTCAGTTCCTCACCGAGCGACATTTCGTTTCGACTCCTTTGTAATCGTGAGGTCGCCTATGGCGGCGTCCGCCGCCCTTGCGCAACCCCGCAGCAAAAGGGCGGCGGAACTGCCGTGGACGCGCGAAGTGACCCCCGGCCCCGTCATCGTACGGGGGTGGAACAATCGTCCGAGTTTTTTGTTTCCATGCCCACGCGGGGCGATTATGCGGGCCACCGAACGGCGTCTGAAGAGCCGCAGGACGGCTGGGCTGGAGCTGCACTTGCACGCGAAGAATAAGTTTTGCGGGCACGGCGACAGGGCCGTGAGGGGTTGAAGATCTTGAGCCTTCAAGACGAGACGGAAAGCCAGAAGCGGCGCAAGCCCGAAAACGAGACGGATGCTGCCGTGGACCCCTCCTACTCGCCAAGGAAGAAACGCAAGCCCCCCGGCGAGGTCGGCAATGCCTTGCGTTCCGCCTATCAGCGCATGGTGGACGAAGACATCCCGCCGGAGATGCTCGATTTGCTGGGAAAGCTCGGATAAGCGCCACGGCGCGATGACGTCGAGGCGCTCGTGAGCGACGATCGGCAAGGCTGGTTCACTTCACGTTGGAGCCGGCTCGCCACCGGTCCCAAGATGCTGCTCATCCTGAGCCTGGCGCTGCTCCCGCTCGGGATCGTGGCGATCTCGGCCTCCATCTACAGCGCGAGCGAGAATAGCGACCATCGCGCCGAGCAGACATTGTCGCGTCTCGAGCAGAAGGCCCAGCGGCTGAACGAGCTGCTGGTGCGCACGGTGGGCACGATGCGCGCTGCGAATACGGCCGTGAGCGCGGCGCCGATGGACGACCGCGTGTGCCAGTCGGTACTTCGCCGCCTCACCACGCTGCAGACCGCTCGGGGGCGCTATGCCGTCTACGGAGTCGGCGGGCGGCTGCGCTGCGCGTCCGCAGGCTTCGCGCCGGTCCCCGGAACGCGCAACCTCTCTTCAGGCCAGGCGCTGGAACTCACCCCGGACGGCGAGACTTTGCGCCTCAGCCTGTACGGCCCGGACGGAGCAGTGGAAGGCGTGGCCGAGTTTTCGCGCGCCGCGCTGCGCGAGCTCACCTTCATCCCGGGCACCCGCCCCGACTTCACGCTCGACCTGGTAGATGGCGACCGGCGCATGCTGCTTCGGAACGATTATCGCTCCATGCCGCTCGTCCAGACGGTCAGCGACACCGCGCCGATCGCCGACAACCGGCTTCAGCTTCGAATCACGCTCGGCGCGGTTCCGATCCGCCTGATCGACGTCCTCCTCATCCTGCTCCCGGTAGTGATGTGGCTGGCGGCCGCCATCATCGGCTGGTGGATCGTGAACCGGCAGTTGCTGCGGCCGCTCGAGACTTTCCAGCGCGTCGTCTCCTCCTATCAGCCCGGAGACAGACCGCTCGAGCTTCCGGCGCTGAGGTCGCCGGCCCGCGAAATCGGCGAGCTCGGCCTCGCCTTCGATAACGTCACCCGGACGGTGGCCCGCCACGAAGCTGAGCTGGAGGCGGCGGTGGAGCGTCAGACGAAGCTCGTTCGCGAGGTCCACCATCGAGTCAAAAACAACCTTCAGGTGGTTGCTTCGCTGCTCAACCTGCATTCGCGCGGCAGCACCAGCGAGGAAGCCGCGGCCGCTTACGCCTCGATCCAGCGGCGGGTCGACGCGCTCGCCGTGGTCCACCGCAACCATTATGCCGAGCTCGAGGAGAATCGCGGGGTCGCTCTGCGGTCGCTCATCTCCGAGCTCGCCGCCAACCTGCGCGCGACGGCGCCGCCACCGGCCGCGAACATGCAGATGCGCATCGACGTCGAGCCGGTCCATGCCAGCCAGGACGTCGCGGTATCCGTCGCCTTCCTGGTCACCGAGATCGCCGAATATGGAATGCTCTCCGGCGCGCAGCAGGTATCGATCGTCCTCGATGGGGTCGAGCCGACGACCGCGCGGCTGGCGATCGAGGTGGACAGCCTGGCCGGCGAGAATGGCGGCGACCCGCGGCTCACCGACCGGTTCGAGCGGATCATCACCGGCCTGGCGCGGCAGTTGCGCTCGACGCTCGAACGCGATCCCGACCGCGGCCGCTATTCGGTCACCATAAACATCGTCAGCCGCGGCTAGCCGGAGCGGTCGTCGCCGCTCTCGTCGTCGGAGAAATCCGGCTTGCCGGCCGCCTGATCGCGCGCGCGACCGAGATCGCCCGTATTTTGTCCGGCGCGGCGCGCGGAATCGGTATTCTTCGCCTCGTCCTCGTGGACGCCGTCAATATCGGACGAGGGCGGCGTAGGGGGAGGCTTGGCCACGTTTCGATCTCCTTCGAGTTTCCCCAACCGAGCGCGGTGCGTCCAAGTTGCGCCGCAGGCAGAAAAAATCGAAAATTTTTTGGAGCCGGGTGGAACCCCGCAGCCTCTTCCTCGTTGAGCGCTTCGGATAGTGACCTTTTGCCCCCCCGCTCTCGCTATCCAGAACATGGGCCCGGACGCGCTAACCTCCCCCCCCCCGGTAGCGCATCCGGGCTCAACTTTTTTTGGGCCTCCCCTCCCGCACAGCGAAGTTTTGCCCGCGGAACCATCCTTGGCACGAGCGCATTGACCGGCGTCGGCGCCGGCGCGTCTTGCTTGGTGCCCTGTGAGGAGAAAGATCATGAAGAAGCTTTGGGTGATCGTCGCGTTGTCGAGCGGCCTCGTGCTCGCCGCCTGCAACACCGTCCACGGCGCTGCGAACGACGCCGACTCGGTCACCGACTGCGCCGACGGCGTTCCCAACAACTGCTGATCCGCCGGCTTCGCGCGCGCTGACACAAGGGCACCGCCCCAGGGCGGTGTCGGCTACGCGCCGGCGCGGGTCGCGTCGCGCGCCCGCCGCCGCTCGGTAAACCAGATCGCGATCAGCGACAGCTCGTAGAGCAGCACCAGCGGCACCGCCAGCAGGAGCTGCGAAATCACGTCCGGCGGCGTCAGCACGGCGGCGATGACGAAAGCGACGACGATCGCATAGCGCCGGCCGCGTCTGAGCTGATCGCGCGTGACGATCCCCGCCCGCTCGAGCAGCATCAGCAGCACCGGCAGCAGGAAGGCGACGCCGAAGCCGAAAATGAAGCGCATCGAAAAATCGAGATAATTGCCGACGCCGGGAAGGGCGGTCTGCTGGATGCCGGCGATGTTGCCCTCGAAGCCGAGCAGATAGTGGAGCGCGATCGGCATCGCGACGAAATAGGCCAGCGACGCGCCGGCGGCGAACAGGAAGGGCGTCAGCGCCAGAAAGGGCAGGAAAGCCATCTTCTCGTTGCGGTAGAGCCCGGGGGCGACGAACAGCCAGATCTGGCTGGCGATGATCGGGAAAGCGACCATCAGGGCGGCGAAGAAGGCGACCTTTATCTGGACGAAGAAGGCTTCGAACACGGCTGTGAAGATCAGCTGATCCTGGCCAGCTTCGAGCAACGGCTGGACCAGCACGCCGAAGATCGGCTCGGCGAAATAGAGGCAGACGCCAAAAGCGACCGCCAGCGCCGCAAAGCTCCACAGCAACCGGCGGCGAAGCTCGATCAGATGGTCGAGCAGCGGCGCCTTGCTGGCCTCGAGCTCATCCTCCGGCGGCGCGGCCGGCTCCGTGACGTCGCTCATGGAGCGTCGCCCGGCGGCGGCGAAGCGGGCGGTATCGGCGGCGCGGCGCCGCTGGAAAGCGTGCGCGGCGGCGGGGCGGGCGGGGCCTGGGGCCTGGCGGCGGAAGGCGCTTCAGGCGCCGGCTTGCCCCACTCGCTGTCGTCGGAGACGGCGGGATGCTCGCGCATGATGCGCTCATTGTCCGCCTTCCATTTCTTCTCCATGTCCTCCAACTCGGCCTCGCGGACCATGGCGTCGAATCCGGTGCGGAAATGCTTGGCCATGCCGCGCGCGCGGCCGACGAAATTGCCGATCGTCCGCATCGCGCGCGGCAGGTCCTTGGGGCCGATCACCACCAAGGCGACCACCGCGATGATCAGAAGCTCGCCGGAATCGATCCCGAACATGTCGCCCCTCCGACGCGCCTGAGCGGCGGCGAGCTAGTGCCGGTCGGCTTCGGAAGCCGATCCGCGCTCGGCCGGCGCCGCCTCGGCCGCTGGGCCGGCGGAGGCCGGAGGCGCCGCATCGACGACGCGCTCGTCGCTGATCCGGCGCGGCGGCGGCGCGGCAGCGGCCGCCTCCTCCTCTTCGCTCATGCCCTTCTTGAAGCTCTTGAGGCCCTTCGCGACATCGCCCATCATGTCGGAAAAGCGGCCTTTGCCGAACAGCAGAAGGATGACGAGGCCGACGATGAGCCAATGCCACAGGCTGAAACCACCCATTGGAAAATCTCCCGTTTCACCCGGACTCTAGGCATCTTCGGCGTCGGTTTCCAGTTCCGCCTCGTCGGCCGGGTCTTCGAGCCCGAGCCGCTCGAGCGCGGCATCGACGGGATCGAGCAGCCCGGCCGCCTTCAAATCGTCGATCCCGGGCAGGTCCCTGCGGCTCTGTAGCCCAAAATGGGTAAGGAATTCCTGCGTCGTCGCGAACGTCAGCGGCCGCCCGGGAACCTCGCGCCGGCCGGCCGGACGCACCCATCCCGCCTCCATCAGCACGTCGAGCGTCCCCCGCGAGATCTGGACGCCGCGTATCGCCTCGATCTCCGCGCGGCTGACGGGTTCATGGTAGGCGATGATCGCCAGCGTCTCCACCGCGGCGCGCGAAAGCTTGCGGCTCTCCTCGCGCTCCCGCCGGAGAATGTGCGCGAGATCGGCGGCGGTCTGGAAGTGCCAGCGTCGGCCGCGCTCGACCAGCTCGATCCCGCGCCCCGAATAATGGGCCCGGAGCTCCGCGAGCGCCGCCTTCACGTCGACGCCGTCGCCCACATGAGCCGCGATGTCCTCGAGGCCGAGCGGCTCCTCGGCCGCGAACAAGGCGGCTTCGACGGCCCGGATGCCGTCGTCCATCTCTCTCATGCCGCCCTCACATAGAGCGTGGAGAAGCTCTCTCTCTGGTCGATCGCGACCTTGCCGAGCCGGGCAAGCTCGAGCGTGGCCACGAAGCTCGAGGCGAGCGCCGAGCGGCGATATTCGGCATCCTGGGTTTCCGGCAGGAAGGCCTCCAGCGCCGTCCATTCGACGCGCAGGCCGATCATCCGCTCGAGCCGGTGGATGGCCTCCTCCAGCGTCATGACCGGGCGGCGGGCCACGACGTGGATCGCCGGTTCGCTGCGAGCCCGGACGATGCCGTAAGCGGCGATGAGGTCGTACAGGTCGGTGGTCCAGGCGGCGCGGCGGACGGTCTTCAGGCCCTCCGGGGCGCCGCGAAGGAAGACGTCGCGCCCGAGCCGGTCGCGGCCGATCAGCCGCGCGCCGGCCTCGCGCATCGCCTGCAGCCTCTGAAGCCTGAGCTGGAGCCGAAGTGCCAGTTCTTCCGGCCCCGGCTCCACGGTCGGGTCCTTGGGCAGGAGCAGGCAGGATTTGAGGTAGGCCAGCCAGGCCGCCATGACCAGATAATCGGCTGCGATCTCGAGCCGCAGCTTCTTCGCGTCGGCGATGAAGGCGAGATATTGCTCGACCAGCGCGAGGATCGAGATCTTGGCGAGGTCCACCTTCTGCGCGCGCGCGAGCGTCAACAACAGGTCGAGCGGACCTTCCCAGCCGTCAAGGTCGAGCGTCAGCCGGTCGGCCTCGCGCGCCGGCGCCTCCAGTTCGAAATCGTCGTCGGTCCCGCCCACGTGCCGATGCTACGCCGCGGCGCGGGCGATGTCGAAGCCAAAGCATGACTTTTCCACAGCTGCCCGCCGTGAGCGCCTTCGTTGCTGTCCCGCAACCATTGGCCACCACAGTCGTTACGGCACTGCATCCAGACGGAGGGCCTGAACATGCTCGGTACGATTCTCATCATCGTTTTGATCCTGCTGCTGATCGGCGCGCTGCCGTCCTGGGGTTACAGCCGCGGCTGGGGCTACGGTCCGTCGGGCCTGCTCGGCATCGTGCTGATCGTGCTGATCATCCTGTTGCTGATGGGCCGGATCTGATGGGCGCGGGCCGGCGGTAAAAGTCCGCCGGCGCGTCCTTCACCACGATCGGCTGAGGGTGACCCATGCCCTCGACGGTGATCCGCGCGTTCGAATATCGTCCCGACGCTGGCGAGCTGGAGATCCTGTTCACCACCGGCCGGCGCTACGTCTATCGCGACGTGCCGCCGGAAGCGGCGGCCGCCTTGCGCGCCGCGTTCGCCAAGGGCCGCCACTTCAACCGCCGCATCCGCGGGCGCTACCCGTTCGTCGAGATCGGCTGACCTGCGCGGCCGACGCGAACAGGCACGTCGCGTCAGTCGAGCATCGCGGCGAAGCGCTCGTTGCCGACGAAGCCGAGCTTCGGGACGCCCGCGCGGCGAATCGCGGCCAGGATTTCGTCGACCCGCTCGTAGCGAGTCTCGGCGTCGGCGGCGATATGCAGCTCCGGCTCTGACGCATCGGTCGCGACCTCGGCAAGGCGTGCCGCCAGCGCCGCATCGGGAATGGCGCGGCCGTTCCAGAACAGATTGCCGGCCGCATCCACGTCGAGCCGGTGGACGAGGATCTCCCGCTGCGTCGGCGTCCCCGCCGGAAGGTCGAGCGGAACCTTGTGCGTCGCAACCGGAATCGAAACGATAAACATCACCAGCAGCACGAGCATGAGGTCGATCAGCGGCGTCGTGTTCATCGCCGGGGGCGTTTCAAAGGTGGCAGGCGTATAGGCGGCGGCTCGGGCGGACATCGGCTCCTCCAGCACAATAATATATGATGATATATCATACTATTTAGACGGCCGGAAGTTCCGTTGCGCCACTTAGGTGGCGGGACTAGGCAGTCTCGGCCGCGCCCACGGCGCCTTCCGCAAGGATCAGAGACGAGGCTCCAACGAGCGATGGACGGGTTCGACACATTGATCGTCGGCGGCGGCCATGGCGGCGCCCAGGCCGCGATCGCGCTGCGTCAGCTCGGTTTCGCGGGCAACGTTGCAATCGTGACGGAGGAGGACGAGCCGCCTTATGAGCGGCCGCCGCTCTCCAAGGAATATCTGGGCGGGGAGAAAACGTTCGAGCGGATGCTGATCCGGCCGCCGGGGTTCTGGATCGAGCGAAACGTCGAGCTCCGGCTCGGGCAGCGAGTAGTCGCCGTCGATCCCGCCGCGCACGCCATCGAGCTCGGGGACGGCAGCCGCGTCGCTTATGGCAATCTCATCTGGGCGGCGGGCGGCGTCCCCCACCGCCTCAAATGCGACGGCGCCGACCTTCGCGGCGTCCATTCGATCCGCAGCAAGCGCGACGTGGACGCTCTGAGGGTGGAGCTCGGCGCGGCGGAGCGGGTCGCGATCGTCGGCGGCGGCTATATCGGGCTCGAAGCGGCCGCGGTCCTGGTGAAGCTCGGCAAGTCCGTGACCCTGATCGAGGCCGCCGAACGGGTGCTGTCGCGCGTCGCCGGGCCGCCCCTGTCGCGCTTCTTCGAGGCCGAACATCGCGCCCATGGCGTCGATGTCCGGACGGAAGCCGAAGTTGACCGAATCGAAGGCGACGCCACGATGGCTACAGGCCTCCGCCTGGCATCGGGCGAACGGATCGCCGCGGACCGCGTCATCGTCGCGATCGGCATCGCCGCCGCGGCCCGCCCCCTGCTCGACGCCGGAGCCGCCGGTGCGGACGGCGTCGACGTCGACGAATATTGTCGCACGAGCCTGCCGAACGTCTTTGCCGTCGGAGACTGCGCGGCGCACGAGAACCACTTCGCCGGCGGCCGGCGCCTGCGTCTCGAGTCGGTGCAGAACGCCAACGACCAGGCGACCACGGCCGCCAAGGCCATCGTCGGGCGGCCCGAGCCTTACGCGGCCTTGCCCTGGTTCTGGTCGAACCAGTACGACCTGAGGCTTCAGACGGCGGGGCTGTGGCACGGCTTCGACGGTCTGGTCGTTCGCGGCGAGCCGGCGTCGCGCTGCTTTACCGTCCTCTATTTGCGCTCCGGGCGGCTGATCGCCGCCGACTGCGTCAATTCGGTCCGCGACTATGCGCAGGCGCGCAAGATCATCGCCGAAGGCCGGAAGGTCGACACGAGCCGGCTCGGCGACGTCAACTCCGCCCTCAAAGACATGATCATGGGCTGAGCGGAGACTGAAGGGACAAGGAGGCGGCGGTTGCCGCGCCGCGACAAACACAGGATAATCGATCGATGCATGCCTTCGGGAAGTCGAGATAGACGGTGGGCCTGGATGTAAAGCCGGATGAGGGGCCCCGCCGGCACGGCGGCGGCCGCAACCTCACTTATGCGATGCTGGACGAGGTCGGCCGGACGATCGTCACCGGCGGCTATGACGGCAGGCCCTTTCCGACCGAGGCGGAGCTCGCGAAGCAATATTCGGTCAGCCGGTCCGTCACGCGCGAGGCGGTGAAGATGCTCACCGCCAAGGGGCTGCTTACGGCGCGGCCGCGCAAGGGCACGAGCGTCCAGCCCTCGACTCACTGGAATCTGTTCGATCCGGACGTGCTGCGCTGGCTGCTCGAGCGGAAATTCTCGCTCCGGCTGCTCAAGCAGTTCAGCGAGCTTCGCATCGCCATCGAGCCGGCCGCGGCGGCGCTCGCCGCCGAAGCGGCTGATCCGCAGCGGCTGGAGGCGATTGCCGCCGGCTATCGCCGCATGGAAGCGGCCGAAGCCGGCGCGGACGATCCGCTCGACTCCGATATCACGTTCCATATCGCCGTGCTCAACGCCTCGGCGAACCCCTTCTACATGCAGTTCCGGGACGTCGTTTCGACCGCGTTGCGCACCTCGATCCGATTCACCAACCGCTTCAAGGGCCGCACGGCGAGCCTGCCGGCCCACCGCGCGGTCCTCGACGCGATAGAAGGTCGGCGCCCGGAAGCGGCGCGCGAGGCCATGGCCACCATCATCGGCGAGGTGATGGTGCTGATCGAGGATGCGGAGCGGACCAGCCAGGCCGCCTGATCATTCGCCAGTGGTGGAGAAGCGGAATTCGATGAGATTACGATAGGTCTCGCCGGGCGCGAGCCGCACCGAGCCGAATTCGGGACGGTTGGGGGTGTCGGGAAACATCTGCGGCTCGAGCGCGACGCCGTCGCCCTGGCGGTAGAGGCGGCCCGACTTGCCGACTGAGCCGCCGTCGAGGAAATTGCCGGAATAGAATTGCAGGCCGGGCTGGTTCGAATGGATTTCGAGCACGCGGCCGACCCGCGGCTCTTCGAGGCGCGCGAGCAGCCGCACTTCGCTCGAAGGCGCGCGGGCGATGGCCCAATTGTGATCATAGCCCTTGCCGAAGCGGATCTGCTCATCGGAGGCGTCGCGCACCCGTGCCCCGATCGCGGTCGGCGCGCGGAAATCGAAGGCGCTGCCCTCGACCGGCCGGAATTCGCCGGTGGGGATGGCGCCGGCGTCGGTCGGTGTGAAATGGTGGGCCGGGATCGTAAGGAGGTGGTCCATCGCGCCGGCCGCGCTCCCCTCCCCTGCCAGATTCCAATAAGCATGGTTGGAGAGGTTGACGATCGTTACGGCGTCGGCGGTCGCCCGATATTCGACGGCGAGAACGTTGGTAGCGGCATCGAGCGCATAAGTGGCGGTGGCATCGAGCACGCCGGGATAGCCCTGGTCCCCGTCCTGAGCGACGTAGCGGAGCGTAACGGAGGGGGCCTCCCCGTCCCGCAGCTCGGCAATTTCCCACAGCACCTTGTCGAAACCCGTCGTGCCGCCGTGAAGCGAGTTGGCCCCGTTATTGACCGGCACCTGATATTCGGTTCCATCGAGCGTGAACCGGCCGCGGGCAATTCGATTGGCGACGCGGCCGACCGTCGCTCCGAAATATTCGATGCCGGCGAGATATTCATCGAGCCTGGAATAGCCGAGCGCCACGTCGGCCGTTTGACCCCGCCGGTCGGGGACGAGCAGCGACTGGATGGCGGCGCCGTAGCTGATGATCCGCGCCGTCAGCCCCGCCCGGTTGGAAAGCGTCACCGCCTCCGCCAGCCGCCCCTCGGGGAGGCGCCCGAACGGCTCTCGCCTCGCGCCCGGCTCCACTCGATCCTCCCTCCTGAGTCGCGCCGTTGACCGGCGGTGGCGTTGCGAACTAGGGCGCGACGGGCGGGGGAGCAACAAGGGTTCGCCAAGGACCCGAGCAAGGAAGACGTTCGTGCCGCGCCTGCCGAGCTATTCCCGCTTCCGCCGCCTCGCCGCCGCTCTGGCCGCCCTGCTGGTCGCCGACGGCGCCGCAGCGACCCAGGGCGGGCCGGCACCGCCGCTGACCGGGCCGGTGCTGGAGACCAACTTCCCCGATCCCTTCATCCTCCCTCATGGCGGCCGCTATCTCGCTTATGCGACCAACATGGAGGGGGATCGCGCCAACGTGCCGATGGCCTTCTCGACCGATCTGGTGACTTGGAGCCTGATGGCCGTTCCCGGCAATGCCGACGCCTATCACGACGCTTTGCCTGAGCTGCCGGCCTGGGCGGAGCGCGGCCGGACCTGGGCGCCGGAGGTGATCCGGATCGGCAGCCGCTTCGTCCTCTATTTCACGGCGCGCCACCGCCGCAGCGAGCAGCAATGTATCGGCGCGGCCGTGGCCGGCGAGCCGCGCGGCCCGTTCGTGCCGCAGGGCGAAGCGCCGCTCGTCTGCCAGCACGAGCTGGGCGGATCGATCGACGCCAGCCCCTTCCGCGACAGCGACGGCCAACTCTACCTCTACTTCAAGAATGACGGAAATGCCCGTTCCGAGCCGACCCACCTCTGGGGCCAGCGGCTCGCGCCGGACGGCCTGAGCCTCGTCGGCGAGCCGGCGGCGCTGGCGCGCAACGATGCCGAATGGGAAGGCTCGATCGTCGAAGCGCCGTTCATGGTTCGCCGCGGCGAACGTTACGTGCTGTTCTACTCGGCCAACGATTTCTGGTGGGGCGAGCGCGACCGTGCCGCCCGCTACGCCACCGGCTATGCGCTGTGCGACACGCCGCTCGGGCCGTGTGCCGACGCGCCCGCCAATCCGATTCTCGCCAGCCGCCGCGAGCCCGATTGCCTCAGCGGCCCCGGCCATCCGGCCGTCTTCGAAGCGGGCGGGCGGCAATATATCGCCTTCCACGCCTGGGCGACGCGCGGCGGCTGCCGGCGCGGCGCGGACGCGCGGTTCATGCACATCCTCCCGCTGGGGTGGAACGGCGAGGCGCCGGTGATCGGCGGCGGCCGGTGATCAGGCTCGCCGCGCTCGCCTTGCTCGGCCTTTCCGCGTCCGCCTCGGCGCAGCCGGAGGGCGCCGCGCCGCTCTACCAGTATCAGCCGCAGCAGCAGACGCGCTGGACGAGCCCCGAAAACCCAACCGCCGGCCGAGGTGTCGGCGGGCAGGAGAATCGCGGCGCCAAGGGCCATGCCTTCGAGACCATCGCCGCCGGCCAGGCGCACGTGCTCGCCGACATCGAGGGCGCCGGGACGATCGACCGGATCTGGATGACGATCGACGACCGCTCGCCGGAGCGGCTGCGCGCGCTCCGGCTCGACATCTACTGGGACGGCGCGGCGACTCCGGCCGTATCGGCGCCGCTCGGCGATTTCTTCGGCCACGGCGCCGGCGAGATGGTGGCGATGGAGACGGCGCTCATGTCGAGCGGCGAGGGCCGCTCGTTCGTCTCCTACATCCCGATGCCGTTCCGCCGCCGCGCCCGCATCGTCGTCACCAACGAATCGGCGCGCGACCTCAACCTGATCTTCTACGACATCGACTACCGCCTGCTTCCCGCGCAGCCGGACGAGGCGCTCTATTTCCACGCCTGGTGGAGCCGCGACCGCGCCACCGAATTGGGCCGGGCCTTCCGCATCCTGCCGCGCGTCCAGGGCCGCGGCCGCTTCCTCGGCATGTTCACGACCGTCTTCACCGCCCCGGTCTACGAGCGCAGCTGGTGGGGGGAGGGCGAGGCGCGCCTCTATCTGGACGGCGACCGCGAGCATCCGACCCTCGTCGGCACCGGCGCCGAGGATTATATCGGAACCGCCTGGGGCCAGGGCGCTTTCATCCACCGCTTCCAGGGCGCCCCGGTCGCCGACGAGCCGAACGGGCGCTGGACCTTCTATCGCTTCCACGTCCCCGATCCGGTCTTCTTCCACCGCGACATCGAGGTGACGCTCCAGCAGATCGGCGGCTGGCCGAAGGGTGAGGTTATGCGGCTCCAGCGCCAGGGCGCGCCGCTGATCCCCGTCACCGTCGACCCCGGCTCGCGGCGCGGCTTCCGCCAGCTCCTCGCCGGCGACCCGGCAGTGCCGCTCACCGATCCCTCGCTCCCGGACGGCTGGACCAATTTCTACCGCAGCGACGATGTCGCGGCGGTCGCTTATTTCTATCTCGACCGGCCCGAGAACGGCCTTCCGCGAATCGCGCCGGTGGCAGAGCGTCTCGCCGCGCTTCGCCCGCGCCCCGCTTCGCCGCCGGCCGCGCCGGCGCCTGCCCAGGCGCCGGCCAATTGATGACATGACCATCCGCATCGCCATCATCGGCCTCGGCAAGATCGCCCGCGACGAGCATATCCCGGCCATCGCCGCCGACCCGCGCTTCGACCTGGTCGCCGCGGTCGGCCCGCGCGTCGTTCCAACCGCGGAGCTTCCGGCTTACAAGACGGTCGGGGAGCTGGTCGGCGCGATCGGCGGCGGCGTCGATGCGGTCGCGGTCTGCACCCCGCCGGGCATCAGGCACGGCATCGTCAGCGAAGCGCTGGAGGCAGGCCTGCACGTTCTCGTCGAGAAGCCGCCCACCTCGACCCTCGGCGAGATCGAGGATCTGGGGCGCCGCGCCGCCGGCGCCGGCCGCACCCTCTTCACCGCCTGGCACTCGCAGCACAACGCAGCCGTCGCCGCCGCCCGCGAAGCGCTTGCCGGCAGCGCGGTCGAGCGCCTGCGCATCGAATGGTATGAGGACGTGCGCAAATGGCATCCGGGCCAGGAGTGGATCTGGGCGCCCGGCGGCTTCGGCGTCTTCGACCCGGGCATCAACGCGCTGTCGATCGCGACCCGGATCCTTCCTTTCCCTCTGTTCGTCAGCGAGGCGATCCTGCGCTTTCCGGAGAACCGGCAGACGCCGATCGCCGCCTCGCTCGATTTCGCCGGCCCGGCTGGCGCCTTCAGCGCTGAGATGGACTGGCGCCACGGCGAGGAGGAGCGCTGGATCATAGACATCGCCACCGCCGACGGGCGGCAGCTTCAGCTCGCGGACGGGGGCTCCAAGCTGTCGATCGACGGCAAGCTCCGGCCGAGCGGCGATCGCCGCGAATATCCCGCCATCTACGACCGCTTCGCCGCTCTGGTCCAAAGCAAGCAGAGCGAGGTCGACCGCGAGCCGCTCCGGATCGTCGCGGACGCCTTCCTGGTCGGCCGCAGGGAGCGGGTCGCGCCGTTCGATTAATCCAGCGCCGGCATGCTTTTAGGCTCCGCGGGTGCCCCCCTGCCGGCGGGCCCCGTTCCCGCACGGTAAATCGCAGCTTCGCCTTTTTTCTTGCGGACATTGGAGGGGTTGTTGCTATTGTGATTTCCGCGGGCGGGGGCTTGCAGCGGAAATCGGGCGGGGGGCCGCACGAAGGAGTGCTGCGTTGAACGACCTGTCGACCCGCGATTTCCTCGATCGCCGCCAGCTTCTGACCGCCCTGCGCAGCTTTCGCCGCGGCGACTTCTCGGTCCGCCTGCCGGAGGACCTGCCCGGCACGGACGGCGAGATCGCCCGCCTGTTCAACGAGGTCGTCGGCCTCGAGGAGCAGATGACGGGCGAGTTCGAGCGCCTCTCCGTCGTCGTCGGCAAGGAAGGCAAGATCAGCCAGCGCGGCCGAGTCCGCGGCGCCACCGGCGGCTGGGAAGCCAAGCTCCGCGCGCTCAACGAGCTGATCGAGGACATGGTCCAGCCGACCGCGGAGGTCGCGCGAGTCATCGGCGCGGTCGCCAAGGGCGATCTTTCGCAATCGATGACCGTCGAGATCGACGGTCGGCCGCTCCGGGGCGAGTTCCTGCGCATCGGCAAGATCGTCAACACGATGGTCGAGCAGCTCGCCTCCTTCGCCTCCGAGGTGACGCGCGTCGCCCGCGAGGTCGGCACCGAAGGCAAGCTCGGCGGCCAGGCGAACGTGAAGGGCGTCGCCGGCACCTGGAAGGACCTCACCGACAACGTCAACGCGATGGCGACGAACCTGACCGGCCAGGTCCGCAACATCGCCGAGGTGACGACCGCCGTCGCTTCGGGCGACCTTTCGAAGAAGATCACCGTCGAGGTGAAGGGGGAGATCCTCGAACTCAAGAACACCATCAACACGATGGTGGACCAGCTGAACAGCTTCGCGTCCGAGGTCACCCGCGTGGCGCGCGAGGTCGGCACCGAAGGCAAATTGGGCGGCCAGGCACGCGTGGAAGGCGTCGGCGGCACCTGGAAGGACCTGACCGACAACGTCAACCTCATGGCGGAAAACCTCACCGGCCAGGTCCGCAACATCGCCGAGGTGACGACCGCGGTGGCGTCGGGCGACCTTTCCAAGAAGATCACGGTCGACGTGAAGGGCGAGATCCTCGAGCTCAAGAACACCATCAACACGATGGTCGATCAGCTTAACGCCTTCGCCAGCGAGGTGACCCGCGTCGCTAGGGAAGTCGGCACCGAAGGCAAACTCGGCGGCCAGGCGCAGGTGCCCGGCGTCGGCGGCACCTGGAAGGACCTCACCGACAACGTCAACATGATGGCGGCGAACCTCACCGGCCAGGTCCGCAACATCGCCGAGGTGACGACCGCCGTCGCTTCGGGCGACCTTTCGAAGAAGATCACCGTCGACGTGAAGGGCGAGATCCTCGAGCTCAAGAACACGATCAACACGATGGTGGACCAGCTCAACGCCTTCGCCTCCGAGGTGACGCGCGTGGCCCGCGAGGTGGGCTCGGAGGGCAAGCTC
>DASVVV010000095.1:0-79170 GCA_036386375.1 Allosphingosinicella sp. | reverse complement strand
AGCGTTCGATTCTTCGGCTGTCGAGAAGCCGGCATATTGGCGGATCGTCCACGGCCGGCCGGTATACATGGAGGCATAGGGGCCGCGGGTGTAGGGCGCGAAGCCGGGCAGGCCGGGGTCGATCCCCTCGGAGTCCTCGCGCGTGTACAGGGGCCGGACGTCGATCCCCTCAACCGTGCGCCAGATGAGGTCCTTGCCCTTCACCTCTTTGGCGGCGGCGGCATCCCAGTCGGCCTTGGCGGGTTTCTCGTCGCTCATCCAAGCTTTCCGTTCGTGCCGAGCGAAGTCGAGGCGCGCCGGCACCCGAGGTCGTCACGTGCGCCCCTCGACTGCGCTCGGGACGAACGAGGATTTGCCTCGCTCTAATGCGCCTCGCGCGGCGTTTCCATCAATTCCACCAGAACGCCGCCCATGTCCCTGGGATGCACGAAGATGACAGGCGTTCCGTGCGCCCCGATCCGCGGCTCGCCCAGCACCTTGGCGCCCTTCGCCTCCATCTCCGCCTTCGCGGCGTGGATGTCCGGCACTTCGAAGCAGACGTGATGCTGCCCGCCCGCCGGATTTTTGGCCAGGAAGCCGTGGAGCGGGCTGTTCTCCCCGAGCGGCTCGATCAGCTCGATCTGGCTGTTGGGCGTGTCGACGAAGCACACCCGAACGCCCTGCGCCGGCAGGTCGAACGCCTCGTGGATCTTGGTCGCGCCGAGCATGTCCCGATAGACGGCCGCGCTCCGCTCGATCGACGGCGTGGCGACCCCGACATGGTTGAGCCTTCCCAGCTCCATCACTGTGCCTTTCTCATTCCCGTGCCGCGGGCTTGTCGGTGGCCGGCTTTTCGTCTCGCATGATCGCCTCCATCTCGGCGTTCCGGCTTGCCGTCGCGGCATCGCTTTCCTCGATGATTCGGTTCGCTTCCATTTCGATCGCGACGACGTTGAAGCGCTCGGTTCCGAGCTGCTCCCTCGCCGCCGCTTCCGCGGCGCGCTCGGCGGCGGCGGCGTTGCGCGCCTCGGCCTCCCTCTGGTTCCCTATGATCCCTTTCGGAACCGCGTCGCAACCGGCAATCGCCGCAGCCGCGAGGGCCATGAGCCATTTCGCCTTCATCGCCCCCTTCACCTCCCGGTGATCCCCGCGATCAGGTCCGCGGCGATGAAAGCCATCGCCGCGGCCGCCAAGGCATAGAGGGCGAAGAGCGTCGCGAACGCCCCGGGGCGCTGCGCGCGCAGGACCTCGCTCTTGCCGATCGGGAGCCGCGCATCGCGCACCGCCCGTACCAGGATCCAGGCGGTCCAGCCCGCCGCCGCCAGGGTGATCACCCCGACCAGCGTCTCCTCAGAGCGGAATGTTGTCATGCTTTTTCCAGGGATTCTCGAGCTGCTTGTGCCTTAGCTTCCGCAGGCCCTGGGCGATGCGCCGCCGGGTGGAGTGGGGCATGATCACTTCGTCGATGAACCCCTTCGACGCCGCCACGAACGGGTTGGCGAAGCGCGCCTCATAGTCGCGCGTGCGCTCGGCGATCTTGTCGGGGTCGCCGATATCCTTCCTGAAGATGATCTCGACCGCGCCCTTGGCGCCCATCACCGCGATCTCGGCGGTCGGCCAGGCATAATTGAGGTCGCCGCGCAAATGCTTCGAAGCCATGACGTCATACGCGCCGCCATAGGCCTTGCGGGTGATGACGGTGATCTTCGGCACGGTCGCCTCGGCATAAGCGAACAGCAATTTCGCGCCGTTCTTGATGATGCCTTCATGCTCCTGCGCGACCCCGGGGAGGAAGCCCGGCACGTCGACGAAGGTGAGAATGGGAATATCGAACGCATCGCAGAAGCGAACGAACCGCGCCCCCTTCTTCGACGATTTGATGTCGAGCACCCCGGCGAGCACCATCGGCTGGTTGGCGACGATGCCGACGGTGCGGCCCTCGATGCGGCCGAAGCCGGTGATGATGTTGGCGGCGTGGGCGGGCTGCAGCTCGAAGAAGTCGCCCTCGTCGACCACCTTGGCGATCAGCTCGTGCATGTCGTAGGGCTTGTTCGCGCTGTCGGGGATGAGCGTGTCGAGGCTTTCCTCGGCCCGGTCCCACGGATCCTCGCACGGCCGCTCCGGCAGGTCGTGGCGGTTGGAGAGCGGCAGGAAATCGAAGAAGTCGCGCGTCGCCAGCAGGGCGTCGATGTCGTTCTCGAACGCGACGTCGGCGACGCCCGAGCGCGTGGTGTGGGTGACGGCACCGCCCAGCTCCTCCTGGGTCACGACCTCGTTGGTCACTGTCTTCACCACGCCGGGGCCGGTGACGAACATGTAGGATGAATCCTTCACCATGAAGATGAAGTCGGTCATCGCCGGCGAATAGACCGCCCCGCCGGCGCACGGGCCCATGATCAGGCTGATCTGCGGGATGACGCCGCTCGCCAGCACGTTGCGCTGGAACACCTCGGCATAGCCGGCGAGGCTCGCAACGCCCTCCTGGATGCGGGCGCCGCCGCTGTCGTTGAGGCCGATGACGGGCGCGCCGACCTTCATCGCCATGTCCATCACCTTGCAGATCTTCTGCGCGTGCCGCTCGCTCAAGCTGCCGCCGAAGACGGTGAAATCCTGGGCGAAGACGTAGACGAGCCGGCCGTTGATCGTGCCGGAGCCGGTGACGACGCCGTCGCCGGGGAATTTCTGAGTCTCCATGCCGAAGTCGGAGCAATTATGTTCCACGAACATGTCATATTCCTCGAAGCTGCCGGCATCGAGCAGCACCGACAGCCGCTCGCGCGCGGTCAGCCGGCCTTTCGCATGCTGCGCGTCGATCCGTTTCTGCCCGCCGCCCTGGCGAGCGGCTTCGCGGCGCTTCTCGAGCTCTTCGATGGTCGTGGCCATGGCGTTTCCTTAGCGCGGGAAAAGGGCTCCGCCTATCGGCCGGCCTCGGCCAGGAAGCCGGACGCCAGCAGGAGCAGCATCTTGACGTCCATCGCGCAGCCCTCGGCGCGCTTGGCGGCGACGAAGGCCGGGACTTCGGCGAGGGGGATGCGGTGGACGATGATGTCCTCGCCCTCGACGCCGCCGCCTTCGCCGCTCTTCGTCAGCCCCTCGGCGCGAAGCAAAGTGAACGCCTCCGACGACATCCCGGGCGAAGCATGAAAGCGCCCCAGGTCGATCATCCGCTCGGCGCGATAGCCGGTCTCCTCCTCGAGCTCGCGAACGGCTGCCGTCTGCGCCTCCTCGCCCGCTTCCTCATCCCCGATCAGCCCGGCCGGGAGTTCGAGGCACGGGCCGCCGAGCGGCACCCGATGCTGCTCGACCAGAAGGACATGACCCGCATCGACCGCAAGGATCACCGCGGCGCTGACGCCCCGGGTGCGCGACACATATTCCCAGCGGCCGCAGCGGGTGACGGCGATGAACTTGCCTTCCCAGACGACTTCGCGCCGGTCCTCGCTTGCGCCGCTCACAGCTCGACGAGCCGGTCCGGAAGCTCGTTCGAATCTCCGAGCGTCTTGGGCAGGCACCGTTCGAGGACGTCGCCGACCTTGGCTACCGCCAGCGCCATGCCCTGGCCTGGCCGCCCCGCTTTCACTTCCTCGATCAGGACTTCCATCGCCTCGCCCCACACTTCGGGCTCGACCTGGGTGGCGATCGCCTGGTCGGCGACGATCTCGGCGCGATGCTCGAGCACTGAAAGATAGATGAGGACGCCGGTGCGCCCGCGCGTCTTCAATTCGCAACCGGTCCGGAACAGCTCCACGGCGCGGCGGTGGACCCGGCGCGTCTTCGTCCGCCCCGGGGTCAGCGCCATGCGCAGCGGCATGTAGGCGAGGATCAGGCGCACGATCAGGAAGGCGAGCGCTAAGAGAACGAACAGGGCCACCGCCAGGGCGCCGCGGGTGAGCTCGGCATTCCAGCCCAAGGTCAGCCCGGCCGCCCAGTCGATCCAGCCCTGCGGCAGCAGCGCGATCTTGGCCGGCACGATCAGCATCGCCAGCACCGCATAATGCGCGGCGACGTCGTGATAGCGATCGGAACGCGCCGCGACGACGGTGACGATCTCGCCGTCGCTGCGCCGCTCCGCCTCGCTGACGGCGGCCGTGACCTGCGCGTGATCCTCGGGCGATAAGAGCGCCATCACCAGCCTCCCGACGCGCCGCCGCCGCCGAACGAGCCGCCGCCGCCGGAAAAGCCGCCCCCGCCGAAGCCGCCGCCGCCGCCCCAGCCGCCGCCTCCGCCCCAGCCGCTCGACGAGCCGCCGCCCCAGCCCCCCATGCCGGGGCCCCAGATCACCACCGGTCCGCCGCGCCGCCGCCGCCGGCCGCGATATTTGCGGCCGCCGAAACCGCTGCGCAGCATTGGGATGACGATGAAGCCGAGGACGATGAACCAGAAGATGAGCGGGAAGATCGACCCGCCTTCGCCGCCGCCGCGCTGCGCCGCCTGAGCCGCCTCCAGAGCCCGCTGTTCGGCCTGCTCGGGCGGCGCCTGGAGCTGCTGGACGATGGCGTTGACGCCCGCATTGATCCCGCCCGGAAAGTCGTTCTCGCGAAAGCGGGGCAGCATCTGCTGCTGGATGATCTGGCTGGCGAGGGCGTCGGTCATGATCGGCTCGAGCCCGTAGCCGACTTCGATCCGCGCCCTTTTCTCGGTGGGCGCGACGATCAGGATCATGCCGTTATTGGCGCCGCGCTGGCCGATCCCCCAATGGCGGCCGAGCCGGTAGCCATAATCCTCGATCGGATAGCCGCCGAGGCTGGCGACCGTCGCCACCACCAGCTGGCGCGACGAAGCCTGCTCGACCGCGGCCAGCCGCTGGGTCAGCTCCGCCTCCTGCTGCGGGTTGAGCAGGTTCGCCTGGTCGACGACGCGCCCGCTGAGCGGCGGAAATTCCTGCGCCGCCGCCGGCGCGGCCCAGACCAGCAAAAGCAGGAAGAGGAACCGAATCATCTCCGTCCCCGCCTGGGCTCGCGCTCATGTTCGATCAAGAGGTCGCTTATCGCCTCGGTACCCGCCGTGATGCCGGCGCTCCAGCGCGCCTCGCGGAAATGCGGCAGCAGATCTTCGTCGACAATGGCGCGGGCGCGGGCGTTGGTCAGGATCCGCTGCAGCCCGAAACCCACTTCGATCCGCGTCCGCCGCTCGTTCGGCGCGACGATCAGCAGTACGCCATTGTCGTTGCCGCCCTGGCCGATCTGCCAGTGGCGGCCGAGGGCGAGGCCGTAATCCTCGATCGCACGCCCGCCCAGCGTCTCGACGGTGACGAGGACGACCTGGTCGCTGGTGCGCGCCTCCAGCTGGGCGAGCCGGCTCGTCAGCCGCGCCTCCTCCTCCGGCGACAGCAGCTCGGCCCCGTCGACGACGCGGCCGGTGAGCGCCGGGAACTCGCTTGCCGCCGCGGCAGCGTTCGCCGCCGGCTCCGCCGCATTGGTCGCGGCCGCTTCATTTTCATCGGCTGCCGGCGGAGCCTCCGCGGGCGGCGCGGCCGCCTCACACCCGGCGAGGCACAGCGCCCAGGCCGCCAGCGCGATCGTCGAGCGCTTCACTTGAGCGCCGATCAGGGCGTGCTCGTATTTTCGTCGAAATTGACGGTCGGCGCCACCTCGGCATTGGGCGTGGTCGCCTGATAGGGGACCATCGGATCCGATCCGTAGATGATGCGCGCGCCGATCACCGAGGGGAAGGTACGGATCTCGGTATTATAAGCACGCACCGCCTCGTTATAATCCAGGATGGCGATGTTGATCCGGTTCTCGGTGCCTTCGAGCTGCTGCATCAGGGTCTGGAAATTCTGCTGGCTCTGCAACTGCGGATAGGCCTCCTGGAGCCGCTGGAGGTTCAGCGTCAGCCGGTTCTGGGCCTCGGCGAAGCGGGCCATGGCCTGCGGGTCGGTGAGCTGCTCGGGCGCGACCGCAATCTGGGTCGCCGACGCGCGCGCCTGCGTCACCTCGGTCAGGATCCGCTCCTCGGACGCCGCGGCCCCGCGCACCGTCGCGACCAGGTTGGGAATGAGGTTGGCGCGGCGCTGGAAAGCGGCCTGCACGTCGGCCCATTTCGCCTTGGCCGTCTCCTCGGCGGTCGGGATCGAGTTGATGCCGCAGGCGGAGAGCGTCACCACCAAGGCGGCGATCACGGCGAACAGACGGGTGCGCATCGGCGAGCCACTCCTTTGCAAAGGCGTCGGGAGCGACGTAAGCATTTCGCTTCGGCTCCGCAACGGGGGAGGAAGAGATGCTGAGGGAGTTCAGGGATTTCGTCGCGCGCGGCAACGTGATCGACCTCGCCGTGGCGGTGATCATCGGCGCCGCCTTCGCCACCATCACGACCTCGCTGACCGACGACATCATCATGCCGGTGGTTGGGGCGCTGTTCGGCGGTCTTGATTTTTCGAGCTATTTCATCCTGTTGGGGCCAGTGCCCGAGGGCTATAGGGGCTCGCTCGCCGATTATGCCGCGCTCAAGGCGGCCGGCGCGCCGGTGCTCGGCTACGGGCAGTTCATCACCGTCCTGATCAACTTCCTAATCCTCGCTTTCATCATCTTCCTCCTCGTGCGCTGGGCGAATCGCCTCCGTCCGAAGGCCGAGGTAGGCCCGACGCCCGATCCCGCCGAGATCGTGCTCTTGCGAGAGATAAGGGACGAGTTGCGGAGCGGGCGCGGGATCGCCACCCAAGACATTCTAAGGAGCTGAGGCGGCGCTCACTTCACATTAAGCTCGGAATTCCTATATATCGGGATGCCGGCTTCGGCCGGCTATGGCGATAAATCGTGTCGTATAATAGGCACAGCGGACCCGGGGGCGGTACCCGGCAGCTCCACCACCTTCGCCGCGAGGCGCGGCGCGCATGAAGCGTGCAGGCCGAGCGGCTCAGCTGATGGGGCTGAACTAGGATCGACGTGTGTTGAAAAGCGACGCCTTCGCCCGGAATGGGACCACCGCGACGGCCCATCACACAAGTGCCAACGATAACGAGGCGCTCGCAATTGCCGCGTAACCCGGTCCTCACGGACTGAGTTACTAAGGACAAAAGCGCGGTTCGGGCCGCACCGGGCAACAGAAGCGGACACCAGCGGTACGGGGAGCACCGGGCAACAGAAGCTCCCCACTTCCCTTCATTTGGGACATCATCCCAGCGACTTGCACGGCGTTCGAGGTAATCGACCGGTTAACGCCGCAAGCAGCGAACGCCGCTGCGAACGCGGACTCAGAGTAAGCACTTCTTAAAGGCATTTGCCCGCAAGATGCGCTGGGGGAAGGCGCGGCCGTTCGGGGAGGTGCAATTGCTGACGCGCAGTCGGATCGACCAGACCAGCTTCTCGATGTCCGGCGAAGTGCCGTCGCCGCGCGACGAGCGGCGGCGCGACGCGCGCCAGCTCACCATCCTTCGCGTCGGCATGATGATCGTCGGCGGCGAGCGCGAGCTTTGCCTGATCCGCAACATTTCCGCCGGCGGGCTGATGGCCCATGTCTACCGCCATCTCGCCACTGGCGAGCCGGTCACCGTCGAGCTGAAATCCGGCCAGCAGATCGCCGGCCGAGTCGTCTGGACGGCGGGGGCCAATGCCGGCATCGCTTTCGACGCGCCGATCGACGTCGGCGAGCTGCTCGCCAACCCCCCGGCTTCGCGCCCAGGCTGGTGCCCGCGCCTGCCGCGCGTGGAGGCCGACCGGCTCGGTACGATGCGCGTCGGCGCCGAAACGTTCTGCGTCCAGATCCGCGACGTCTCGCAGGGCGGCGTCAAGATCGAGCTTGACCGCAGCGTCGAGCCGGGCGCCGGCGTCGTCGTCACGCCCGAGGGCCTGCGGCCGCTTCCCGGCCATGTCCGATGGCAGAAGGACGGCGTCTGCGGCGTCGCCTTCAACCAGCTGCTTCCGTTCGAGGAGTTGATCGCCTGGCTGAAGCGCTGAGAAGATCCGCGCGGGCGGCTGGAGCGGGTAGCGGGAATCGAACCCGCATCACAAGCTTGGAAGGCTAGTGCTCTACCATTGAGCTATACCCGCCGGCGCGGCTGCAGACCTAGGGACGCCCGGCGGTTTTGCAAGCGGCCTTCCCCAATCTGGCGGGCTTGCCTAAGTGGGCGGCATCCAGGAGAGGTGATGGCAGATTCCAGCCCGCGCAACGGCGCGCGCTCAGCGCTTCGACATTTCCTGCACAGCGAGGCCGCCGGCGGCGTCCTGCTGATGGCCGCGGCCGCGCTCGCGATGATCGTCGCGAATAGCGGCCTTGCCCACACCTATCACGACCTGCTCAACGCCCAGAGCGGCGTGGTCCTCAGCGCCAAGCTCGGGCCGATGACGCCGCATCTGTGGATCAACGACGGTTTGATGGCGCTGTTCTTCCTGTTCGTCGGGCTTGAGATCAAGCGCGAGTTCCTCGACGGCCGCCTGTCGACCTGGGACCGGCGCAGGCTGCCGATCGCCGCCGCCGTGGTCGGCATGATGGTGCCCGCCTTCATCTATCTCGGCCTGACCGCCGGCGACAGCGGCCTCCGCTCCGGCTGGGCAATCCCGGCGGCCACCGACATAGCCTTCGCGATCGGGGTGCTGGCGCTGCTTGGGCCGCGCGCGCCTACCGTTTTGAAGCTTTTCCTGACGACGGTCGCCATCGTCGACGATCTCGGCGCGGTGGCGATCATCGCCCTCGCTTATACCGAGCATCTGAACACGCTCGCGCTTGGCGCCGCGGCCGCGATCCTCGTCACGCTTTACGCCATCGGCAAGAGCGGCGTGACGAGCCTGTGGGTCTATATGATCGGCGCCGGCTTGCTCTGGTATGCCGTGCTCCTCTCGGGCGTCCACGCGACGGTGGCGGGCGTCCTTGCCGCCTCGACGGTGCCGCTGGTGAAGACGCCGGGTACACCGGATTCGCCGATTTCGCCGCTGCACCGCCTCGAGCACAAGCTGGCGCCCTGGGTCGCCTTCCTGATCGTGCCGCTGTTCGGCTTCGCCAATGCCGGAGTGTCGCTCGAAGGGCTCACCATTGCGGACGTACTCGCCCCGCTTCCGCTGGGAATTGCGGGCGGCCTTTTCCTCGGCAAGCAGATCGGGATTTTCGGGTCGGTCTGGCTGGCGGTCCGGCTCGGCCTTGCAACCCGTCTGCGCGGCGCAACCTGGCTCCAGCTCTACGGCGTATCGATTCTGTGCGGCATCGGCTTTACAATGAGCCTGTTCATCGGCGCGCTCGCTTTTCCGGGAAGCCCGCTGCTGATCGAGGAAGCCAAGATCGGGGTCCTGCTCGGCTCGCTACTCTCCGCGGTGGTCGGCTTTGTGGTGCTGCGCTTCGCCCCGCGCGATCCGCGGCTCGGCGAAGAACAGGGGAAGCTTCACGCCGAGATCGAGGCCGACGGCGACATCGAGGGCGCCGCAGAAGCTGCGCCAGTTTCGGGCGGGCTCCGGAAGTCGTTGACGTGAAAGCATTATGCCCGACGGGCCACAGTTAAGGCTGGCTTTCGCGCAGTGATCGCTTTAAACCGCGCCGGCTGGCCGTCTGGGCGGGGATTAGTGCACAACATCATCAGCTTTGCGGCCATTGCCGTCACCCTTGCGGGCGCGCCGGCTTTTGCGCAGGCGCCATTGCCGGAACCGACCGGGCGGCCGATGGAGATCGACTTCCGCTCCGATCCGGTGCTGCAGCTGCGCCGCGAGCAGGCGTCGTTCGCGGCCTTTCGCGCGGCCATCGCCGGCGCCGTCGAACGCCACCCTGGCACCGCCGAAGCGGTGGCCGGCGAGGACGAGGCGCTGGGCGTGCTTCGCGAGGCGCGCTCAGCCGGCATGCCTACCGTCGATGCCACCATCACCTCCTATCGGGTGATCGCCCGGGATTTCTCGAACGATCCGACCAACATCGTCGAGCGTTCGCGGCCGAGCCAACGCACCGACGCGATCCTCTCGGCGCAGCAGACGATCTTCGACTTCGGCGCCACTCAGCGCCGCATCCTGGCGGCCGGCGCGCGGCTGCGGGCGGCGGGCGCGGAGCTCGAGGCGATCGGCGACCGGGTGGCGCTCAATGCCGTCGCCGCCTGGTACGACGTCTTCGCCTATCGGGCTCTGGTCGCGCTCACCCAGGCCTTTATCGAGAGCCAGCGCGAGCTTCGCGTGGCGGTCGAGATCCGCATCCGCGAGGGGGCGTCGGCCGAGGGCGATCTGCCCCGCATCGATTCCTACATCGCCCAGGCGCTCACCCGGCTCGCGCGCTTCCAGCGCCAGCTCGCCAATGCCGAGGCGCGCTTCACGGAGCTGACCGGAGCGCCGCCGCCGCCCGACCTCAACCGCGCGCCCACGCCGGGAGTGCCGGTGATGTCGCGCGACGAGGCGGCGCTGGCCTCGATGGACGCGCCGGAGGTGCGGACCGCCCGCGCGCTGGCCGATGCCAGCCGGCAGGAGGCCCGGGCGGCGCGCTCCGACACCCTCCCGCAGATCAGCGCCGGGATCGACGCCGGCCGCTACGGTGTGTTCGAGAATGAGCGCGACTATGACATTCGCGGTCGCGTCGCGATGCGCTGGCGGCTGTTCGGCAATGCCGAGGCGCGTTCCGACCAGGCCTCGGCGCGCGCCCGTTCCGCCGACGCGCGCGCCGAGCGCATTGCCGAGGAGGCGTCGCGCGACGCGGCGATCGCCTGGTCCGACGTCCAGGCGCTGGAACGGCAGCTCGAGGCGATCGAGACGGCCTACATCGCCAGCCGCCGTTCTCGCGACGTCATTGCCGAGCGTTTTCGAGCCGCGCGCGGCACCTTGTTCGACGTGGTCGCCGCGGAGGATGCCTATTTCGAAGCCGCCACTTCCTATATCCAGTCGCTGACTGAGTTGGACGCGGCGCGTTACATCCTGTTATCGAGGACCGGGCGCCTGCTCGAGGTGCTCCAGATCGATGCCGACCTGCTGCGAGGTGAAAGTGAGCGCTGACCATCTCGTCAACGTGCCTAAGCCGCGGCTCGCCGCGTGGCTGATGGAGCCGATGCGCCGCAACCGGTCGACCTACTGGAAGGTCGCGGTCGCCGCTGTCTTCATCAACATCTTCGGACTGCTGACCGCGCTGTTCACGATGACGGTCTATGACCGGGTGGTTCCGAACAACGCCATGTCGTCGCTCGTCGCGCTCTCGATCGGCCTCGGCGTTGTCATCGTCTTCGACTTCATCCTGAAGATGCTGCGCGCCTATTTCGTCGACCATGCCGGCGCCCATATCGACCACGAGATCGGCGAAAGCGTGTTCCAGCGGTTGCTCGCCATCCGCCTCGAGCTGAAGAAGGGGTCGACCGGCGCGCTCGCAAGCATGCTGCGCGAGCTGGAGTCGCTGCGCGATTTCTTCGCCTCGGCGACGCTGACGGCGGTCGTCGACGTCCCCTTCATCCTGCTGACCTTGATCGTGGTCTGGATCATCGGCGGGTGGGTGGTCCTGGTGCCGGCCCTGATGGTCCCGCTGGTGATCATGATCGGCTGGCTGACCCATCCGGCGCTGGAGCGGCTTTCGGCGCGCTCACTCGGCGAGGCGATGCTCAAGCAGTCCGTCCTGGTCGAGGCGATCGGAGGGCTCGAAACGGTAAAAACCTCGGGCGCGGGGCCGCTGCTGTCACGCCGCTGGTCGCAGGCGGTGCGGCAGCATTCGGACAGCTCGCTGCGACAGCGGCTCGT
This sequence comes from Allosphingosinicella sp., assembly GCA_036386375.1. GTDB lineage: Bacteria > Pseudomonadota > Alphaproteobacteria > Sphingomonadales > Sphingomonadaceae > Allosphingosinicella. Next base: position 67,573 of record DASVVV010000095.1, on the reverse strand, counting down.
CTCCTCGATCGGTGTCACCTTCGCGACCTCGGCCGGCACGATATCCTATGCGGGCGTCGTCATCGTCGGAGTCAATCTGATCGCCGAGCGGGCGTTGACGATGGGCGGGCTGATCGCCTGCTCGATCCTCGCCGGCCGCGCGATCGCGCCGCTGGCACAGATCTCGCAGCTCCTTTCCCGCCTTACTTCGACCCGGACGGCCTATCGGCAGATCAATGCGATGATGCAAATGCCGCCCGAGGGTCCGGAAGGGGAGCCGCTCAAGCTGCGCAACGTCGCGGGCCGGATCGAATTCCGCAATGTCGGCTTCCGCTACCCGGGTGCGCCGGAACGGGCGCTCGACGCTCTCAGCTTCACGGTCGAGCCGGGCGAGCATGTCGCGCTGCTCGGGCGGGTCGGCTCCGGCAAATCGACCATCGCCCGGCTGATCCTGGGTCTCTATCCGCCCGAAGAAGGGCTGATCATGATCGACGGCACCGACATTCGCCAGCTGTCGCCCCAGGACCTGCGCTCGCATGTCGGCGCCGCGATGCAGGAAAGCGTCCTGCTGACCGGCTCGGTGCGAGAGAATATCGTCCTCGACCGTCCCAACGTCGACGATGCCGAGATGCTTCGCGCGACCGAATTGTCGGGGACCCACCAGTTCATGGGCCAGATCGCCAACGGCTACGACCTCAAGCTCGCCGACCGCGGCGAGGGGCTGTCGGGCGGTCAGCGCCAGTCGATCGCCATCGCCCGCGCGCTCGCCGGACGTCCGGCGATCGTGATCATGGACGAGCCGACCAGCGCGATGGACGCTCAGACCGAGCAGGCGCTGCTGCAGCGGCTGCAGACCGAGTTGCAGGGCCGGACGCTGGTGCTGATCACGCACCGGCCGCCGCTGCTCCAGCTCGTCCAGCGCATCATTCTGATCGAAAAGGGCAAGATCGCGGCCGATGGACCTCGCGATGCCGTCCTCCAGAAAATCATGCGTCCCAAGGCGGCCTGAGCCATGCACGGAACCAACATCGAAGACCTGGCGACGAGGATCAAACCGCGCACCGCATCGAACCTGCTGCTGTGGGGCGTCACCGCCTTCGTCCTCATCTTCTTCATCTGGGCCGCCTTCGCCGAGATCGAGCGGACGGTGCGCGGCATGGGCCGAATCATTCCGAGTTCGCAGCTGCAGGTTGTCTCCAACCTCGAAGGTGGCATCGTCGAGGAGATCCTCGTCCGGCAGGGACAGCAGGTCCGGGCCGGCGATCCGCTCATCCGGCTCGATCCGACGCTCTCTTCCGCCGAGTTCGGTAGCGGCGAGGCGACGCTTTCGGCGCTCACCGTGAAGATCGCCAGGCTGCAGGCGGAGGTCGAGGGACGCGAGCCGGTCTATCCGGGGGCGGCCAATCCCGCCGTCGCCGACCAGATTCGGATCGAGCAGGCCCTCCATTTCTCGCGCATGGCGGATCTTTCCGGCGTGATCGGCGCCGCCCAGGCACGCCTCTCGCAGGCCGAACGGGCGGTCGCTGAAGCTCAGGCGTCGTACGAGGCGCGGGTTTCCGCCCGCGAGGCGCGCCAGGCGGAGGTCCGGATCATCCGGCCGCTGGTCCAGCGCGGTATCGAGCCGCGACTGAGCCTGGTTCAGGCGGAGAGCGCTGCCGATATCACCGCCAGCGAAGCCCAATCGGCCGCCGCGACAGTGAGTCGCGCCCGCGCCGGCGTCGCGGAGGCGCGCTCGACGCTCTCCCGGGTCAGACAGGAATGGCGCGCCCAGGCGGCCAACGAGCTCGCCGCCGCGCAGGCCGAGCTCGCCGCCCGGCGCCGCTCGCTGCCGGCGCTCGCCAACCGCGTGGAACGGACGGTCCTGCGCGCGCCGCTCCCCGGCCGCGTCAATCGAGTTCTGGTCACCACGCGCGGCGGCAGCGTCCAGCCGGGCCAGCCGGTGGTCGAGATCGTGCCCTCGGACGAGAGCTTGCTCGTCGAGGCGCAGGTCCGGCCCGAGGACATCGCCTTCGTAAGCCTCAACCAGCAGGCGAAGGTCGCCATCACGGCCTACGACCGGGCCGTGTACGGCACGCTCGACGGCCGCGTCGTCGCCATTTCTCCGGACGCGATCCTGCAGGAGCAGACCGGCCAGACCTACTATCTGATCCGGGTCCGGACGACGTCCAACACGCTTCGCGACCCGCGCGGGCGGCCGATGCCCATCGGCCCGGGCATGGTCGCCGAGGTGGACGTGGTCGGCGACACGCGCACTGTCCTTCAGTACATCCTCTCCCCGATCACCAAGCTCGGCGAGACCGCGCTGCGCGAACAATAAGAGGGGAGGCGGCGGCTGCCGCGCCACGCGGCAGTTGACGCGCCATTCCTGCCGGATATTCATGGCATTGCCCCCCGCCTCGGAGGATTCTTGTCGAGTCTCCAACTGAACGACGTCAGCAAGTCTTACGGCACGACCGAGGTGCTGGCGGACGTGTCGCTGACGATGGAGCCTCGCGAATTCATCGCCTTCCTCGGCCCCTCGGGATCGGGCAAGTCGACGCTGCTTCGGATTATCGCCGGCCTCGAGAGCCTCGATAGCGGCGAGGTCTGGCTCGACGGGCGGCGCATCGACGGCCTCGCTCCCGGCGAGCGGGGCGTGGCGATGGTGTTCCAGCATTACGCGCTCTACCCGCACATGACGGTGCGCGATAACATGGCGTTCGGGCTCAGGAACGCCCGCGTTCCCAAGGACGAGATCGAGCGGCGGGTCGCCGAGGCCGCCCAGATTCTCGAGATCGAAGAGCAGCTCGACAAGAAGCCGGGCCAGATGTCCGGCGGGCAGCGGCAGCGGGTCGCGATCGGCCGGGCAATCGTCAAGCATCCGAAGCTCTTCCTGCTCGACGAGCCGCTGTCGAACCTCGATGCGGCCCTGAGGATGCGCACCCGGGTCGAACTCGCCCAGCTTCGCCAGCGCGTCGATGCGGCCGTGATCATGGTCACCCACGACCAGGCGGAGGCGATGACGCTGGCCGATCGCATCGTCGTCATGAACGACCGGCGCATCCAGCAGGTCGGGCCCCCGATGGAAATTTACGGCCGCCCCGCCAATACGTTCGTCGCCCGGTTCGTCGGTTCCCCAGCGATGACGCTGGCTCCGGCGGAGCTGGTGGAGGGCGGCAACGGCTTCGCGCGGGTCCGGCTCGGCGACGGCAGCGAGGTCGAGACCCGGATCAGCCGCGCGGCCCTCCCCGGCGGTCCGCTGCAAATCGGATTGCGGCCGGAATATGTGCGGGTGGCGCCGCCCGACGATGCCGCCACCACAGCGAAGGTCGAGCTGGTCGAGCGGCTCGGCGAGCGGACGCTGATCTACGCCAGGCTCCCCGACGAACGCCCGATCACCGCCGAGGACGAGGGCTATAGCCGGGTCCGCGTCGGCGACCGGATCGGCCTTCGGATCGACGGCGCCGCCGCGCACCTGTTCGGCGCGGACGGCGGCGGGCACCACGCCGAGCCGGCCGTATGAGCAAAAGCGTGGTCCGGAAGGACTGGAGCGGAATGCTCTTCGTCCTGCCGTTCCTCACCGCCTACCTCGTCATTCTCATCTATCCGCTGGTGAGGGGGATAGCCCTCAGCCTGCAACGGGTCGACCTGTTCGGCGGCGGCCGTTTCGTCGGGCTGGAGAATTACGGCCGCCTGTTCGCCGACGAGACTTTCCTCCGGTCGATCCTCAACACCTTCGCGCTCGCCTTGATGATCGTGCCGCTGCTGACGGCCCTCGCTCTGGCGCTGGCGCTCGCGCTCAACCGAGCCACTCGAGGGGCGGCGGTCTTCCGGGGCATCTTCTTCTCCTCCTCGGTGCTCTCCGTCACCATCGTCACCTTGATCTGGCGCTTCGTCCTGGCCCCCGATGCGGGACTTCTGGGGGAGCTGGCGCAAGCCACCGGCGCCGAGCCGATCCCCTTCCTCAGCCACCCGACCTGGTCGCTGTGGGCGCTCGCGATCACCACCATCTGGTGGTCAATCGGCCTGCCCATGATGCTGTTCCTGGCGGGCCTGCAGCAGATACCGGGCGACATCTACGAAGCCGCCGCGCTGGACAGGGCCAGTCGCTGGACCACTTTCCGGCGCGTGACCCTACCCGCGCTTCGCCGCACGGTCGTCCTCGTCATCATGTTGCAGACCGCGGCGCAGCTTCAGATATTCGGTCAGGCGCAGCTGCTCACCGGCGGCGGGCCGGGCGGCGCGACCCGCACTATGGTGCTGTTCATCTTCGAATCCGCCTTCGCGCGCTGGGAGCTGGGCTATGCGACCGCGGCGGCAGAGGTCCTGTTCCTGCTGATCGTGCTGCTGACCCTCACCCAATATGTGACCACCATGCGCGGGTCGGAGCGCGATGGCCGCTGAAACGAGCCGCACCCGCTGGTCGCCGCTGACGGTGATCGCGATCCTGTCGGCCGCCGCGGTGATGCTCGCGCCGCTCGTCTGGACGCTGCTGCTCTCGCTCAAGGACAATGGCGAGCTGGTCGGCAATAGCGGCGCGGCCTTGTCGCCGCCCTACACGCTCGAAAACTACGCTTCGATCCTCCAGGGCAACCAGGTCTTCCGCTGGCTAGTCAACAGCTTCATCGTCTCGATCGGCACGACCCTCGGCGTGCTCGTTCTGTGCAGTCTGGCGGGCTACGGCTTCGCCCGGCTGGACTTCCCCTTCCGCCGGACGCTTTTCATCTTCGTGCTGCTGGGGCTCGCCATCCCCGAGCAGGCCGTGATCCTGCCGCAGCACCAGCTGTTCGCCGACTTGCGGCTGCACAACAGCTATCCCGGGCTGATCCTGCCGGGCCTCGCCGGCCCGTTCGGGGTGTTCTTCATGACCCAATATTTCCGGGCGATCCCGGCCGAGCTCGACGAAGCGGCGATGCTCGACGGCGCCTCGCGGCTCACCATCTTCTGGAAGGTGCTGCTTCCGCTCACCATGCCCGCGCAGGCAACGCTCGGCGTGTTCACCTTCCTCGCCTCGTGGAACAGCTATTGGTGGCCGCTCATCTCGGCGACGCGCAGCGACATGTACACGCTCACGGTCGGCCTCGCGTCCGCGCAGATGAACTATGCCCAGACGAGCGGCCTCGGTTTTCTGATGGCGCAGGCGGTATTCGCCTCGATCCCGATCTTCATCGTCTACGTCCTGTTCCAGAAGCAAATCGTCCGGGCGATGGCCGGCACGGCGGTCCGGTGAGCTTCGCGGGTGCAAATAAACGGGCCTGGGTGAGGCTGATGCCCTTGTCGGTCCTGTTGATGGTCGCCGCAAGCTGCGGCGGCAACGGCGGCGACGACCGCACGCAAATCTACCTGCAGCGCTTCTTCGGCGAGTGCGGCGCCCAATTCGGCAGCACGACCGACGTGTCGAAGGTGGAGGGCGAGTGCGGGATCATGACGGCCATGATCAACAAGTTCAACGCCGACAATCGCGACGTCCATGTCAGCAGCAACGTCGTCGCCTGGCCCGGTTACCCGCAGCTCAATGCCCAAATGGCGGCGAGGGACCCGCCCGATCTCGTCACCATGCATACCGGCCTGATTTCCGACTATGCGGCCGAGGGGCTGCTCGAGCCGATCGAGCCCTACCTGGCGCAGGCCGGGATCGCGCCTTCGGCCCTTACGGAAGCGAGCCGAAGCGCGGTGACCATCGGCGGCCGGATCTACGGCCTGCCGTTCGACACGCATGGCGGCCTGTTCCACATCAATACGCGCTTGTTCGCCCAGGCGGGACTGATGCGGAACGGCGAGCCGGTGCTGCCGACCTCGCCCGAGGAGATGATGGCGCAGGCCCGCCAGTTCACCGAGCGCACCGGCAAGCCCTATCTCATCCAGAGCCTGGTCGGGGACAATGCCTATGCCGCCCGCAACCTCTACACCTACCTCTTGGCGCAGCGCGCGGTCTTCTTTCCGAATGCGCGGCAGATTCGGCTGCAAACGCCCGAGGCCGAGCGCATCGTCAATTTCTTCCGCGCCATCACCGCCTCAGGGGTGAGCACGCGCAACCAGGACACGCCCGCCGCGATCGCCAGCTTCGTTTCCGGAGAGGGCGGCATCTATCCGACCGGCACGTGGATGATCGGCCAGTTCGAGTCGGAAGCGAATACGCCGGGCCGCCCGCTCTATCGGAGCTACACCGTCTATCCCTATCCTCGGCTGTGGGGCGAGGAGGTCAGCTATGTCAGCGGCCATGCCTGGGTCGTGCCGACGCGCGAGCGCACCCCGGAGCAGCGCGCCGCCATCGCCCGCTTCTTCCGCTTCGTCGCCGATCATAATTTCGACTGGGCGCGGACCGGGCACCTGCCGGCGTTCAGGGCCGTGGTGGAGAGCCCCGCCTTCCGCGCGCTGCCGCATCGCGCCAATATCGCGGAGGTCGCGACAACGGGCCGGCCGCTGCCGAGCGGCGTCCAGCGCCAGAATGCGATCGAAGGGCTGGTCGGAGAGGAAATCGCCGCCGCCTTCAACGGCCAGAAGACGACCCGCCAGGCGCTGGCGGATGCGGAACGGCGGGTGAACGCGCTGCTTGCGCAGACCTCTTAGCCGCGAATCCGATAAATAAGATAATTCTCGACTGTGGCTTGCGAGTCACACGGCGAAAAGCGATGCGAACCGGTCGATAAGCCCGGTCACGACCGCGGTCTGCCGCGCCGCCAGCCCCCCTGCGCCACCGTCTGTCGGAGGAAAGCGGTTCAATTGGAAAAGCTTAGGTCGGCGGTCTGCGTGGCTCGGAGCGGGACGTGGGCGATTCGCCATGCCGTCGTCCCGGGGCGCGGCTGAACCCGCCCGCGACGGTGGGATTCAGCACTCGTAAACGAGACTGTGGGTAAATGCAGATTAGGTTCTTGCACGCGGATTCGGTGAAGTTATGACTTTGCACCGGGGAGTACCGGGAGGGGTTGATGACTAGACTGGTCAAGGATTTTATCGAGATTGCCGACCACATGTCGCTCGACGGGTTGATCGAGCGTCTCAGCGAGGTTCGTGCCTCTCTCCCCGAGGGCGCCGATGCCCAGCTCAGGATCCGCGGCGACGACATTTTCGGGCGGCACCTGTGCATCGCCTTCCTGCGGCCGCAGACGGCCGAGGAGATCGACTGCGAAGCCCGCTACGCCGAGGCGTTCGAGGAATCGCGGGAGCGCGAACTGCACCGGCTGCATGAGGAGCTCGGCTTCTGCCCGCTTCCCGGCCGCAACCATTTGCGGGCGGTCGCCTAGCCGCCCCGTCGCCCGCGGGCCCTACGGCCCGGGATCACCATTCAGCGAAGCTGCCGTCGCGCTGGCGCCAGATCGGGTTGCGCCAGCGGTGCCGGTCCTTGTGGGCCTCGCGTACCGCGGCCTCGTCGATGTCGATGCCGAGGCCCGGCTTTTCCGGAATCGGAAGATAGCCGTCGACCGGCGTCAGCGCGTCGCGGTCGGTCAAGAACTCGAGCAGGTCGTGGCCGACATTATAGTGGATGCCGAGCGACATCTCCTGAAGCGCGACATTGGGCGTACAGCCCGCCAGCTGCAGGCATGAAGCGAGCGCCAGCGGCCCGAGCGGGCAGTGCGGGGCCACCGCCACGTCATAGGCTTCGGCCATCGTCGCGATCTTCCGGCACTCGGTGAGGCCGCCGGCATGGCTTAAATCGGGCTGGATGATGTCGACCGCTCCGGCCTCGAGGAAAGGCTTGAAGTCCCAGCGGCTGTAGAGCCGCTCGCCAAGCGCGATCGGCGTCGCGACCAGGTTCGCGATCTGCGCCAGCCCCTCGCGGTTTTCCGACAGCAGCGGCTCCTCGATGAACAGCAGCCCCATCGGCTCCAGCAGCTTCGCGAGCTGCTTCGCCATGCCGCGATGGACGCGACCGTGAAAGTCGAGCCCCACGTCCATCCCCGCCGCCTGCGCCGCCTCGACCCGCGCGACCACGGCATCGAACGATTTCGGCGAGCCGACCCATTCGACCTCCGCCGTCGCGTTCATCTTCACGGCCGAGAAGCCCTGGCTCTTGCGCACCTCGCAGGCGCCGGCGACGTCGTCGGGCCGGTCGCCGCCGATCCAGGCATAAGCGCGCACCCTGTCGCGCGCGCGCCCGCCGAGCATTTCCCAGGCCGGCAGGCCCACGGTCTTGCCCTTGAGGTCCCACAGCGCCTGGTCGAGGCCCGACAGCGCCGACATCATCACCGGCCCACCGCGATAAAAGCCGCCGCGATAGGCTAGCTGCCAGATGTCCTCGATCCGGAACGGGTCGGCGCCGATGAACCGGTCCTTCAGCGCCTCGAAAGCGCCATCGACGGCCTCGGCCCAGCCTTCGAGGCTCGCCTCGCCCCAGCCGGCGGCGCCGTCCTCGGTCTCGACCCGCACAAACAGCCAGCGCGGCGGGACGAAGAAGGTCTCGATGCGGCCGATCTTCATCGCCGCCGCCCGCGCGGCCGAAGCGTGTCCTCGATCCTTGATTTGTACCATCCAACCTCCGATAGCCGCCGAGTGCTGCCGCGGAAAGGCCTTGGGCGAGGGAGATGAATGCGCTGGGCTGAGGGCTTCATCGCTGCTGACTGGGGGACGACGAACCGCCGCGCCTGGCGCCTCGGCGCCGACGGCAGCGTCGAGCGGGAGCTGGAGGACGATCGCGGCATCCTCTCCGTCCCCGCCGGCGGCTTTCCCGGGGCGGTTGCCGAGCTGCGGACCGCCTTGGGCGACCTGCCGCTGCTGATGGGGGGCATGGTCGGCTCGAACCGCGGCTGGATCGAAGTCCCTTACGCGCCTTGTCCGGCCGGTCTCGAAGAGCTGGCGGCGAAGCTTCAATGGGCTGAGCCGGGACGGACGGCGATCGTGCCGGGCGTCGCCTTCGTGGCCGGCGACGGCGCCGCCGACGTCATGCGCGGCGAGGAGGTGCAGCTGCTCGGCGCCGTTGCCGAAGGCTGGGTCGCTCCGGCCGCGGTCGTCTGCCACCCCGGCACGCACAATAAATGGATCCGGCTCGAAGGAGGCCGAATTGCCGCCTTCCGGACCGTGATGACCGGCGAGCTGTTCAACCTGCTGAAGGAGCACAGCATCCTCGCCGACCTGCTCGCGACGCCGGTCGAGCCCGGCCAGGCGTTCGCCTCCGGCGTCCGCCATGGCCTCGCGAGCGACGATCTGACGGCCGAGCTCTTCTCGGTCCGCGCCCGCGTCCTGCTCGGGCGGGCGCGGCGCGAGGACGCCGCCGCTTATACGAGCGGCCTCCTGATCGGCAGCGATCTTCGCATCGGCCTGCCCTTCGCCGGCGACGCCGAGATCGTCGTCATGGCCCGGCCCGATCTGGCCACTTTGTTCACGGCCGCGCTTGCCGAGGCAGGGCGCGAGGCGCGTCAGCTCGGGGGCGAGGAATGCTTCCTGGCCGGCGCGCGGAAACTGGCGGAGCAGATCGCATGAATCCATCGGAGGAACTGAAGCGGCGCCTCGGCGAATGCCCGCTGATCGCGATCATTCGCGGTGTCACGCCGGACGAGGCGGCCGAGATCGGCGCGGCGATCGTCGAGGGCGGCATAAGGATCGTCGAAGTCCCGCTCAATTCCCCGCAGCCGTTCGACAGCATTCGCCGCCTCGCCGATGCTTTGGGCGACGGGGCACTCGTCGGCGCCGGCACCGTGCTCGATCCGGCCGACGTGGCGAGGGTCAAGGATGCGGGCGGGCGCATCGTCGTTTCGCCGAGCACGGACGCCGCCGTGATCGAGGCCTCCGTGACGGCGGGGCTGATCTCGACGCCAGGCTATTTCACGCCGTCGGAGGCGTTCGAAGCAATCCGGGCCGGCGCCCACGGCCTCAAGCTGTTCCCGGCCGAAGCCGCCTCTCCGGCGGTCGTGAAGGCGCAAAAGGCGGTGCTGCCGCCCGCAATTCCGTTGCTTGTCGTCGGAGGCTTGAAGCCGGAGACGATGCGGCCCTGGCTGGCCGCGGGCGCCGATGGCTTCGGCCTCGGCGGAGGCCTCTACCGGCCGGGCCAGTCGCCGGAGGAGACGGCCGCGAAGGCGCGCGCCTATGTAGGAGGCCTGTCGGCGTAATGAGCGACGCAGGCCAGCCCGCGCGGCCCGGCCCCTCCAAGCACCACGAGGCGACGCAGAGCGAGGCGCTCGTCATCACCGCTTCCTCCCTCGGCACCATCTTCGAATGGTACGATTTCTACCTGTACGGCTTGCTGGCGACGATCATCTCCGCTCAGTTCTTCTCGGGCGTCAACGAGACCACCGGCTTCATCTTCGCGCTTGCCGCCTTCGCCGCGGGCTTCGCGGTGCGGCCGTTCGGGGCGATCCTCTTCGGGCGGATCGGCGACCTGGTCGGGCGCAAGAACACCTTCCTCGTGACGATGGGGCTGATGGGCCTGGCGACCTTCTGCGTCGGGCTTCTTCCGAGCTATGCCTCGATCGGTGTCGCGGCGCCGATCCTGCTCGTGCTGCTGCGCCTGATCCAGGGGCTGGCCCTTGGCGGCGAATATGGCGGCGCCGCCACTTACGTGGCCGAGCACGCGCCGAACCCGAAGCGCGGCCTCTATACCAGCTACATCCAGACCACGGCGACGCTCGGGCTGTTCGCAGCGCTGATCGTCGTGATCGGCGTACGATCGGCGATCGGGGAGGAGGCCTTTGCCGACTGGGGATGGCGGGTGCCGTTCCTGATCTCGCTCGGGTTGCTCGCGGTGTCGCTCTGGATCCGGCTCCAGCTCGCCGAAAGCCCGGTCTTCCGGCGGATGAAGGAGGAAGGGACGACCTCGAAGGCGCCGCTGACGGAGGCGTTCGGCCGCTTGCCCAATCTCAGAATCGTGCTGATCGCGCTGTTCGGCGCCGTCGCAGGCCAGGCGGTGGTCTGGTATACCGGCCAGTTCTACGCGCTCTTTTTCCTCGAAAAAACGCTCAAGGTCGACGGCGCGACCGCCAACATCCTGATCGCCATCGCGCTCGCGATCGGCACGCCCTTTTTCATCTTTTTCGGATGGCTCTCCGACCGGATCGGGCGCAGGAAGATCATCCTCGCCGGCTGCCTGCTCGCCGCGCTCACCTATTTCCCGCTGTTCAAGGGGCTTACCGAGGCGGCCAATCCGGCCCTCGCTCAAGCCAGCGCGACCGCGCCGGTGATTGTCGCCGCCGACCCCGACACCTGCGCCTTCCAGTTCGACCCTGTCGGCCGCAACCGCTTCGACGCGACCGGATGCGACATCGCCAAATCTTTCCTCGCCCGTTCGGGGACGCCCTATTCGAGCACCGCCCGGGCCCGCGGCGATCCCGCCTGGATCGCCATCGGCGGCCGCCGGCTCCTCGCGCCGGACCCGGCCCAGCTCCGGCCGGACCAGCGCGCGCCCGCCATCGCCGCTTTCCAGGACGAGGCGAAAGCCGCTCTTGCCGCGGCCGGCTATCCGGCCCGTGCCGACCCCGCGCGGATCGATAAGCCGACGGTGGTCCTGATCCTGACCGTCCTCGTCCTCTACGTGACGATGGTCTACGGTCCGATCGCCGCGTTGCTGGTGGAGCTTTTCCCGGCGCGGATCCGCTACACCTCGATGTCGCTGCCTTACCATATCGGCAACGGGTGGTTCGGCGGCTTCCTTCCGACCACCGCCTTCGCGATCGTCGCCGCGACCGGGGACATCTACTCCGGCCTCTGGTACCCGATCGCTGTGGCCGCGCTGACGCTCGTGGTTGGCCTGCTGGTGCTTCCGGAGACGCGTGGGCGCGATATCGATGCCTGAGCGAGGGCGGGCTCCCCCCTTGATGCGGAAGGACAAAGCTCTATCGGAACCCCTCCACGAGAGGGTGTGACGACATGGCCGTTACGAGCAAGCCGAGGAACCTCTGGAGCGTTGAGGCCGAACTGGGCGAGGGGCCGGTCTGGAGCGACGGCGCACTCTGGTTCGTCGACATCAAGAAGCGCAAGGTCCACCGCTATGCCCCGGCGGACGGCGCGCAGCACAGCTGGGACGCCCCCGAACAGATCGGTTTCCTGCTGCCGGCCGAAGGCGGCGGTTTCGTCGCGGGCCTCCAGAGCGGCCTGCATCTTTTCGATCCCGATAGTGGCGCCTTCAGTCCGATGGCGGAGGTCGAGCCGAAACTGCCGAGCAATCGCCTCAACGATGGCGCGATCGATCCCTCCGGCCGATTGTGGTTCGGCTCGATGGACGACGGCGAGAGCGAGCCGAGGGGTCGCTTCTACAGCTACGCGCGCGGACGCCTCGCCGATACCGGCCTGCCGCCGATCGCCATCACCAACGGTCCGGCGGTGTCGCCGGACGGAACTATCCTCTACTGGGTCGATACGGTCGGCCGCACCATTCACGCCGCACCCATTGCTGAAGACGGCGCGCTCGGGCCGTCGCGGCTGTTCGCCGAGATCGCGAAGGAGGAGGGCTTCCCCGACGGCCCGACGGTCGACAGCGAAGGCTGCGTCTGGATCAGCCTCTATTGGGGCTGGGAAGCGCGCCGCTATTCGCCCGAAGGCGAGCTGATCGAGCGGGTCGGCTTCCCCGTTTCGAACATTACGAAGATCGCCTTCGGCGGGGAGGATTTGCGCACCGCCTATGCGACCACGGCGCGCCAAGGAATCAAGAGCGGGGCGATGGCCAAGCAGCCCGAAGCCGGCGCGCTCTTCGCCTTTGAGGTGGACGTCCCCGGCATTCCAACCCCCCGAGCCGCGATCTAGCGCCCGAGCGGCGCTGGTAATGGCGCCGTCGTCGTCAGGAAGCACCTTCCTCCCTTCGACCGAGAACAGGATTTCCGGCACCACGACCCTGACCACCGCCTATACCTACGACAATTCGGGCCGCGTCACCCTCGTCGACGGCCCGGTGCCAGGCACCGGCGACACCCGGCAGCCGGAGTGCACGGCCATCTGGCGCGTCCCGATGGAAGCAGGACGGTGGTTGATACCCCGGGGGAGAATGGCGGTTGGGGGGATGCGCAGTCTCTGAGCCTCAGGAACGCTGTTCCAATGTATACTGTCGCAGGCGATCGGATTGGAGTGCACATCGCGCCTGACGGCCACGTAAGGTTCGAAATGGTCGAGGGCATAATGACGGGACCAGAAAGGCTTTAGATTCAGAGGAACTTGGATCGACAGCAGAGCGCGCTGGACGAATTGAGACGTGGACGATGAAGAGCATCGGAGTCCTAGCTTTTGCAATCGCTGCAACCAGCGCGGGCTGTGCGACGGTACCCTCGCGGGTTGATCGCACTTATCGGCCATCCGAGGTCGTCCAGAACATCCATAGCCTGGACGGAAGCCAGGTTCGCATCGTAGGGTATCTTAGGCTGGGCGCAGAGACGCGCGCGCTGTGGGACTCGCAGCAGCATTACCAACGAGCCAACAGACGAAAGCCATCGCAGGGGATCCGATCTGGAATCACTGCATCACCGCCTACTATGATTTTGCAATCGCTCCACAAATTGAAGAAGTCGTAGATACCATGATCGATGCTGTAGGCACCGTCGGTGTCGATCGAGATGAAAGCACTGGGATTGATCTGTGGGGTTGCAATCCTGTTCACATTACAATTCATCGCCTGAATGGCCACCCTGAAAACTAAGGCACGAGGGAGCTTCGGAACGCCCCTCCCCGACAACATGGATGGGCGCCCAAGTTCAAGGTGACTTGGGATGCGGGCAGCCGGCGCACCCACTTATCCCAGCGGCCACCACTTCGGGTACGATTATGATCCGGCGGGGCTTCTGACCGGGATACGCGACGTCGACGCGGCCGCCCAGCTGTTCAGCTTCAGCTACGATGCCCGGCACCGGATCAATATCCGCACCGATGTCGGCGCGGGCACGGTCGACCACGCCTTCGACCGGCTCGACCGGCTGTCGAGTCTGGCGCATACGTTCACCGGCGGCACCGGCGACGTCACGTTCGGTTTTACGAGCTACAATCCGGCAAGCCAGCTCGAGACCCGCACCCGCTCGAGACGCTTATGCCTGGAGCGGCCGCGACGTCGAGCGCGGCTATCGGTCGAACGCGCTGCTCACCGCCTCGGGCTCGACCGCTCGAACGTCTCGACCGCTCGAACGTGAAGATGGTGGACAGGGCTGGATTCGAACCAGCGTACGGGAAACCCGGGCAGATTTACAGTCTGCTGCCTTTAACCACTCGGCCACCTGTCCGGAGGAGCCGCCCTATAGGGCGGGCGTCCGCTTGGCGGAAGGGGCGGCGGCTGTCAACGCGGGCGCCGCCCGGCCTTCCTAGGCGCGTCAATAAGGGGAGGGGCGGGCCCACCGGCCGTGGCGGCGATAGATGGGGAGCCAGCCCTCGGCCACCGCCGCGAGCGGCGAGGGGTTGATCCCGAACGCCTCGAAGCCGGGCACGGCGCGGCTCGCCACATTGTCTTTCTGGAGCATCAGCCACTGGTCCCAGCTGAGCGGCGCGCCGGGGAGCCAGCCGAACAGCCGCGCCAGCATCCGGCCGGCGGGGTCGGGCAGGTCGAACACCGGCTTGGAGCCGCGCCCCGTCGCCTGGCAGATCCAGCCGTTCACCTCGCGCATCGAAATCACCTGGGGGCCGCCAAGCTCGTAGGTCTTGCCGCCATGGCTCGCCGGATCGAGCGCCGCCATTGCGATCGCCCGGCCGAGGTCGGCGGCATGGACCGGCTGCAGCTTCCAGTCACCACGCACCACCGGAACGATCGGCAGCAGCCGCGCGATGCCGGCGAAGCGGTTCACGAAATTGTCCTCGGGGCCGAACACGATCGAGGGTCTGATCAACGTAGCGGCAGGGAAGGCCGCCCACACCGCCTGCTCGCCTTCGCCCTTGGTGCGGCCATAATCGGACTCGCTCTCAGGATCGGCGCCGATCGCCGAGACGTGAACGAGCGACCGGGCGCGGGCGGCAGCGGCGGCCTCGGCGACGTTGCGCGCGCCGTCGACATGGACCGCCTGGAAATTCCCGCTGAGGATCCCGACCAGGTTGATGACTGCCTCGGCGCCCTCGACTGCGGGAGCGACGTCGGCGCTGCGGCTGATGTCGGCGCGCAGGAACTGGATCTGGCCCAGCCCGCACAGCGGCTTCAGGTAAAAGGCGCGGCGCGGCTCGCGCTCGGCGATGCGGACTCGAGCGCCGGCCTTGAAAAGCGCCTGCGCGACGTAGCGGCCGACGAAGCCGCCGCCGCCGAACAGGGTCACCAGCCGGTCCGTCCTTGCCGTCACAATAGCAGCGCCTCCGTCTTGGGATCGCCGCCCCATGCCGGCCCTCCCGAGCCTTGGCAAGCGCGTGCCCGGCCGCGTTGACAAGCGCCCGTCCGCCACTTACCTCGCGCCCCTGTCCCGTGCCCAGGTGGCGGAATTGGTAGACGCACCAGCTTCAGGTGCTGGCGCTCGCAAGGGCGTGGAGGTTCGAGTCCTCTCCTGGGCACCATCACTCACGCCAAGCGGGCAGGCTGCCTGAGCGGAGCCGTCGCTGCATTATCTCGCCGCCGGCCTCTTCTGCCTTCTCACGGTCGCGTTAGGCCGCACCCGCCTGGCTTTGCCGGCTTTGGCGCTCGCCGTCCTTGCCGCGGCTTATGCCTTCCTCGTCTACCGCTGGTGGGTGCCGCCGGGCGTCTCCGCGGCTGCGGCGGCTGCGGCATCGTTCGCGGCTCCGCTGACGCGGTCGCGGCCGGCCTTGGGCCTGCCGCTTCTCCTGGCGGGCACGGCGCTCGCAGCTTTCTCGGTTTTCGGCCCGCGCGAGGGGCTATTCCAAGGCTCAGCGCGAGCTCATCACGAAGCGGTTGCCGTCGGGATCGCGGAAGGTGGCGAAACTTCCCCACGGCTGCTTCTGCGGCGGTCCGTCGAATTCCACGCCGCGCTCCGACAATTGCCGGTGGGTCGCCTCGACGTCGTCGCAGGCGAGGGCGCCGTTGAAGAAGCTGCC
Source organism: Allosphingosinicella sp. (assembly GCA_036386375.1). GTDB lineage: Bacteria > Pseudomonadota > Alphaproteobacteria > Sphingomonadales > Sphingomonadaceae > Allosphingosinicella. The sequence goes on along the minus strand of DASVVV010000095.1, from coordinate 51,748 downwards.
GATACGGTCCTGCTGCCCGTCCGGCGTGAACAGGACAAGGCGGGTGTCGCTGCTGCCGACGGCGAGCTCGATCCAGCGCTGCTCGTCGCTGAACGGCTGATCGGTCATCAGCGTCATCCCGACCTGTTCGGTCCAGAAGCGCAGCGCGCGATCCTGGTCGCGCGTCGGCACGCTGACGAACTTGACGTGGGTGATCATCCGCTTCTCCTCTCGCGCGGGACTAAGTCACTCGCGGCGACGAGCGACAAGGCGTACGTTAAATACTATAGTCCTTGTCATGACAGAGCCGATCCCACTCGCCCCCTACGTCACCGACGTGCTGATGCGCGACCTCGTCGGCCACGATCGGGCCCCTTCCGCCTTCCTCGTCTATCTGTGGCTCTGGCGGATGAGCCACGGTGCCGGGCGCGACCGGATTGGCGCGAGCCTGCAGACGATCGCCACCCAGACCGGCCTTTCCAAGTCGGCCGCGCAGGCGGCGGTGCGCCGCCTTCTCGGCCGCAGGCTGATCAGCGCGCGCCGCGACGGACCGACCACGGCGCCCGTCTATACGGTCCACGAGCCGTGGCGACGGCGGTGAGGATCGGGCGGCGCTTGTCGCCGCCCGGCCGAAGCTGATACTCTTAAAGCCATGCGCAATCCGATCGCCGCCTCTTTTCTTGTCCTTGCCGCCATCGCCGCCGCCTCGCAGGCCGCGGCGGAGATCCGGGAAGTCGCGCCGGGCCGGTATTTGTGCGAAGCAGAGGCCGGCGAGGCGCAGCGGCTCGACGTGACCGGCTTCTTCGGCCAGTCGAACGTAATGGCGGCGCGGGTCACGGTGCTCGAAGCACGGCGGCATCCGAACTCCTGGAGCGCGGCCGGGCTGGTCTTCGCGCTCGACAGCGGCCGCGAGCCGCGCATCGTCGTGATGGACTCGCTCGACACCGACCAGTTCCTGTGGGTGGTACTCGATCCCGATATCGAGAATACCTATTCCTACGAGATGGAAAGCTATCGCGGCGGCTCCACCGTGGAAATTTCGGGGACGATGAGCCGCGGCGCGATCTTCGCCCGGTCACGCAATGCACGCGGGCAGATCTATGTCGCCCGGGCCCGGCTCGTCCGCCGCGAGATCATGTGCTCCTCGGGTCGCTTCGAGATCGAGCTCGTGCGTGCCGCCCGCCGCGGCCGGCGCTACTGATCGAAGCGGTCAGGGCCCCGCCGGCGGCGGGGCCGCGGCCACGGCGGCGAAGGCGATCTTGAGGACCGAGAACAGCGCCAGCGCCGCGCCGAACACGCTCGCGAAGTTGATGAGGACGATGCAGAAAAGCTTGTTACCCTCTTCGTGCACATAATCCTCGACGATCACCTGGAGCCCCATCTTGAGGTGCCAGAAGGTGACGACGATCAGCAGCAGCATCGGCACCGCGGCGAGTGGCTGGCGCAGCCATTCGGCGATCGTCTCGTGGGTGAAGTCGGGCAGGCGCAGCAGCGAGGCGACGAACCAGGCGAAGAGCAGGAAGGCGCCGATCGAGCTCAGCCGCTCGTGCCACCAATGTTCGGCGCCGGCGCCGGCCGAGCCGAGGCCGCGCACGCGGCCCAGCGGAGTTTCCATGCTCACGCGCCCCTCCCGATCACGATCCAGGCCCAGAACAAGCCGGTCAGCAGCAGCGCGCCGGCGACGGTGACCATCGCCCAGAATTTGTTGGTGGAAAGCTCGAAGCCCGCGCCCATGTCCATGACCAGGTGCCTGATGCCGGTGAGCATGTGCTGGAACAGGGCCCAGCTGAGGCCGATGCCGAGGACGTAGCCGACGATGTTGAGCGCGCCGTCGTCCGTGGTGAGAAGGTCGGTGAACTTCGCATAGCTTTCCGGCCCGCTCGCGGCGGCGACGAGCCACCAGACGAACAGCATCCCGCCGACCGCGGCAAGACCGGCGCCGGTGATGCGGCTCAGGATCGAGGCCAGCATGTGCGGGCCCCATTTCCAGATGGTGAGATGGGGGGAGAGCGGTCGGTCGGGATTGCGGTGCATGCGGCAAGGGCCCCTTCGAAGGCTGCCCGCTTTTAGCCGCCGCGCCCGGCGTTGCAAGGACGCTTGGGCCGCTCCTAGTCGAGGTTCGGCCTGAGCCAGCGTTCGGCGGCCTCCACCGAGACGCCGCGGCGGCGGGCATAGTCTTCGAGCTGGTCGCGTCCGATGCGGGCGACGCCGAAATACTGGCTGTCGCGGTGGCCGAAATAGAAGCCGGACACGGCCGAGGTGGGAAGCATCGCGAAATTGTCGGTCAGCGTCACGCCCGCGGGCTCGCCGCCGAGCATCTGGAACAAAGCCGGCTTGAGGCTGTGGTCCGGGCAGGCCGGATAGCCCGGCGCGGGACGGATGCCGGCATAACGCTCGCGGATCAGATCCTGGTTGGTGAGATGCTCGACGCCGGCATAGCCCCAGACGCTCTCGCGGACATGGGCGTGGAGGACTTCGGCGAATGCCTCGGCCAGGCGGTCGGCAAGCGCCTTCAAGAGGATGTCCGAATAATCGTCATTCTCGGCCTTGAACCGCTCCAGATGAGGCTCGAGTCCGTGGATCCCGACCGCGAAGCCGCCGATCCAGTCTTCGCCGTCGGGATCGATGAAGTCGGCGAGGCACATGTTGGCGCGGCCCTCGCGCTTCTTCACCTGTTGGCGAAGGAAGGGGATCCTGGTCCAGTCGTTGCCGGCGAGGACCAGCACGTCGTCGCCTTCGCGGCGGCAGCGCCACAGGCCGACCGTACCGCGCGGCACCAGCCAATGTTCGGCGATCATCCGGTCGAGCATCGCCTGGGCGTCGTTGAACAGAGACGTCGCACTGGCGCCGACCACCTCGTCCTGGAGGATGGCGGGATAATTGCCGGCCAGCTCCCAGGCGCGGAAGAAGGGCGTCCAGTCGATCGAGGCGCGCAGGTCCCTCAGCGGCCATTCGCCGAACGTCTGGATGCCAGGCCGCACCGGCGCCGGGGCCTTGCCTTCGGGATCGAAGGGGAAAGCGTTGGCGCGCGCTTCCTCGAGGCTGGCAAGCTCGCTCTGGCCGCCGCGGGCGCGGGTCTGGCGGACCGTCTCGTAATCCTCGGCCGTCTTGGCAACCAACGGATCCTTTTGCGTGTCGGAAACGAGGCTCGAGGCGACGCCGACGGCGCGGCTGGCGTCGAGGACGTGCAGGACCGGCCCGTCATAAGCGGGGTCTATGCGCAGCGCCGTATGGACCTTGCTGGTGGTCGCGCCGCCGATCAGCAGCGGCACCTTAAAGCCCGCGCGGGTCATCTCCTCGGCGACCGTCACCATTTCGTCGAGCGAGGGCGTGATCAGGCCGGAAAGGCCGATCATGTCGGCCTGGTTGTCGTTCGCGGCCTCGAGGATGTCCTGCCAGGGCACCATCACGCCCAGGTCGACGACCTCGAAGCCGTTGCACTGGAGCACGACGCCGACGATGTTCTTGCCGATGTCGTGGACGTCGCCCTTGACGGTGGCCATGACGATCCGGCCCTTGCCCTGGGTGACGCCGGTCGCCTCCTTCTCCGCCTCGATATAGGGGATGAGGTGGGCGACCGCCTTTTTCATCACGCGGGCGGACTTGACCACCTGCGGCAGGAACATCTTGCCCGATCCGAACAGGTCGCCGACGACGTTCATGCCGTCCATCAGCGGGCCTTCGATGACGTGGATCGGCCGCTCGGCGACGAGGCGCGCTTCCTCGGTGTCCTCGACGACATAGGCGTCGATGCCTTTGACCAAGGCATGTTCGAGCCGCTTCGAAACCGGCCAGCCGCGCCATTCAGCCTCGGCCTTCTCGCGCGCCGGATCGGAGCCGAGATAGCGTTCCGCGAGGGCGACCAGCCGCTCGGTCGAATCGTCGCGCCGGTCGAGGATGACGTCCTCGCAGGCGTCGCGAAGCTCGGGATCGATCGTGTCGTAGACGTCGAGCTGGCCGGCATTGACGATCGCCATGTCGAGGCCGGCCGGGATGGCGTGGTAGAGGAAGACCGAGTGCATCGCCCGGCGCACCGTCTCGTTGCCGCGGAACGAGAAGCTGAGGTTCGACAGGCCGCCGGAAATGTGGACATGCGGGCAGCGGGTCCTGATCTCGCGGCACGCCTCGATGAAGTCGAGCGCATAGCGGCGATGCTCGTCGATGCCGGTGGCGACGGCGAAGATGTTGGGATCGAAGATGATGTCCTCGGGCGGGAAGCCGTCGCCGACGAGGAGGTTGTAGGCGCGCTCGCAAATCTCGACCTTGCGCGCCTTGGTGTCGGCCTGGCCGACCTCGTCGAATGCCATCACCACGACCGCCGCGCCGTAATTGCGCACCTTGCGGGCAAGGCGGAGGAACTCCTCTTCGCCCTCCTTCATGCTGATCGAATTGACGATCGGCTTGCCCGAGACGCATTTGAGGCCGGCCTCGATCACGCTCCATTTCGAGCTGTCGATCATGATCGGGACGCGGGCGATGTCGGGCTCCGCGGCGATCAGCTTCAAGAAGGTCGTCATCGCCGCCTCGGCGTCGAGCAGCCCCTCGTCCATGTTGACGTCGATGACCTGGGCGCCGTTCTCGACCTGCTGGCGCGCCACCTCGACCGCGGCCGCATAGTCGCCGGACATGACCAGCTTCTTGAACCTGGCCGAGCCCGTGACGTTCGTCCGCTCGCCGATATTGACGAAGGTGGCGGAGGAAGCGGCGGCTGCCCCCTCCCCGGCTCGCGGCACAGGGTCGGGGCGAGGGTCCGAGGATAAGAGGCTAGTCGCAGTCATTGAAAATCACACCTGAAAGAGAAAAAGACCTCACCCAACCGCCTCCCGCGAGCGGGAGAGCGCTCTACGCTGCCAGATACATGGGTTCGATCCCGGCCAGCAAAGTGCGCCGGGAGGGGGTGGGAAGCTGCCGCGGCGGATAGTCGCCGACGACGCCGGCAATGGCGGCGATATGCTCGGGCGTGGTGCCGCAGCAGCCGCCGACGATGTTGACGATGCCCTGCTCGGCCCAGGTCCGCACCTGCGCGGCCGTGGTGCGCGGGCATTCGTCATAGTCGCCGAGATCGTTGGGAAGGCCAGCATTGGGATAGGCCATGATCAAGGTGTCGGCGATGCCCGAAAGCGTCGCCACATGGGCGCGCAGCTGGGCAGCGCCGAACGAGCAATTGAGCCCGATCGACAGCGGCCGCGCGTGCCGGACCGAGGCCCAGAAGGCCTCGATGCTGTGGCCCGACAGGTTGCGCCCCGACAGGTCGGTGATAGTCATCGACAGCATGATCGGAAGCTCTTGCCCGAGGCTCTCGCTCACGCGGTGCGCGGCATGGACGGCAGCCTTGGCGTTCAGCGTGTCGAACACCGTCTCGATTAGGATGAAATCGACGCCGCCTTCGACCAACCCCTCGATCTGCTCGACATAGACGTCGGCGACCTCGTCGAAATCGACCTCGCGATAGCCGGGATCGTTGACGTTGGGCGACAGCGACAGCGTCTTGTTGGTCGGCCCGAGCGCGCCGGCGACCCACCGATCGGGCCCGGCGACCTCGCGCGTAATCCGCGCGGCGGCCGCGTTGATCTCGCGCACGAGCGGCTCGGCGCCATAATCGGCCTGGCTGATCCGGTTGGCGTTGAACGTGTTGGTCGCGAGAATGTCGGCGCCGGCATCCGCGAAGCTCTGGCAGATGTCGCGCACCAGCTCCGGCCGGGTCAGGTTCAACAGGTCGTTATTGCCCTTCTGGTCGCGCGACAGGCCGAGGTCGCCCGCGAAATCGGCCTCCCTCAGCCGCCGCGCCTGGATCTGCGTGCCATAGGCGCCGTCCTTGACGAGGATGCGCGTTGCGGCTTCGGCTCTAAGCGATTGCGCGGCGTTCATGGTCCCGGTCCTTCGGCCGCAGCCCGAGCAAATGGCAGATGGCATAGGCCAGCTCGGCGCGGTTCAGCGTGTAGAAGTGGAAGTGGCGAACGCCGCCCGCGTAAAGCTGGGCGCACAATTCGGCGGCGACGGTGGCGGCGACCAGCTGGCGGGCGGCCGGGAGCTCGTCCAGCCCTTCAAACAGCCGGTCCATCCAGGGCGGAATGGAGGCGCCGCAGCTGCCGGCGAACTTGCGGGTCTGGGCGACGTTGGAGACGGGGAGGATGCCCGGCACGATCTCGGCGTCGATGCCGGCCGCGGCCGCTTCGTCGCGGAAGCGGAAGAAGCATTCGGGCGAGAAGAAGAACTGGGTGATCGCCCGGTCGGCGCCGGCGTCGATCTTGCGCCTCAGATTGTCGAGATCCGCGCCGCGGGTGATCGAATCCGGGTGGACCTCGGGATAAGCAGCGACCGAGATTTCGAACGGCGCCACCGCCTTGAGGCCCGCCACAAGCTCGGCGGCATTGGCATAGCCCCCGGCGGGCGGCTCGAAGCGCTCGCCGGCGACGGGGGGGTCGCCGCGCAGCGCGACGATGTGGCGCACGCCCGCCTGCCAATAGCAGCGGGCGACCTCGTCAATCTCGTCGCGGCTGGCGGCGACGCAGGTGAGGTGGGCGGCCGGGGTCAGCGAGGTTTCGCGCACGATGCGCTCGACGGTGGCGTGGGTGCGCTCGCGGGTCGACCCGCCGGCGCCGTAGGTGACGGAGACGAAGCGCGGCTGAAGCGGTTCGAGCGTCTGGATCGACTCCCACAGCGTAGCCTCCATCTTTTCCGTCTTCGGCGGGAAAAATTCGAAGCTGACCTGGATGTCGCCGGCCGCGTCCTCGAACAGCGGACGGCCGATGCGCGACAAAGCGGAGGGGAGGTTCATGCCACCACCTTCAGTTTCGCCTGCGGTTGCTCGCCGGCCCAGAGCGTGACGGTGAGCTCCCCGCCTTCGAGATGCTCGACCACGCGCCCCGTGAGCCCCGCTTCCTCGAGATATTTGAGAATCGCTTCGTCGGCGAAGCCCAGGCGGACGTGGGCGTCGCGGGCGCGAAGCTCCTCGCGCTCGTGCGGCGCGAAATCGACGATAAGGAGCCGCCCGCCGGGCGCCAGCAGCCGCGCCGCCTCGGCCACGGCCCCGGCCGGGTTCTGCGAATAATGGAGGACCTGGTGGATGATCACCGTCTCCGCGGAACCCGAGGGCAACGGCAGCGCGTACATGTCGCCCTGGCGAAGCTCGGCATGCGCGAGGCCGGCCTCGGCCAGCTTCACGCGCGCAAGGCGCAACATTTCGGGAGAGCGGTCGATGCCGAGCGACTGGTCGGCGGCGGGGCCGAAAAGCTCGATCATCCGGCCGGTGCCGGTGCCGATGTCTATCAGCCGGCCCACCGGAGCGTCGCCGAGCGCGCGGGCGATCGCCGCCTCGACCTCGCTCTCCGCGACGTGGAGCGAGCGCAGCGCGTCCCAATCCCCGGCATGCTGGGCGAAATAGCGCTCGGCTGCGGCGGCCCTGTCGGCACGGACGGCGGCGAGTCGGGCGGCATCGGCCGCGGTCGATGGCGCCTCGCCGTCCAGCTCCGCCCAGCGCTCGAGCAGCTGGAAGAGCGGCTCGACCCGCGCCCGCTCGCCGAGGCTGACGAACACCCAGCTGCCCTCTTTGTTGCGCTCGGCAAGGCCGGCATCGACCAGGATCTTGACGTGGCGCGACACGCGTGGCTGGCTTTGTCCGAGCACCTGGGCGATCTCGCCGACCGAAAGCTCCATCGCCCGCAGCAGCATCAGGATGCGCAGCCGCGTCGGATCGGCAAGCGAAGCGAAGATGTTCGAGGCACGCGCCATATATGCGCATATAAAGAAGTCTTTATATACGGGTCAAGCCAACAGTGCCGGGCGTTTCGGCGTCCGGACCCGAGCGGCACGCGGAACGCGGCCGTCACTGGCAGAGATGCGCGATCTGGGAAAATGATGGGATGGCCAGGATTGGGCTTGCGGCCTCCCGCAGGCTGCCGGGCGCTTCCCTCTTCACCTCCATTCATAGGTTTGAAGCTTTAACGGCGCGGTTCGTCGAAAATTGTTGGCCGATCCTTGGCATCGCACGCAGCAAGTCCCCGAAGGGGGAATCGGCAGCAAGTCCGCGAAGGGGGAATCGAATGACGCTCAATCGCCGCCAGTTCGTGCAGCTCGCCGCCGCGATGGGCGCCTCGCTGGCCTGGAGCGGACCGATACAGGGGTCGAACGTGCGCTGGCGCGAGCGGCGCGATCTCTATCCTGAGGGAGTGGCGTCAGGCGATCCCGCGCACGACAGCGTCATCCTCTGGACGAGGCGGCCGTCCGAAAGCGGTGACACCGCCCGGCTGACGCTCGAGGTCGCCGAGGACGTGGCCTTCCGCCGGGTCGTCGCCACCGCGCCCGCCACGGTCTCGGCCGCTTCTGACTGGACCTGCCGCGTGCTGGTCGGAGGCCTCAGGCCCGCGCGCGTCTACTGGTACCGGTTCACCGACGCCGAGGGCAATGGCAGCCGGATCGGTCGAACCCTCACCGCCCCCGCCGAGGATGATCCGCGCCCCATCAAGTTCGCCTTCGTCAGCTGCCAGAACATCAACGAGGGCTACTCGCACGCCTGGCGCCGGATGATCTTCGAGGACGAGCGCGCCCCGAGCGCCGAGCAGCTCGGCTTCGTCCTTCACCTCGGCGACTTCATCTACGAGGTGGTTCAATATCCCGAGGAGATCGCCACCCGCTACGACCGAACGATCGTCGAGATCGTCCGCCTCGCCGAAAGCATCAAGGTCGGCAATTTTCACCTGCCCGTGACGCTGGAGGGCTATCGCTCGATCTACCGCGCCTATCTTCGCGATCCCGACATCCAGGACGCCCGGGCGCGCTGGCCGTTCGTGGCGATCTGGGACAATCACGAATTCTCCTGGCAGGGCTGGCAGAGCATGCTGAAGGGCGGGCCGATCGAGCGCCCGGCCCAGACGCTCAAGGTCGCGGCCAACCAGGCCTGGTTCGAATATCAGCCGGCGCGGATAAGCAAGCCGAGCCCCGGCCTGGACCGTATCGACCCGCCGGCGGTGGTGGACGCGCCGCTCGCCGATTTCGACGAAAACGGGCTGAGCCACGAGCCGAACAACCTCGCCGCGATCGGCAGCCTCACCGTCTACCGGGCGCTGCGCTACGGCGCCCATCTCGATCTCATGATCACCGATCAGTACAGCTACAAGATGCAGCATCCGTTCAATCTTCCGGAAGGGGAGGGCCTGGGCAGCGTGCCCGGCCCCCTGTCCAGCTTCTACCCCGAAGAGGTCGGGCAGATCCTGGAGGCCGGGCGCACCTACAATGAAGGCAATCCCCCCGATACGATCACGGTCGGCGAGACGGTCACGCCGAACTATCGAAAGGAGGCGGCGCCTTACACCATCCTCGGAGCCCGGCAGAAAAGCTGGTTCCTCGACCGGCTCCGGCAGTCGCGCGCCACCTGGAAGGTCTGGGGCAATTCGCTCGGTGTGCTCGAGAACCGGGCCGATCCGCAAAACCTGCCCGAGGGGCTGACCGATCCTTGGCCGGGGGCAGGCTATGCCAATGCCGCCGTCGATTATAGCGGCGCGTTCACGGAGCGGGGCGAGATCTACGATCTCGTCCGGGACGCCGGCATCACCGGCTTCGCCGTCGTGTCGGGCGACCGCCACAGCTTCTGGGCCGGCTATGCGGCCAAGAGCCTTCCCCCAAAGGCGTTCGAGCCCGTCGGCATTGCCTTCATCACCGGCTCGATCTCCAGCCCGGGCCAGGTCGAGGCGCTCGAAAACACGCTCCCGCGCGATCACGCGCTGAGGCCGTTGTTCCTGGCGGACCGGCCGGGCGCCGAGCGGCCGCAGGCGGCGGTGAACATGCTGATGCGCCACGGCGTCCGCTCCTGCCTCGAATATGCGCGCAGCGGCGATCTGGAGGCGGCGCGGGCGATGTCCAACCCGGACCTCGCGCCGCATCTCGAATTCGTCGACATGGGCGGCCACGGCTATGCGACGGTGCGGCTCTCGGCGGAGGAACTTCGCACGGAGTTCGTCTGCATCCCGCGCCCGAGCGCGCGCAGCGAGCGCAACGACGGCGCCGAGCTCCGCTACCGGGTCACCCACAGCGCCCGGCTGTGGCGCGCGGGCGAACGCCCCCGCCTCGAGCAGCGCGTGCTCGAAGGCGATCCGGGTCTGTCGATCTAGCGGTGGAAAATGGTGGGCGTGGCAAGGATTGAACTTGCGACCCCTGCGATGTCAACACAGTGCTCTACCACTGAGCTACACGCCCACGGGGCGGCTATCTAGTGGCGGGGCCTTGCTCGCGCAAGGCGCGGGCTAGAGGCGCCCGTGCTGGTCCTCGCTCTGGAACAGCCGTTGGACCTCGGCGACGAGGTCCTTGAGGTGGAAAGGCTTGGAGAGCACCTTGGCGTCGGGCGTCTTGCGGCCGGCTTTCAGCGCGACCGCGGCGAAGCCGGTGATGAACATCACGCGAATGTCGGGCGCCAACACCGCGGCTTTCTGCGCGAGCTCGATGCCGTCCATCTCCGGCATGACGATGTCGGTCAGCAGGAGGTCGAACGGGTCGCTCTCGAGCAGCGGCAGCGCGGCGGTGCCGCGGTCGACGGCGGTGACCTTGTAGCCGACGCGCTCGAGCGCGCGGCTGAGGTAGACGCGCATCGAATCGTCGTCTTCGGCGAGGAGAATCCTCAGCATGCGCGCTCCCGGGCCGGGGCGGCGTACGTGCCGCCTCGAGCCCTGCTTATGCGCGAAGCCATTAACATTTTCCAGCCGCGTGGGCGTGAGCGCGATTGCACCTGTCCCACACTGGCCCTACTCCTCGCCGCCAGATGAGTGACTCCCCGGCTCCGCCGCCCTTCGAGCGCATCGGCCCAGAGCGGCCGGCCTCCCCCGTGGTGCTGTCTGTGCCGCATGCCGGCCGCGACTATTCTCAGCAGCTCCTGAAGGCCGCGCGGCTGCCGCGCGCGGTGCTGGAGACGCTCGAGGACCGGCTGGCCGACCGGCTGGTCTGGCGCGCGACCGAGGCGGGAGCGACCGCCTTCGTCGCCCGCGTGCCGCGTGCCGAGATCGACCTCAATCGCGACGAGCGCGAGATCGATCCGGCGCTGATCGCGCCCTCGCCGGCGCCGATGGACGTGCTGCCGTCGGCGCGCACCCGTGGCGGCATCGGCCTCATTCCGTCGCGGATCACCGGCGTCGGCGCGATCTGGAATGCGCGTATCTCCCGCGACGAGCTGGCGCGGCGGGTCGAGGGGGTTCATCGTCCCTATCACCGCGCGCTCGAACGGGCGCTCGCGGCGGCGCGCGAGCGGTTCGGTGCCGCCGTCCTGCTGGACTGCCACTCGATGCCGCCGAGAAGCGGCGCGTCGGGGCAGGAGACAGTCATCTTCGGGGATCGCTACGGCACGACGACGGCGCCGCATCTGCTGGACGCGGCGGTGGCGGCGGCGCGCGCGCTCGGTTACCGGACCGCCTGCAACACGCCTTACGCCGGCGGCTATATTTGTGGCCGCCACGGCCGGCCGGACCGCGGGATCCATGCCATCCAGATCGAGATCGACCGTTCGATCTACCTCGAGCCCGAGCTACGCGCGCCGGGGCCGGGCTTCGCCGATGCGTGCCGGCTGATCGAGACGGTGGTGGCGGCGCTCGAGGCGCGGCTGTTCGGCCCGGCGCAGGCGCTCGCCGCCGAATAGAAAAATGACCGCCTCACGAAATCGTGAGGCGGCCAGGTTCAGGGAGGAGCGCCCGCCTCCCGGAGAAGGAGGGCGCGTCACGCCGCCGTAAAGGGGGGAAACGGCGACGCTCAAGCCGATAAATGGGGCGCCTGCGGGCGGATTCAAGCCCTTCGGCGCGCGCCGCGCGGCACCTCCCGCCGGCCTCGAACATGCAGTCCGGCGGCGTCGGGCTCAGTCCTGTTGCTCGCGCATGTCTCGGGCCGCCTCGCGCATGTCCCGGGCCCCTTCGCGCATGCCCTCGGCCCCTTCGCGCAGGCCTTCGGCCGCCTCGAGCAGCTCTTCGTGCGTCACGGTCTCGCCGCGGGCGCGGGCGCGGGCGATCTGCCGCTCGCGATAGTCGCGGTCCTGAAGCCGCTCCGCCTCGGCCGCCATGTTGCGGGCGCCGCGCTCCATGCCGTCGGCACCGCGCATCATCCCTTCCGCGCCCCGGAGCATCGACGCATGGGCGGCTTGGGACGCGCGCTCGGCTTCGCGCATGGCGAGGCGGACCTCCCGCTGTGAGAAGGCCAGCGCTCGCGAACGCGCCCGCGCCGCCTCGCGCATCGCCGCCTCGATATGGGCGCCGTCGAGGTGGGGCATGCGCCGCATCTCGGCCTCGGCCTGGCGCAGCGCGTCGCGCATCGCTTCGGGGTGGACGCCGGCGGTGGCGTTGGCGACGATCGTCGGGATGTGGGGGGTCACCGCCGCCAGCGCCTCGCGCCTGATCCGCTCGACCTCGGCGAGGTGGGGAACGCTGATCGTGATCGCCTCCGCAGCCTCGGGCGGGACCGGAGCCTCGGGCGCCTGCGGAGCGGCCGGGGCGGGCGGCGCCTCGGGCGCAACGGGCACGGCAGGCGGGTCGGGCGCCTGCGGGGGCTCGGCTGCCACCAGCCGCGCGGCGGCGACCGGTGCGGCGATGCCGACGCACAGCAGCATCGCCAGGGCCGTCCAGGCCGAGCCGGTAGGCCGTTCGCGCGAGCGGCGGTCGAGCACCGCCCTGATCCGCCGCCCGAGCGCGCTCGCGCCCGGCGCTATGCTGTTGGCCGGCACCGCGTGGTTGAACTGCGCCCAGCTCAGCAAGGTTTCGGCATAGCGCGCCGGCTCGACCCGCTCCGCCGCGGCGATGTCGGCGGCTTCCTCGGCCTGCTGGACTGCCTCGCGCTCGAGCTTCCACACGAGCGGGTTGAACCAGAACAAGGCCGCCGCCGCTTGAGAGAGTATCAGCGCCGGCCAGTCGCGGCGCGCAATGTGGGCCACCTCATGGGCGAGGATCGCCTCGGCATCGTCGGGCGCGCCGAGCGTGTCGGTGTCGATCAGGATCACCGGGCGCCGCCACCCCCAGCTCAGTGGTGAGGCGACCTCCTCCGAAACCAGGAGCCGCACTGCCTCGGCATTGGGCACGACCCAGCGCACGCCTTCGAACGCGGCCAGCCACTCGGGGCAGGTCACCGCATGCGCGCGCCGGGTCCAGCGGTGCAGCGTCGCCAGCCCGTCGAGCAGCCGCCCCAGCGCCAGCGCCAGGCCGCTCAGATAAGCGATCAGCACGAGCGGCGTTGGATCGTCCCAGATGGTCGGCGCCGTGGCTGCCGCCGGTCCGGCGAGGGCGGTGAGCTGGACCTCAGGCGGCAGCGCGTAAGGCAGCGGGGCCTGCGCCGCGGGCGCGGCGAAGGCGACGATCTCGAGCGCCGGCAGCGCGACCGCGATCGGCGGCAGGAGCAGCAGCATGGCGATACCGAGCCTCAACACCAGCGCCCGGTCGGCCGGCGAGCGCGAGCGCAGCGCAAAGGCGAGGCCGAGCGCCGCCCCGCTGATCAGCGCCGATTTCCAGGCCATGTCCGTGAAGAATTCGATGCTCATCACCTGCTCCTTGGCGAAAGCTACATGCGCCGGCCGAGGCCGTTGGCTCGCCGCGCGTCTTCGGGCGTGACGCCGTGGATCTTCATCTGCACGAGCTGGTCGACGCTGAGGTTGCGGTAGCCGACCTCCGCCATGCCGCGCACGAAGTCGGGCGTGACGCCGTGGATCGCCATCTGCGTCAGCTGTTCGGCCCTGATTCCCTCATAGCCGAGGGCGGCGAGCTCGCGCACCAGCTCCGGCCGGACACCGTGGATGCGCATCGCCACGACCTCGTCGGGATTGAAGGCGGTGTAACCCAGCCGGCCCATCTCGCGGAGATAGTCGAGCGTGACGCCGTGGATCCGCATCGCCACCAGCTGCTCGGCGGTCGGCCTTGAAAAGCCGCCGCCAAGGCTGCGCAGGCCGGCGATATAATCGGGCGTGACGCCGTGGATGCGCATTGCGACCAGTTGTTCGGCCCGGCCGACGCGATAGCCCGCGGCGTCGAGCGCGCGCAGATAGGCGACATCGGCGCCATGAATGCCGAGCGCGACCAGTTCGTCCACTTCGGGCCGGCTGTAGCCCTGCCGCTCCAGTTCCTCGATGAGCGGCGTGCCGACATCCTGCAGCGCGAGCTGATATTGCTCGCGAAGGTCGGGCCGGCCGATGCCGCGCCGCTCCAGCATCGCCGCGAAGGCGGCGTCGGCGTAGAAAGTGCAACGGCCGGAGCCGCGCTCGGCGCGCATCTCGCCCTGGCAGTCGAGCGTCCCCGCCTCGCGCGCCATCCGGAACCGCACCGGACCGTCGCGGCCGGGCGCGAAACCCTCGAGCTCGGCAATTGGATAATCCTGGGAATTGTGGCTGTCGCTGTTGCGGGTGCGGTGGCGCAGGCTGAGCTGGACCTCGCCGGCATCGTCCGACGGCGTGATCTCCCAGGTCACCGGAAGCGTGCCGGCGGCGGCGCGTTCGGCGGGGGCGCCCGCTTGCGACAAAGCGGCGGTGCCGAGGGCGGCGGCGAAGGCCGCAACCGCCGCGAGGATCGGCCTGCTTTTCATCGCACCTCTCCTAGAGTTCGCCGTGAATGGTCATCTCGACCAGCCGTTCGGCCGAAGGGAGACGTCCCTCCTTGTCGATCGCCCGCCGCCCCTGGCTGGCGGTGACGCCGTGGATTCGCATCGCCGTCAGCTGCTCCGGGCTGAGATGGCGGTAGCCGAGGCCGAGCATGTCGCGAATGTAGCGGGCGGTGACGCCCTGGATGCGCATGCCGATCATCTCTTCCGGGCTGAGCCGCGCATAAGCGGGGCCGATCGCGGCGAGATCAGCGATATAGCCGGCGTCGACGCCGTGGATCCGCATCGCCACCAGCGATTCGACCGGAACCAGCACGCGCACCCTCACCGCGGGCCGCTGAAGCGAGGCAAGCTGGACATGCGCGGCCGCGGCGGCGGGTGCGGCCGCCGCGACGGGTGCAGGGGTGGGGGCTGCGGCCGGTGCGGGTTCGGCGGGCGCCGCTTTGGGCGACAGCCCCTTGGCCGTAACCGTGATCGCGGTCGGCGCGCCCTGGTTAAGAGTCGCGGGGGCCGCAGCCGCCGGCGCTGCCGGAGGGGCGGCGGTCGCCCCGGGGGCAGGGGCCGCCGTGGCGGCGGGGACGAGCGCGATCGGCGGGGGCGCCGGCCGCGCCTCGACCAGCTGGAGCGCCGACACCGGAGCGGCGATGCCGATGCAGGCAAGGATCGCCATCGCCGTCCAGGGTGAGCCGCCGGGCCGGCGGCGGAGGCGTCCGTCGAGCACCGCGCGGATCCGCCGCGCCAGCGCGCCGTCGGAAGGTGCGATGCTGTTGGCCGGAAGCATGCCGTTGGCGCTGGCCCAGCTCAGCAAAGTCTCGGCGTAGCGGGAAGGCTCGACGCAATCGAGCGCCTCGCAGTCGGCCGCTTCCTCGGCCTGCTGGACGACCTCGCGCTCAAGCTTCCACACCAGCGGGTTGAACCAGAACAGCGCCCCGGCGAGCCGCGAGAGCATTAGCACCGGCCAGTCCCGCCGGGCGATGTGCGCGACTTCATGGGCGAGGATGGCGTCGGCATCTTCCGGCTGGTCGACCGTGTCCGGGTCGATCAGGATGACGGGGTTGCGCCACCCCCAGCTCAACGGGGAGGGGACTTCGTCGGCGACGAGCAGCCCCAGCCGCTCGCCACTGGGGGCGCTCCAGCGGGCGCGCTCGAGCGCCGCGCGCCACTCAGGGCAGTCCGTCTCGCGCGCCGCCGCGGTCCAGCGGTGCAGCGTCACCATGCCTGCAATGAGCCGTCCCATCGCCATCAGCAGGCCGGCCAGATAGGCGATCATGACGAGCGGCGTCGGATCGTCCCAGATCGTCGTCTCGGGCGACGACAGCGTCGGCAGCGGCGCGGCGAAGGCCGATTCGGGGATCGGCGCCACGGCCGCGGCGGCGACCGGGGCGGCGGCGGGCGCGTCCCACCATTCCACCTGGAGCGCCGGAAGCCACAGCGACACCGCGGGCAGCAGCAGCAAGGCGGCCACGCCGACACGAAGCACGGTCGCCCGGTCGGCCGCGGAGCGGGACCGGAGCGCCGAAGCGAGCGCAAGGGCCGCGCCGGCGATCAGCGCCGATTTCCAACTCATCTCGATGAAGAAGTCGACGCTCATTCGCCTCTCCCCTTCGCTTCGTCGATGGCGCGCTTGAGCGCCGCCGCTTCGTCCGGCGACAGGCTCTGGGTAAGGCCCAGCAGCGCCGTTGCCGCGCTCGCCGCCGACCCGTCGAAGAAGGTCTTCACCATCTGCTTCAGGGCCGATTCGCGCACCTTCGCCGGCTGCGGTACGCTCTTATAGACGTACGCCTGCTCGACCGAGCGGTGGCGCACCAGTCCGCGCGCCTCAAGCCGGGCCAGGAGCGTCCGGACCGCGGAATAGCTGGGCGGATCGGCCATGGACGAGCGCACGTCGGCGGCCGTGGCCTCGCCGGCGCTGCACAGGATCTCGAAGATTTCGCGTTCGCGACGGGGAAGAGAATCGATCATGGTCCTCACCTGCTACTGGTGTAGCATGCCACAAACGTAGCATCGTGCAAGCTCTTTTTATCGCGGAACGCCTTCATCTCACCGCTGAATGCTGAAGCCGAGGTGAACGGCTTGCGCGACCGCACCCTCACCGAATCAGGGCGGTATCTCCGCTTCGGATAGAGTTCTATCCATAATGGAGTAAGGTCGTTCACCACTAGCAATATAGTCGAAGATACTTCTCCCCGACTCGACTCATATCAACACTCCTGATAAATAACGAAGTTTGCGACGACTCGCATGGATCGTGTTCCGGGGGGCACATGACCGACATTTTGAATTATCTTTTCTCCGCCTCGGCGACGTGGCTTTGGGTTCTGTTGGCTGCGGCTGTAGCGGCTGCCGTCTATATCCGTCACGATTCCTTCATCCTGACTGACCTTACCTATCGCTTTCCCTTCATAGGTAAGCTTTCTCGCTTTTCACGGGATTATTCGGAGACTCGCCGCGGCGGATGGCTCAATGTCGAGGCGTCCCTTTGTCACGACTACGCGCGGCATGTGACGGCGCTCCCGAAGGCCGACTTCGACCGCAATCTTGAATATATGCGCAAAGCCTACGATCACGGCCGCAAGCCCATACCAGCGGGGATCCTGGTTCTCCTTGCCCTCCTCGTCGTCCTCGAGGGACTGGGCTTCTCCTACCTGCTCGGCACCTGGATGGCGCTTGAAAGCACCGAAAATCAGCGCATGCTGCTGACGGCCGCGATCGTCATCGTCATCGCCGCGATCTTGCTTTGGGTGACGCACGCGGCCGGCCATCAGCTTTACCGCACGCGACTGTTGCGAAGCTGCTTTCAGCAGTTCCAGGCGAGCACGATTCAGACCGATACGGCCGACGGCAAGCCGAAGGTGTTCTCCTCCCAGATCGTATCGCTCGGCCAGGACCAGTCTGTCGATGAGGACCTGCCGTGCCACGTCCAGTGCGCGAACCGCGTGATCACGCGGCCGGACGATCTGGGCAGCTATGCCTGGGTATGGCTCGCCGGGGTCCTCGTCGTGATCATCGCCGTCGCGTCGGTGATCCTGCGCATCGAGACTTTGCACAGCAGCAACGTCCTTTCGACCCAAATCCTCCCGGGCACGGCGGGGACCGGCAATCGCGCCGCCATCGCCGCGGCACTGGAGAACGCTGCTCTTGCGAGCTTCGCCATCCTTTCGGTGATATTCGTCGTCACGCAGCTGGTCGGCGTCGGCGTCGGCTATTGGTACGGCTTCGCGGGCAAGCAAAGCAAGGAAGCCTATGCCGCGACCGGCGGCCGTGCCGATTACGACAGCTATTTCGCCCCGATCAGGCGCAGGATGAGCATTGCTGACCTTCGGCTTGCGACGCTCCACCGGCTGATGGAAAGGCGGTTGCCGCACGACATCGACTGGACCCTCGCCGACGGGCGCGAGCGCAACTTCCTCGAGTTCATCCGCGACCAGCGCAGGCGGGGCTCGACCGACCTGCAGGATCCGACGGATCTGGAAGGGGAGGCAGTCGCGTCGCCCGTCACGAATGGCTCGCGCCCGCCGCCCGGGATGGACGGTCCTGCGCCGCAGCCCAGCCTGGCACCTCCGCGCAGCGACGGCTCGCCCGTTCAGGATTCGCCGCGCCAATGAGGGCAGCCATCGCTGGGGCGCTCCTGCTCGCCGTTGCGCTCGTGTCGACGGGCGGTTGCAATGGGGAGCAAGCCGCGTCGGGGGACGCGCAGACCGACGAGCCGGGCAACGATTCCGCACTGGCGCAAACGCCCATACCCGACTGCTATGCGGAATCCGGCATCGGCATCGATCCCCCCGCGCCGTCGCGAGCGCTGTTCGCGCTGGTGGACCAGACGACGGGCCTGGACGATCGGCTCCGCGACAAGGTGCGCGGCAGCTTCGTCGGTTTGATGGGTCCGGGGACGCAATTCACCGTGTCCACCTTCTCGGCCTTCAGCCGCGGCCATTATACGACCATCGTGGAGACCGGAACGCTGCAGGCGCAGGTCGCGGAAGACCGCCGCCCGAGCCTTTCCGTCCGTCGGCTCGAGGCGCTCGATGCCTGTCTCGATCGGCAGCGGGAGATCGCGGGAGCGCATGCGCGTGCGGCGCTGGCAGGGGCGATGAGCGCCGAAGCCTCCACCTTCACCAATTCGGAAATCATGGCGAGCCTCAGCCAGTTGTCGGAAGCCGTCCGCGCCGCGCCCGGCCGCGACAAGATGGTGCTCCTGGTCTCGGACCTGCTCGAACATTCCTCCATCACCTCCTTCTATCAAAATCGCGCGATCCGCCCGGTCGACGCCGCGGCGGAGATGGCGAAGGCCGAGAGCCAGGACTTGTTCGGCGACTTCAACGGGGCGGCGATCGTCGTCGTCGGCGCCGGTCTGCTCGCGCCGGAAAGCACGCGGGGAGCCACACGTGACACGGGCTCGCTGGGGGCGTTGAGGCGCTTTTGGGAGCAGTGGCTGGAGCGGTCGAACGGCCGTCTCGTCGCTTACGGTCAGCCGGATCTGGTCGCGCCCGTCCAGTGGAGCAGCGCTCAGCCGCCGCCCGGCTAGGCCGCACGCATAGAATAGACCGGCCCGACGATCGCATGGGCGAGCACAGGGCTTGCCACGTACCTTCCGCTGCGGAACAAGCGCATCGATGCTGAAGGACATTGCCGACGGCCCGCCGCACGGGCTCGGCCTCGATTGGGACGATCTGCGCTACTTCGCCGAGCTGGCGCGCACCGGCAGCCTCTCCGCCGCGGCGCGGCGGCTGAAGGTCGATCATTCGACCGTGGCCCGGCGGGCGTCGGGGCTGGAGCACAGCCTCGGCGTGCGGCTGTTCGACCGGCTGCCGCGCGGCTGGGCGCTCACCGCTGACGGCGAGGCGATGGCCGAGCGGGTGGAACGGCTCGAAGCGGAGATTTACGCGCTCGGCTCCTTCGCCCGCGGCCGCAGCGGCGCGCTGACGGGGGCGGTGCGGGTCAGCGCCCCTCCGGCCTTCGCGGCGCTCTTCCTGATGCCCCGGCTCGGCCTGCTGCGCGAGCGGCATCCGGGCATCGAGCTCGAGCTGGCCGGCGAGATGCGGATCGCGAACCTCACCCGGCGCGAGGCGGATCTCGCCTTGCGCATCGGCCGCCCCGAAGGCGCGTCGATGATCGTCCGCCGCCTGCCGGACTTCGGCTACGGCCTGTTCGGCCGGCGCGATTATGTCGAGCGCGTGTCGGAGGCGGACTGGACCCTGCTCGGCCATGACGAAAGCCTCGAGCATACGCCGCCGCAGCAATGGATGCGTCGCTACGCCGCCGGGCGGCCGCTATCGATCCGCTCGAACGACATCAGCGGCCTTTTCACGGCCGTCCGCGCCGGCATCGGCGTCGCCATCCTCTCCTGGTACATGGCCGAGCTCGCGCCCGAACTGGTCTGCATCGCCCGCGGCGGGGCCGATCTGCGCCGCGAGCTGTGGATGGTGGTCCATGCCGACGTTCGCCGCGCGCCCGCGGTCCGGGCGGTGATGGACACGATCGTCGACATCGTCGAGCGCGATCGGGCGGCGATCGAAGGGCCTGCGTAAAAATCCCCAGATAAGGCGCGGAATTTCCGAATGGTGCGCAACCGCGCCCGGGAGCATTGGTGCCGCCGACGCTCAATGGAAGGTCCGCCCGATGCAAATCCGTCCCAATGCCGCTCTGGTCGCCATCGACGTCCAGCAGGGCTTTGACCAGCCGAGCTGGGGCCGCCGCAACAATCCGGCGATGGAGGCGAATGGCCGGGCGCTGATCGCGGCCTGGCGCGCTACCGGTCGACCTCTGATCCACACCCGCCACGACAGCCGCACCGCCGGATCGCCGCTTGCGCCGGGCCACAGCGGCAACAACTTCAAGGCCGGCTTCGAGCCGCTCGCCGGCGAGCTCATCGTGCCGAAGACCGTCAACAGCGCCTTCATCGGCACCGATCTCGAACCCTGGCTGCGCCGCGTCGGCATCAGCCAGCTCGTCCTGTTCGGCATCGCCACCGACATGTGCGTCTCGACCACGACCAGGATGGCCGCCAACCTCGGCTTTGAGGCGATCGTCGCCGCCGACGCCTGCCACACCTGGGACCAGGCCGGTCATGACGGCCGCTGGATCGACGCCGACACGATCCATCGCGCCAATCTCGCGACCCTTCACACCGAGTTCGCCCGCGTCGTCACGAGCGCAGACCTGCTCGAATGGGCGCAGCTGCGCCTCGCCGGCTGAGGAGCTTGTGATGACCGCCCGGACCGCCGCCGCGCCGCCAAGGCTCAGCGTCCCCCGCTTCAGCGAGGCGACGGCGGGCGTCCTGCTCGGGCTGGGCGCCTATTTCAGCTGGGGGTTCCTGCCGATCTATATGAAGGCCGTCGGCGCGGTCGCCGCGCCGGAGATCCTCGCCAACCGCATCCTCTGGTCGGTGGTGCTGCTCGCCGGCCTGATCGCCGTCACCCGTCGCTGGGCGCCGGTCGCGGCCCTGGTGCGGGCGCCTCGGACGATGGCGGTGCTGGCGCTGACGGCGCTGCTGATCGCGGTCAACTGGCTGGTCTACATCTGGGCGGTCAATGCCGGCTTCGTGCTTCAGACGAGCCTCGCTTATTTCGTCACCCCGCTCGTCAACGTTCTGCTCGGCGTCGTCGTCCTGCGCGAGAAGCTTCGCCTGCCGCAGAAGATCGCGGTCGGCTTCGCTGCCGCCGGCGTGGCCGTGCTCGCGCTCGGGCAGGGCGGCCTCCCGTGGATCGTGCTCGTCTTGGCTTTCAGCTTCTCGGTCTACGGCCTGCTTCGCAAGATGGCGCCGGTCGACCCGCTCACCGGCCTGTTCGGCGAGACGGCGATGCTGGCGCCGCTTGCCTTGTTTTATGTCGCGGTCTTCGGCGCCCACGGCTTCGGGCGGGACGCCGGCCTCGATGTCCTGCTCGTGGTGAGCGGAGTCGTCACCGCCGCCCCGCTGCTGATGTTCGCCGCGGCCGCCAAGCGGCTCAATTATTCGACGATGGGCCTGCTCCAATATACGGCGCCGACCATCCAGTTCCTGCTCGCGATCCTCCTCTACGGCGAACCGCTGACAGGCGCGCATATGATCACATTCGCGCTCATCTGGACCGCGCTGATCGTCTATGCGGCCGACTCGCTGAACGCCGCCCGAAGGGCCGCCTGAACCTCAGGCGGCCTCCGGATATTTTTGCCGCATGTAAGCGAGCGATTCGACGATCAGCTGCTCGAGCACCTCCCCATCCACGTCGCTCAGCCGCCTGATGTAGAGGCAGGATTTGCCGGTCCTGTGCTTGCCGAGGCGGTCCATCAGCGCCTGGTGGCGGGGGTAGTTGTCGCTCAGGTAGAGGACTTGCTCTTTGGCGCGCGGCGAGAAGCCGATCCGCGGCGCCTCGCCCTCGCGCCCGCTCTCATATTGGTAGCGGTAGCTGCCGAAGCCGACGATGGTCGGGCCGTACATATAGGGTCGCTCGCGCGACAGCCGCTCCATCATCTCGCGCAGCTTTACGGCGTCGGCGCGCCGCTCCGGGTCCGGGACGGCTTCGAGGAACGCGTCGACGCTCGCTCCGGTCGGCTTGGTCTTGCTCTCGGCCATCTTCCCTCCCGTCAGGGGCGTCGGCGGTAGGTCCGGCTGGTCGCGTTGCCGCCGTCGATCGCGGAGATCGTCGCCACCAGAGTCTCGCTATTGAAGCCCGGCATCATGCCGCCGCGCGGCGCCGGCCAGCTCTCCTCGGTCGAGCGTTCGCCCGAAACGGTCTCCCACCGCCCGCCCATCCAGCCGAGGTCGGCGACGGCCGCCGGCTCGGCGAAGGCAAGAGCGAGCAGGACCGCGATCACCGGCGCGCTGGCCTTCGGAAGCGATAGACGATTCGGTCGGTGCGGCCGCGGATCGACGGGTCGAAGACGTTCTTGCTGTAATCGTCCTCGCGGTTGCGCAGCATGTCGCTCTCGCCGTCGAAGACGAAGCCGGCGCGCTCGAAATCCGCGCGGATCACCGCCGGGTCGATGCGGTGGGTCGCCTCGACCACGGCGCGGGTGTCGCCGCCGGGCGGGGCGACATGGTCGATCACGCCGACGACGCCGCCAGGGCGGGTCGCCTCGAACAAGGCGCGGGTGACGATCGCCGGGTCGATGCGCGGGACATTATATTGCGCGCTCTCCCAATAAGCGTCGTGATAGACTAGGTGGAGCAGCACCAGGTCGAAGCTCTCGGGCGGAAAGGAGAGCGCCGTCACCGGCGTCGCCACGAAGACCGCGTTGGGCGATCGTTCGTGGATGGCGGCGATGGCGGGACGGATGCGGTCGTTGGCGGCGAAGCTCGGCGAGTTCCACCCGATCACCAGGCCTTGCGGGCCGACGGCGCGCGCGATGATCTCCGTGTAATAGCCACTGCCGGCGAAGTAATCGAGCACCCGGTCGCCGCGCTCGAGCCCGAGCCAGCGCAGCACCTCGGCCGGGCGCCGCACCGCGTCGAGCGCGACCGCTTCGGCCGGGCGGCCGGGCGCGGCAACCGCGGCGGCGACATCGGCGGGAACGGCCCCGGCCGGCGTTGAGGCCAGCGCGAGGGCAAGGAATGTCATGGTTCGCTTCAGCATCTTCTCTCCCCGCCCACCGGAACCGCATCCTAACACCCCTGGCGGGTCGCGCAAACTGCGGCCGCCGGACCTCGGATCATCCCGCCTGCGCGCGAGTCCAGTCGGCCACGACGGTCGCCAGCACTTCGAGCGGCATATCCCCGTTCAGAAGCACGGCGTCGTGGAACGACTTGACGTCGAAGCGGTGCCCGAGCTGCGTTCGCGCCTGATCGCGCAGCCGGACGATCTCGTTATGGCCGATCTTGTAACTGCACGCCTGGCCGGGCCAGACGATGTAGCGCTCGACCTCGCTGGTCGCCGAGATCGGATCGAGGCCGACCTGCTCGGTGAAATAGGCGATCGCCTGCTCCCGGCTCCAGCCCTTGGCGTGGAGGCCCGTGTCGAGGACGATCCGCGCCGCCCGGTAGAGGAAGCTCTGCAGCATGCCGATCCGCCCGGTCGGGAAGTCGGCGTACATTCCGATCTCGTCGGCCAGCTGCTCGGAATAAAGCCCCCAGCCCTCGCCATAAGCGGGGATGCCGATATTGCGGTGGAGCAGCGGCACCGACTGGTTTTCGAGCACGATCGACCCCTGCCAGAGGTGGCCGGGGACGCTCTCATGATAAGTGAGCGTCGGCAGCGCCCAGCGCGGCCAGATGCGCGTATCGACGAGGTTGATGTAATAAGCCCCGGGTCGCGAGCCGTCGAGGCTGGGTCCCTGCGCATAGCCCCTCGGCGCGCCGAGCTCGATCGCCGGCGGCACCCGCTTCACCTCCATCGGCGAGCGCGGGATGGTGTTGAAATATTCCGGCATCCGCGCCTTCACCGCGTCCATCTGACCGTTGAGGTCGGCGAGCAGCTGCGAGCGGCCGGTGTCGGTGTTGGGATAGAGGAAGCGCTCCTGCCGCCCGAGCTCGGTCAGCCGGGCGCCGACGGTCCCGCGGGTGAGGCCCTCGCGCCGAAGCAGCGGATCGGCTTCGGCGGTGAGCTCCGCCACTTGCCTCAGCCCGATCTGGTGCGCCTCGTCCGGCGACAGGCTGGTGCTGGTGTGGAAGCGAAGGCACAGATTGTAGAAGCGCTCGCCGTCTGGGAGGCGGCCGGCCGCCGGGCTGGTGCCGGCGCCGCGGCGCAGATCCTCCAGCGTGGCGATCTGCCGGTCCAGCGCGGAGGCGAGCCGGCCGTCGACGACCGCGGCGGCCTCAGTCCCCCATTCGCCGGGAATGTTCTTCTCGCGCGTGCGGCGCACCAACGATCTGACCAGCCCCGCTTCCTGCCCGCGCTCGCCGCGCAGCGAGTGGGTCTGGGTCAGCGCCTTGTCGAGGATGTAGGTGGGCGGAACGACGCCGCGGGCGGCGTCGGCGCGGGCGCGATCAACTTCCTGATCGACCTGGCGGGCGAACTCGCCCAGCCTCGCGACATAGGCGTCGGCATCCTCGCGGGTGTCGATCTTGTGCTGGCTGTCCAGGAAATCCGGAATGTTTTGATAAGCGCCCGTCAGCTGCGACAGCACATACGGAATCGGGTAATTGTAGCCGCCGATGCCGCCATAATCGAAGGTCGCGGCCTCGCTCATCCGCTCGCCCAGCCACAGGACGGTGTCGAGCCATGCCCGCTCGCGCGGCGCGAGTTCCCCGCGGTCCACCTGTCGAAGCTGCGGCAGATGGTCGAGCAGCGGCCGATACGGACCCATCTTCCCCCCGGGCGAGGCGTCGCTGAGCCGGCTCTTGAGATAGGCCCGCTCGCCCGTGTCGAGGCCGAGCCCGGTCGCCGTCTCGGGCGAGGCGCGGAGCATCCCTTCGAAGATGCTGTCGTAGAGCGCCCTCGCGGCTGCGGTATCCGAGCGCGGCGCCATGCCGGCGCAGCCGGCAAGCGCGAGCGCGCCGGTGGCGGCGGAGCCCATCAGGAACTGGCGGCGGTCGAGTTGGAAGCTCATCGCACAATCTCTCGCTCATCGGTTGCAGGGCGAAGCCATGAACCCATAAGCACGCGCCGGGCAAGCGACGTGCTGCGCGGCAAGTCCAACCTCGATCGGCGAAAATATCGCGGCTGGCAAATGGCAGGCGTCAGGTCCATACCGGCAAGACCGCGCGCAATCCTGTTCCGTTCGGAGCGACTGAACAAATGTCTCGTGTCGACGCCAGAAGCGCAGAGCCGGCCATGATCGCGAGCGCTCGGGGGCGGCGCGCCCTTGAAGCCTGTCTCGTCACGCTCCTCCTGCTTGCGGGCTGTCAGCGACGCGAAGCCGAGCCTGCGTCGCTCTCGCCCGAAGAAGCTGCAAGCAAGGACAAAGCGGATAACGCCGCTTCGGCGGCGCGCGCGGATGAGAGCTATCGCGAGACGAGCAAGGCCGCGCGGGCTGCAGCCGATCGCTCCATCGACGAGTCCAACCGCCGCGAGGCCGAACGCGTCGAAGGGCAGGAAAACACGACCCGCTGACCGATCCGGCGCCGACCGCGGCTCAGGCCGCCACTGGCGGCCCCCGCGCAGCCTTGGACTTGACGCGCTGCAGCGGGCCGCCGAGCGGGCAAGACCGGTCTGTCCTAACCCGTTCAAAAGTCTGAATCGACCCCCCGGCTCCCTCATGGTAGGATCGCGCTTCCGAGACGGGAGGTGCTTAGTGGCGTTGCTCAACGGGACCGATAACGGCGAAACGCTCACCGGAACGGAGGGGCCGGACACGATCAACGGTCTCGGCGGCGACGACCGCCTGATCGGGCGCGGGGGTGGCGATTTCCTCGACGGCGGCATCGGCGCCGACGATATGACCGGCGGTTTGGGCAGCGACACCTATGTGATCGACAATGCGGGCGATTTCGTTCGGGAGCGGGCCGGCGAAGGCACCGACCTGGTGCGCAGCTCGGTCAGCTATTCGCTTCGAGCCGGCTTCGAGCATCTGACGCTGATCGGCAATGACGACATATCGGGCTCCGGCAACGGCGCCTCCAACCGGGTCGTCGGCAACAGCGGCAACAACCGTCTGTTCGGCGAGGGCGGCAATGACATCCTCGACGGCGGGGCGAGCGCCGATGTGATGGACGGCGGCCTCGGCAACGACATCTATTTCGTCGACAGCCGGGGAGACGTCGCGGCCGAGGACGCTGCAGGCGGCGGCCGCGACCGGGTGAACAGCTCGGTCAGCTTCACCCTCGGCGCCGGCATCGAGGAACTCAACCTCGCCGGAACAGGCGACCTGAACGGCACGGGCAACGAGCTCGCCAACCGGCTCATCGGGACTGAAGGGGCCAATGTCCTCAACGGGCGGGCCGGGGCCGACGTGATGATCGGCGGCCTCGGCGACGACACCTATTTCGTCGATCGGACGGACGACCGCGCGGTCGAGACTGTCGGCTCGGGCGGCGGGGCGGACGTGGTAAGGAGCATCGCCACGTTCAGGCTCGGGGCCAACATCGAGACGCTCATCCTCGAGGGCGATGCTGCGATCGACGGCAGGGGCAACGAGCTCAGGAACACGATCATCGGCAACGGCTCGGCGAACGTGCTGCGCGGCTTCGACGGCGCCGACGTTTTGCGCGGCGGCGGCGGCAACGACGATCTCGACGGCGGCGAGAGCAGCGATCTGCTCAACGGGGGTGCCGGAAACGACAAGATCAATGGTGCCGACGGCGGCGACACGCTGGAGGGCGCGTTGGGCGACGACACGCTGACCGGTGACAGCGGGACTGACAAGCTTTACGGCGGCGAAGGCAACGACCAGCTCGACGGCGGCGACAAACTCGACCGGCTATACGGGGGAAATGGCGACGACTATCTCGATGGCGGCTCGGGGGCCGACTTTCTCTACGGCGGCGACGGCGACGACGAGATTCAGTCGGGCGACACCCCCACCGAGTACACGACGGATAGCGTCTATGGCGGGTTCGGCAACGACCATCTGGTGAGCGGCACCGGCAAATCATACTATTATTTCGATACGCCGCTCGACGAGGCGAACAATGTCGACACGATCAGCGGCTTCGACCTGGTCCCGGATGACGAGGTTTTCCGCACCGACAGGATTGCCCTCAGCCGAAGCATCTTCACCGAGCTGGAGACGGTCGATGGCGACACCTTCAGGGAAGGGACGTCCGCGGCCGATGCGGAGGATCGCATCATCTACGATCAGGCGACCGGCCGCATTTTCTACGATGCCGACGGCACGGGCCCCGAGGATCAGGTGCTGTTCGCCATCGTTGGTGCCGGACTGGAGCTCACCGAGGCCTATTTCTTCGTCTACTAGCGGCGCGCTTCGCCGCCCACGCCCGCGCGGTTTGATCGCTAAACCATTCAAAAAGTTGCATCGATGGCACGGCCCCTTTCATGCTAAGACGCCGGGCCGGATAGTGGGAGAGCTTTTGTGGCGCTGATCAACGGGACCGATAAGGGCGAAACGCTCACCGGGACGGACGCGGCGGACACGATCAACGGTCTCGGCGGCGACGATCGGCTGTTCGGGCTGGGTGGCGGCGACTTGCTCGACGGCGGCGAAGGCGCCGACGTCATGGAAGGCGGGGCCGGAGACGACACTTATCGGGTCGACAACATCCGCGACCGCGTCCGCGAGGACGGGTCGTCGCTCCTCGACCACGTCATTTCCTCGACTAGCTTTTCGCTTCCGGCCTTTCTTTACCGCCTGACGCTGACCGGGACGGCGGACATCGACGGAAGCGGCAACGGGCGCGGCAACATCGTCGTCGGCAATGCAGGACGCAATGTGCTCGACGGCGAGGGCGGCGCCGACGCCCTGCAGGGCGGAGCGGGCGCGGACAAGCTGATCGGCGGCGAGGGCCATGACCGGCTCGACGGCGGCGCCGGCGGCGACGACATGTATGGCGGCACGGGCAACGACACCTATGTCGTCAACGATGTCGGCGATGACCCGATCGAGCGCTTCGGCGAGGGCAGGGACACGGTGCTCAGCTCGATCAGCCATGAGCTGCGCGCGGCTTTCGAGAATCTGACGCTCACCGGCACTGCTGCGATCGGCGGCACCGGCAACGGCGCCTCGAATCTCATCCTCGGCAACGGTGCCGGCAATCTGCTGCGCGGCGAAGGCGGCAACGACCGGATATTCGGCGGTCGTGGCGGCGACACGATCGAGGGCGGGCCCGGCGACGACGTGCTGCAAGGCGGCTTTGGCGACGACCGACTGTTCGGCGGCGACGGCAATGACGAGCTTGCCGGTGAAGACAAGGCCGACCACCTCGAGGGTGGTGCCGGCGATGACCAGCTCAATGGCGGCGAAGAAGCCGACGTCTTGGAAGGCGGCCCCGGCGACGACGGAATCGATGCCGGGTCCGGCGACGACGGAGTCTCCGGCGGCGACGGCAATGACTCGCTTTTCGGTGACGAGGGCGACGACAGCCTGGATGGTGGTGCCGGCGATGACGAGCTCTTCGGCCGCACGGGCGGCGACTGGCTGTTCGGCGGGGACGGGGACGACCAAATCAGCGGCGGTAACGACGAGTCGGGCGTCGTCGATGTAATTCATGGCGGCTTCGGCAACGACACGCTGGCCGGAGGCTCCGGCACTGCGCACTTTTATTTCGACACGCCGCTGGACGAGGCGCACAATGTTGACGCCATTCAGGATTTCGGCGTCATCGACATCGATCCCGAGGACGTGGACCGGATCTTCCTGAAGGCGGCGGTGTTCACGCAGGTTGGAACCGTGAACAACGAGACCTTCCACGTCGGGAGCTCGGCCGCCGATCCGAGCGATCGGATCATCTACGATCAGCCGACCGGGCGGATCTTCTACGATCCGGACGGCGACGGCGCCGCGGCACAGATATTGTTCGCCACCGTCGAACCGGGCCTGGCGCTCACCGCGGGGCATTTCGTCGCCTATTGAGCGCAGCCGGAGCGTCCAAAGCTCCGGCCGCGCGGCGTCAGGGTTCCTGTCTGTGGACCCGGCCCCGCGCCATCACGAAGCTCATGTTCCTGAGGACGCCGACGTCGGCCAGCGGATCGCCTCGGACAGCGACGATGTCGGCGGACTTGCCCGGCTCGATAGTCCCGATCTCCGCGGCGAGGTTCAGGAGGTCGGCGGCATTGACGGTGGCCGCGACGATCGCCGACATCGGGTCCATGCCGTGTTGGACCATCAGCGCGAACTCGTCCGCATTGCGGCCGTGCATCGAGACGCCGGCATCCGTGCCGAAGGCGATGCGAACGCCCGCCGGGAAAGCGCGCCTCAGCGCCTGGCCGGTGATTCCGATCCGCCACTCGATCTTCTCCCGCACCTCGCCGGTATAGGCGTTCGGATTGTTGCGCAGCCGCTCGATATAGCCGTTCACCGTCGAGAGGGTGGGAACGTAATAAGCGCGCGTCTGCCGGAACAGCCGGATGCTCTCGTCGTCCATCAGCGTGCCGTGCTCGATCGAATCGGCGCCGGCGCGAAGGGCGAGGTTGATGCCGTCGGCGCCGTGGGCGTGGACGGCGACGCGCTTGCCGTAGAGATGGGCGGTCTCGACGATCGCCCGC
The DNA here is from genome assembly GCA_036386375.1 of Allosphingosinicella sp. Classification (GTDB taxonomy): domain Bacteria; phylum Pseudomonadota; class Alphaproteobacteria; order Sphingomonadales; family Sphingomonadaceae; genus Allosphingosinicella. The sequence goes on along the minus strand of DASVVV010000095.1, from coordinate 22,211 downwards.
GCCTCGTCCTCGAAGATCTGCGCCCCTAGCCCGAGGCCGATGCGGCTGTTGACGCCGCCGGTGCTGGCGAACTTGATGACGTCGGCGCCGCGCGCGATCTGGCGCCGCACCGCGCGGCGGCAATCGTCGGCGCCGTCGCAGGTGCTGCCGGAGCCGAGCAGCGCCTCGTGGAATTCCTCGCGCATGCCGAGCGTCGGATCCATGTGCCCGGTGCTGGCGGAGATGGCCGTCCCGGCATCGACGATGCGCGGCCCCGTCGCCCAGCCGCGGGCGATGGCGTCGCGAAGGTCCAGCGTGATGCCGTTCTCGGAGCCGAGATTGCGAACGGTGGTGAAGCCGGCGTCGAGCGTCTTGCGCGCGTTCCAGGCAGCCTCATAGGCACGCAGCGGCACATTCTCGGTCATCTCGGCGAGCTGGCCCTCGACGCCGGCACGGTCGGAGGTGAGATGGACGTGGCTGTCGATCAGCCCCGGCAGCACGAAGCGGTCGGACAGGTCGATCAGCCGCGCGCCGGGCGGCGGCGGCGTGAGCCCGTCCTGGACGGCCTCGATCCTGCCGCCGCGGACCAAAATGGTCGCGTTGCGCCGCGCAGCCCGCCCCGGACGGTCGAGCAAAGTGCCGGCATGGATGACGATCAGCTCGCCTGCCGCCATCGCCGTCGCCCCTGTGGTCTGGGCGCTCGATCCGGCACCGCCCCCGAGGAGCAGGAGGAACAGGGAAAGGATGGTCAGGAAGCGCATGGCCGGCTCCGCGGAGAGGGAAGGGCGCGACGATAGCCGATCGTGCGGCGCCGCCAAGCCTGATGCGCCCGCACTGGCGCCGGATGCCGGTTTCTGGCACTCGGGCGCCCAGCCAGTGAGCGGGAACGAGGCGGCATGGACTTTTCCCTTACGGAACGCGAGGCCCATTATCGGGACCGGGTGCGCGCGTTCATCGAGACTCGGATTCGCCCGCGCAACAAGGATTATAAGGAGCAGCTGAACGCCGGCGACCGGTGGCAGCCGATCGAGGTGATCGAGGAACTCAAGCCCGAGGCGCGCGAAGCCGGGCTATGGAACCTGTTCATGCCGCCCGGCTGGGCGCTGAAGCATGTCGACGACAGCTTCCAGTTCGAGGGCACGCAGCTCACCAATCTCGAATATGCACTGTGCGCCGAGGAGATGGGACGGATCGCCTGGGCCTCGGAAGTCTTCAACTGCTCCGCTCCCGACACCGGCAATATGGAGGTGCTCCACCGCTACGGCACCCGCGAGCAGAAGGAGGAGTGGCTTCGGCCGCTGATGAACGGCGACATCCGTTCCGCCTTCTTGATGACCGAGCCGGCGGTCGCTTCTTCCGACGCCACCAACATCCAGTGCGAGATCAGGCGCGACGGTGACGATTATGTGATTAACGGCCGCAAATGGTGGTCGAGCGGCGCGGGCGACCCGCGCTGCAAGGTCGCCATCGTCATGGGCAAGACCGATCCCGAGGGCCCCAGGCACCAGCAGCAGTCGATGGTGCTGATGCCGATCGATTCGCCCGGCGTCACGGTCGAGCGCGCGCTCACCGTCTTCGGCTATGACGACGCGCCGCACGGCCATATGGAGGTCGAGCTCAACGACGTGCGCATTCCCGCCACCAACATGCTGCTGGGGGAGGGCAGGGGGTTCGAGATCGCCCAGGGCCGGCTCGGACCTGGGCGGATCCACCATTGCATGCGCACCGTCGGCGCCGCGGAGGAAGCGCTGAAGGCGATGGTGACGCGGCTGCAGACGCGGATCGCGTTCGGCAAGCCGCTTTCCGCCCACAGCGTCTGGGAGGAGCGCATCGCCGCCGCCCGGATCGACATCGAATGCGCGCGCTTGCTCTGCCTGAAGGCCGCCGACGTGATGGACAAGGCCGGCAACAAGGCGGCTGCGGCCGAGATCGCGATGGCCAAGGTCCATGCGCCAAATATGGCGCTTCGCATCATCGACGACGCCATCCAGGCCCATGGCGGCGCCGGCGTCAGCCAGGATTTCGAGCTCGCCAAGAGCTATGCCGGAATCCGCACTTTGCGCCTCGCCGACGGACCCGACGAAGTTCACGCCCGTGCCATTGCCCGCCTCGAATACGCGAAGCATGCTCCGCAGGGTTGAGGACGAGGCTCAATTGGCCACCGGTCATCCCAGCGAAAGCTGGGATCTCACTGCATCTTGCGGCCGCCGCGAAGAACGGGGGGATTCCAGCGTTCGCTGGAATGGCGAACCATGAAGGCCGCGATCCTTCGGCAGCCGGGCACCGCGCTCACGATCGAGGAGGCGCGCCTCGACTCGCCCGGGCCGCGCGAGGTCCTGGTGCGCACCGCGGCCTGCGGTCTGTGCCATTCCGACCTCCATTTCATCGAGGGAAGCTATCCGCACCCGCTTCCCTGTATCCCCGGCCACGAGGCCGCCGGGATCGTCGAGGCGGTCGGAAGCGAAGTGCGGACGGTGAAGCCGGGCGACCATGTCGTCACCTGCCTCTCCGCTTTCTGCGGCCATTGCGAATTCTGCGTCACGGGCCGGATGGCGCTCTGCCCCGGCGGCGACACGCGCCGGTCGCGTGACGCCGCGCCGCGGATTACCGCCGCTGACGGCAGCCCGATCGCCCAGATGCTGAATCTTTCCGCTTTCGCCGAGGCGATGCTTATCCACGAACATGCCTGCGTCGCGATCACTCCGGAAATGCCGCTGGAAAAGGCCGCGGTGATCGGGTGCGCGGTGACGACCGGCGCCGGCACCATCTTCAACGCCTGCAAGGTCACCCCCGGCGAGACGGTCGCCGTGATCGGCTGCGGCGGCGTCGGCCTCGCCGCGGTCAACGCCGCCCGGATCGCCGGCGCGGGCCGGATCATCGCCGCCGACCCGATCCCCGAAAAGCGGGCGCTGGCGCAAAAGCTCGGCGCCACCGACGTCGTCGATCCCACCGCCGAAGGCGCGGCGGGCGCGATCGTCGAAATGACCAGAGGCGGCGTCGACCATGCGGTCGAGGCGGTCGGCCGTCCCGCCTCGGCCGAGCTCGCCGTCAAGTCGCTCCGCCGCGGCGGCACCGCCACCATCCTCGGCATGATGCCGTTGGGCGAGAAGGTCGGCCTCGGCGCGATGGACCTGCTTTCGGGCAAGAAGCTGCAGGGCGCCTTCATGGGCGCCAACCGCTTTCCGGTCGACATTCCGCGCCTCGTCGATTTCTACCTTCGCGGCCTCCTCGACCTCGACACGATCGTCGCCGAGACGATCCCGCTCGATCGGGTCAATGAGGGGTTCGACCGGATGAAGCGCGGCGACAGCGCCCGGTCGGTGATCGTTTTCTGAAAATGGGGACACGTACTTTTTCGCGAAGAAGTACGTGTCCCCCCAGGGAGGGAAAATGAGCCTGTTCGACCTGACCGGGAAAGTCGCCGTCATCACCGGCAGCTCGCGCGGGATCGGCCGCGCCATCGCCGAGGCGATGGCCGATCACGGCGCCAAAGTGGTCGTCTCCTCGCGCAAGGCGGAGGCCTGCGCCGAAGCGGCCGCCGCGATCAATGCGAAGCATGGCGACGCCCGCGCGATGGTCGTCCCGGCCAACATTTCGTCCAAGGAGGAGCTGCAGGCGCTGGTCGACGAGACCCGCCGGCAGTGGGACCGGATCGACATCCTCGTCTGCAACGCCGCCTCCAACCCCTATTACGGGCCGATGGCGGGGATCAGCGACGATCAGTTCCGCAAGATCCTCGACAACAACATCGTCTCCAACCACTGGCTGATCCAGATGGTCGCGCCCGAGATGCTCGGCCGCAATGAGGGCTCGATCATCATCGTCAGTTCGATCGGCGGCCTCAAGGCCTCCCCGGTGATCGGCGCCTACAACATCTCCAAGGCGGCCGACTTCCAGCTCGCCCGCAACCTCGCCGCCGAGTTCGGGCCGCATCAGGTCCGCGTCAACTGCATCGCCCCCGGGCTGATCCGCACCGATTTCGCCCGCGCCCTGTGGGAGAACCCGCAGACGCTGAAGATGGTCACCGCGCACACGCCGCTGCAGCGGATCGGCGAGCCCGAGGAAATTGCCGGCGCCGCGGTGTTCCTCGCCAGCAACGCCTCGACCTTCGTTACCGGCCAGGCGATCGTCGTCGACGGCGGCTCGACCATCGGCGTCGGGCTCTAATCCTCATAGCGAAAACGGGACAGAAAACGGGGACGGTATACATTTTTCGGGAAGCCGCGGTGGCTGCGGCCCCGGTCCCGCGCGGAAAATGTATACTGTCCCGGTTTAGGGGAGGGAGCGGATGAGACTTCAAGGCAAGACAGCCGTCGTCACCGGGGCCTCATCCGGCATCGGCAAGGCCGCGGCGGCTTTGTTCCGCAGCGAAGGCGCCAACGTCATCGCCGCCGACGTCAGCGCGGCGGAAGGCGTCATCGCCTGCTGCGCCGGCACGGAAAGCGACGTCCAGGGCCTCGTCGGGCGCGCGCTCGACGAGCATGGCGGGCTCGACATCTTTTTCGCCAACGCCGGCATTTCAGGCGGACTCGCCTCGATCTTCGAGCAGAGCGTCGAGGACTGGCAGGAGATATTGCGCGTCAACCTGATCGGCCCGTGGCTCGCCATCAAGCATGCCGCGCCGGCGATGAAAGAGCGCGGCGGCGGATCGATCGTTTGCACCGCCAGCGTCGCCGGCCTGCGCGCCGGCGCCGGCGGCCCGGCCTATTCCGCCTCGAAGGCCGGAGTCATCCGCCTCGTCCAGGTCGCCGCGACCCAGCTCGCCGGCGCGAACATCCGCGTCAACGCCATCTGCCCGGGCCTGATCGAGACTGGCATGACCCGCCCGATCTTCGAGGGCGCCCGTGCGAGCGGCAAGGAAAAGATGCTCGGCCACCTCAATCCGCTGAAGCGTCACGGCGTCCCCGAAGAGATCGCCCGCGCGGCCTTGTTCCTCGCCTCCGACGAAAGCTCCTACGTCAACGGCGAGGCGCTCGTCGTCGACGGCGGCCTCAGCGCCTCCCACCCCTTCTACCGCCAGGAATACGGCCGAACGTCCTTCTGACGCCCGTAGGAAACGGTTGGCGCCTCGCCGCGGCCTAGCGAGTACGCCCGAGATCCGCGATCGCCGCGTCCACCATCGCCTTGTCGGCGCCGGCGTCGAGCCGTTCGCGGATCAGCCGTTCGGCGGCAGCGGCGGCGGCGCTTGCGGCGCGGGCGCGGACCTGGTCGATGGCCGCGCGCTCGGCGGCGGCGATCTTGTCCTCGGCCATGCGCGAGCGGCGCTCGACCAGAGCGGCGGCGTCGCTCTCGGCCTGGCGGACGATGCCCTCGGCCTCGATCCGGGCGCGCTCGATCATCGTCCCCGCTTCGGCCTCGGCCTGGGCGGCCTTGGCTTCATATTCGGCGCGCAGCGCCTCGGCCTCGGCGCGAAGCTGGGCCGCTTCGTCGAGCTGCTGGCGGATGGTGGCGATCTTGCGGTCGAGCGCCTTGCCGATCGCGGCCGGCACCTTCTTCCAGATCATCAGCGCGAACACCGCCAGCATCGCGAGCGCGACCCAGCCGCTGGCGTCGAAGCCGAACGCGGTCGGCTCGACATGGCCGCCGCCATGATCCTCGGTGCCGCCGACCATCTCCGTATGGCCGGGGGCGGCGTGGCCTTCTTCCTCGTCGCCGGCGGGAACGGCGTCGGTCGGGGGCGGGGTGTGAGGCTCAGCCATGGACCATCACCGACTGGACCGCGCGAGCGGCCTCCTCGGGCTCGACGGAAAGGCCCGCGAGGCGGGCGACCATGTCCTGCGCGGCTTCGGCCGCGACCTTCTCGATGTCGCCGGCGGCCGCTTGGGCCTGGCTTCGAAGCCGCGCTTCCGCCTCCTCGATACGGGCGCGGGTCGCGGCATCGGACTCGCGCAGCCGCGCCTCGTTATTGCGCGCGCTCTCCTGGCGGGCGGCGGCGGTGACCCTGAGCGCATCGGCCCGGCTCGCGTCCATGCGGGCGCGATAAGCTTCCTCGGTCGCGTCGGCGGCGCGTCGCGCCGCTTCGGCCGCGGCGAGATCCTCGGTGATCCGGGTGTCGCGCGCGGCCACCGTCGACTGGATCTTCGGCACCATCGCCTTGGCGATCCCGAAATAGATGATCGCCAGGGTGACCGCGAGCCAGAAGAGCTGCGAGTAGAGGACGTCGGCGAGCTGGTTGATCTGGGGCATGAGCTAACGGGGACAGTTTGCTAGCAAACTGTCCCCCTTTTTCTTAGCGGGCGTAGAGGATGATCATCGCGACGGCGAAGGCGATCAGGCCGAGCAGTTCGGCGGCGGCGAAGCCGATGAACAACCGACCCTGCTGGCTGTCGGCCGCGGCCGGATTGCGAAGCGCCCCCTGGAGGAACGAGCCGAAGACGTTGCCGACGCCCGCCGCGGCGGCGCCGACGCCGATCGCCGCGAGACCGGCGCCGATGACCTGAGCAGATGCGAAGTCCATGTTAAGCTCCTTTGCGAGATCCGTAAAATACAGCGAACTAGTGCAGGTTGACCGCGTCGTTGATGTAGAGCGAGGTCAAGAGCGCGAACACATAGGCCTGGATGGCGCAGACCAGCAGCTCGAGCGCGCTCACGCCGGCGATGAAGACGAAGCTCAGGACGGCGATGACCGGCCCCATTACTCCTTCGGCGTTGAGCCCGGAAACGACGAAGCTGCCGAACACTTTCACGAGGATATGGCCGGCGATCATCGCCACGAACAGCCGCAGCGCGAGGCTGAACGGGCGGACCAGGAAGGACAGCAATTCGATCAGGAAGATGAGCGGCAGCAGCAGCTTGGGCGTCCCATGCGGTACGAAAAGCGAGAAGAAGTGGAAGCCGTGGCGCCAGAAGCCGACGATCAGCACGATCGAGAAGCTGATGATCGCCATCACTCCCGTGATCGTGAACTGGCTCGTCACCGTGAAGGGATGGACGCCCGGAAGGACCCCGAACGGCATCATTCCCATCAGGTTCGCGAACAGGATGAAGATGAAGACGGTGAACACCCAGGGCAGATAGCGACGCCCCTCGGGGCCGATGCTGGTGTCGATCATCGAGGCGACGAAATTGGTCAGCCCCTCGACCATCAGCTGCCAGCGGCCCGGGACCAGCTCGCGCTTCATTCCGCCGAGCATGAACGCCCAGATCGAGCCGAGCACGATCAGCATCCAAAGCGCGCTGTTGGTGAAGGCGAACGGGTTCCCCGACAGCTCGCCGGCCAGGGAATCGATCTGGAACTGGTGCATCGGATCGATGGTCGATTGTTCGGCGGCCACGCTCTTCTTGAACCTCTGCGTTCGCCAGCGCCTATTTGGGGCGCTGCTTTGACATCCAAAGGACGTTCCTGACGGCGATGCCGAACCCCAGGAACATCATCCCAAGCATCACCCAGGGCATCGTCCCCAGCCACCGGTCGAGGAGCCACCCGATCAGGGCGCTGCCGAACGGGATGCCGACGAGGTCGGAAAGGATCCGCATGCCCTGGGATCGCCCAGTCTGGCTCGCGGCCGTCTTCTTCCCCGTCCGCTCCGCTTCCTCCGCCTGCGCCTGCTTCAACCGCCTGTCGAGCGATGTCAGCCGCGCATCTTCCGGAAGCCGAGGGTCCTGCCAGGGCTCGTTTTTCGCCATGCCGTTCTCCCGAGGAACAAGCCCGAGGCCACACATCGAGGGGGACATGCCGGCGAACGAACCCGCCAAGGCGCGGTTCCTTTAGGTAGCGGCCTGGGGCAAGTCAACACCATGGTGCAGCGCAGCAATCGGCGCTCTTGGCCTTTGTTTGGCTTACGTTATGATCGACGCCGATGATACTTCTGGCGCCCCTCATCGCGCTCGCCGCGGCGCTCCAGCCGGCGCCCGATCCGCAGACGCACGAGGAGGACTCGGCCCTCGCCTTCGACTATGGCTGGCCCGCCGCCGCCGATGACGTTCCGGGGCTTCAGGCGCTCCTTCGCGCCGACATGGAGGCGCAGCGCGCCGATGCCCGTCGCTACGTCGCGGAATCGCAGGCCAATGCCCGCGAGAACGGCGTCGACTTCATCCCGCATTATTTCGAGAAGTTCTGGCAGACCGCCGGCGCCACGCCCCGGCTGTTGAGCCTGACCGCCTCGGAATCGGCGTCCACGGGCGGCGCTCACGGCAATCAGAGCTTCGACGCGCTGCTGTGGGACCTGGCGTCGGATCGGCGCGTCGCGGCGGCGCAGCTGCTCGGCGAGCGGGGCTTGCAGGGGATGCGCGAACGCTATTGCCGCGCCCTCGATGCCGAACGGAGCGAGCGGCGCGACGAGCCGGTCCCGGCGCGTTCCGAAGATCAATTCTGGGAATGCCCGCCGCTCGCCGAGCAGGCGATCGCCCCCGCGGATGGCGACGGTAACGGCCGCTTCGACCGGCTCGAGGTGCTGCTCGCCCCCTATGTCGCCGGCCCCTATGCGGAAGGCGCTTATTCGGTGGAGGTGCCGTTCGAGGCGCGCGACCTGGCCCGCGTCGACGCACGCTTCCGCCCCGCCTTCGAGCTCGCGGGCGCGCCGGCCGCGGCGGCCATCTGCCCCGAGGGCGACATGGACCTTCCGCGCGGCCCCGGCGACGTCTGCATCGGCCGCGACACGGGCCAGTATCGCTTCGCCTTCGCCTGGCCTGTCACGGCGGCCCGGATCGCGCCGCTGGACGCCATCCTGCGCGACGAAGCGCGGCGGCATGAAGACTGGATGCGGGTGAGGTCGGCCCTGGCCTGGGCGGAACGCGCCGAAGCGGGCGGCGAGGAATATGCCTTCCAATATGAGGAAGGCTGGTCGCTCGACGCGGCGCTGCCGGAGCTGGTCGCCGCTTCGGGCGCCGCCCAGGCCTATACCGGCGGCGCTCATGGCGGCATGGCCTTCTATTCGCTGCTGCTCGACCGCCGGAGCGGTACGCGCCTCGAGCTGGAGGATTTGTTCACCGATCCCGAGGCGGGTCTGGCGGCGGTGCAGGCGAGCCTGTGCCCGGCGCTGGCGGCCGAGGTGCTGCGGCGGCGCGGCGAGGGCGGGGCGGAGCATGAATGTCCGGCGGCGGCGGCCTATCCGGTGACCCTGGTCTGCGGCGCGGCGCCTCGCATCGACCTGATGGTGGCGCTGTTCAACCCCTATGTCGTCGGCAGCTGGGTCGAGGGGCCGTATGACATCGCCTTTCCGGTGACGCCCCGCATCCTCGCCGCGCTGAAGCCCGAATATCGCACAGCCTTCGTCGCGCGGACGGACACGCCGGAGCAGCCCCCGACCGAAAGCCGCTGCTAAGCCCCACCCGTCATTGCGAGGAGCGAAGCGCCGAAGCAATCCAGCGGCATCGACGCCGTACCGGATTGCTTCGCTTCGCTCACGATGACGGAGCGGCGTGCGCTAAACGATGAGCCTCAGCCGCAGTGGCCGGGGCGGGGAACCGGCTCGGAGCCGTTGCGGCGGCGCCACACGCCGTCGGGCAGCCGGTAATATTGGCCGGGGCCGACGCGGGTGGCGAAAAGCTGGCAGGCGGTCGCGGCGGCCACTTCCTCGATCGTCGCGCCGCGCTGCGAGGCGAGCTCCGTATAGCGGGCGCGGCGCTGGATGTTGATCTGGTCGACCTGCGCCCGGACGTCGGCCGAGGCCGAGCCGACCACGCCCATATAGCCGTCGGCCTGCTCGCCGACGGCGCCGGAAGCGCGAAGTTCCGCGGCGGCGTCCTGCACGACGAAGGCGTAAGCCGTGCCGCCCGCGACCATCGCCAGGCCGAGCCCGGCGGCCACCATCAGTTTCATTCGGCGCGACATGTCAGAACACTCCTGGGTTTTGCTGGATCAGCTCGCGGACGTCTTCCTGGAGCCGGACCACCACCTCCTGGCGGATGTTGATGTTGAGGTTGATCTCGATCGGCCGCTCCGGCGCCGTCACTTCGACGCACCCCCCCATGGGGAGCAAAGCCGCCGCCGCGGCCGTGACCTTGCCGATCCTTCCCATCCTCTTCCGGCTCGCATCGCGGCCATTCCTCGTCAAGCTGGACATCCTCATGGCACGGGCTCGCTTTCCTCATCCTGAACGTCTTCGGCGGTGGTGGCGGTCGTCGGGCGGTCGCGCAGCAGCTCCGGCAGCACTGCCTGAATGAGCGGCGTCGGGTCGCTGAACGAGCGGGCGGTGGCGATCAGTGCGCGGAACTGACCCTGGATTCGGATATTGAATTCGAACGGGATGCGCGCGAGCTGGCGGAAGACCCGTCCCGCGACCAGGCCGGGAATGCCGCTTCCGCCCGGGACGGTGGTAAGCGCGGGGTCGCGGGCGATTCCGTCAAGGTCGATCGTCGTGATGAACTCGCCGTCGAGCGCGCCGTCCAGAGTCACGTCGAACTTGCTGTAGCGCAGTGATTTGAGCGCATTGAAGGCGAGGATGCCGTAGGCGCCGAGGTCGCGGTCCGACAATTCGCCGACATAAGAGAGCGTGCCGCCCGGCGCGCGCGCAACGAGGCGGCCGCCGACGATCCTGCCCCCGCTCTGGTTGAACTCCATCGGGATCAGGCCGTCGAACGTGCCGGTCGCCGCGACGTTCGAAAATTCCATCTGCTGGATGAAGCGCGCGGCATCCATGCCGACGACGCGGAAGGCGAGATATTTGGTCGAAGGCTGGCTGAAGTCGAGCAGGGTCGGCTGGAGCATCAGCTCGCCGCCGGCGAACGGCCAGCGCCCGCTCTCGACGGCAATGTGGTAGTCGGGCAGGAGCTGGTAGCGAAGCTCGCCGTCGCGCACGTCGATGCCGGCGCGGACGAGGGCCATCCGCGCCACCTGTCCGGGCGCGCTGGTAAGGCCGAGCAGGTCGGTGAATTCGATGCGTGTGGCGAGCCCCTCGACGGGGCCGAACGGGGCGGCGAGGTCCATGTCGTCGGTGCCGAAGCTGCCCGAGCTGCGGGTCCCGGCGCCGTCCCATTCGATTCGGCCCTGGCCGCTGATCGAGCCGCTGACCAGCGCCACCACGCCGATCGTGAGCGGAGTGATCGCCTCCGGCTGGAAATCTTCGGTGAAGGCGATGCCGGGGACGTCGAGCAAAGCGTTGCCGGCGCCGCGGCTGAGGTCGTGGACCACGCTCACGTCGGCGACCCGCGTGCCGCTGGCGGGGTGGAGCAGGGCGCCGGCGGCGCGGATGCGATTGTCGGCCAGCGTCAGCCGGAAATCCTCGCTGACCAGTGGATGGAAGCGGTCCGGCTCCTGCTCGTCGGCGACGCGCAGCCGGCCCTCGAGCGACAGCGCGCCGCCCGCCAGCTGCCAGCGCCCGGCGCCTTCGCTGATCACCAGCGGCACGCCGGCAATCTTCGCGTCGAGGCCGGAATAAGCGCCCGCCATCCCTCCTCGGAAACGGCCGCTCAGCGCGCCGAGGTTGAGCCGGTGGATCGTCCCGCCCGTACCGAGCCGGACCGCGACCCCGGCGGCGGCAAAGCCGTCGGCGCCGACGCGCAGCCGGTCCGCTTCGAACCCGATGGCCGATCCGCCAAGCCGCCCGGCGAAGCGCGGGCCGCGCACCTCCGCCCCAGCCTGCACGCGCCCGCCGCGCGCCTGCCACAGCAGAGCGGGGCCGGTCGGGCAGAGCGGCAGCCGTCCCGGCCCGAGCCGCAAATTCCCATATTCGAGCGCCGTAAAGCCGGCGGCAACGCAGCCTTCGCCGATCGCCAGGCCGCCGCCGCCGAACCATCCGCTGAGCGGCACGGTCAGTCCGGTCACCCGCCCGCGGTCGAACGGCCCGTCGAGCCGCATCGCCGTCCGGAAGCGGGTTCGGCCGCCGGGACTGGCGGTGAAGAGGATCTCGCCGAGCTGAAGGCGGGCCCCGCCCGCCGCGATCGGCGCCACCAGCCCGACGCCCTCGATCGGACCGCCGGGCCGGGCCTGGCGAAGCGCGAAGCGCGCGTCCGGGAAACCGCCGCCGGACAAGGTGAAGTCGCCGTCGAGCCGGACCCGGTCGCGGACCCAGTCGTAGCTCAGTCCCTCGCCGCCGACCCCGATCAGCCGCGCGCCGCTGCGGCCGTCGAAGCGGAGCCGGCTCAGCGTAAACCCGCCGAAGCCGCCGCCGTTGACCAGGTGAAGCCGCGCGGAAGCGTCGCCGCCGCCGCGCATCGCCCGTCCCATCGCTTCGGCCATGGCCGCCCCGATCGGGGCGAGCGGCGTGCCTTCCGCCGCGCGCAGCGAGGCCGCGATGGCGGCGGCGGGGCGCTCCCGCAGCGCCAAATCCTCCACCGCCAGGTCGCCGTCGAGCAGGAGATCGCCGCCCCTTGTCGAGATGGCATAATCGCCCGCGAAGCGCGTCAGCGACGCCCGGAACATGTCGACGGCCGCCGCCCCGGACCGGAGGTCCACCCGCCCGCGCGTGCGTCCCGCATCGCCGGCGAAAGTGAAGCGGCCCGCCAGCGCCGCCATGTTGTGCGGCCCCGCCTGGAGCCGCGCCGCCCGCACCGCCGATTCGCCGCGCCACTCGTCAAGCGCGGGCGCCAGCATCGCCTGAAGCGCGAACCGCGGCGCCTGCACCGCCAGATCGTTGCCGCAGGTGAGGCTGCGCATCGCCACCGGCCCGGTGAGGCTCGGCCGCTGGTCGGCGACCGCTACCGCCACGCTCGCCCGCGGCGCCGCCACCGTGCAGTCGCCGAGGCGCAACCCCCGCGCGGCGCCCGCCAGGCGGCCGCGAAATCCGTCCGCCAGGTTCCCCCGTCCGGCGAGCCCGAACGCCACCTCGCCCGCCGGAGTCGCGAGCAGGATGGCGCCGTCGGCGATGTCGACGCGCTGGTCGGGGAGGCGGAAGGGAAGGCCGGTCGGCGGCGGCAGCAGCCGGTCGATCTGTCCCAGCGAAACCCGCCCGTCGACGACCCGCCCGCGCATCCGGACGCCCCGCGCGCTGATCAGCCCGACCCGAGGCCCGCTCCAGCCGAGCAGCACCTGGACCTCGAGCCGCCGCACCGTTGCGTCGGGCCGGCGCGGATCGCCGATGACGACATTCTCGAACAGCTGGGTCCCGAAGCCGATCCTTTTGACCTCGTAGCTCGCCTGGACGCCGCGGCGCTCGAACTCGTCGGCGATGAAGTCGCTGGCGAGCTGGACCCGGATCGACCACAAGACGATACCGGCGCCGGCGAGAAGGACGAGCAGGATGGCGAGCGCGAGCCGCCACCCGCGCAGCCACGGCCGCCGCCTTTCCTCGCCTTCCGCTGCTTCCACGCACTTCCCGTTTCGATGGTGGCCGTTTGCGTAAAGCCATGGCGCGTCTTAATCCACGCTTATGGCGGAGGCGGATCATGACGGCAGCGGCCATCGCGCGCGGCTGAGGCAGCGGCTGTTCGAAGGCGGCCCCGACGCGCTCCTGGACCATGAGCTGGTCGAATATCTGCTCGGCCTCGCGATTCCGCGCCGCGACACCAAGCCGCTGGCGAAGAAGCTGATCCGCGAGTTCGGCAGCTTCGGCAGCCTGATGTGCGCCGACGCCGCGACCATCGCCCGGGTCGGCGAGGTCAGCGAAGGCGCGGCCGCCGCGCTCAAGGTCGCCCACGCCGCCGCGCTCCGGATCCTCAAATCGGACATACAGCGCCAGAAGGTGCTCGGCTCCTGGCAGGCCCTGCTCGATTATCTGCGCGCCGACATGGCGTTCGAACCGGTCGAGCGGGTGCGCGTCCTCTTCCTCAATTCGAAGAACGTGTTGATCCGCGACGAGAAGATGTGGGAAGGCTCGGTCGACGAATCGGCCGTCTATATCCGCGAGATCATGCGCCGCGCGCTTGACCTTCAGGCGACCGCCATCATCGTCGTCCACAACCATCCGAGCGGCGATCCTGCCCCGAGCCAGCAGGACATTCGCCTGACCCGCGACCTCGCCGAGGCCGGCCGCCACCTCAAGGTGACGCTTCACGACCACGTCATCATCGGCGCCGCCGGCCATTCGAGCCTCAGGAGCCTGGGCCTGATTTGAGCGCCCGCGCCCGTTGGGCCCCGGATTTAACGGCAGCCGCGGTTTGCGCCCCGATCTGAGCCGAACCGAGCCCGGGCCGGGACGAAAGCCGCTTTCGATAATAACGCTTCGTCAATGAGATGGTATGACGGGCACCGTCCTAGGCGGGAGGTGGAATTTGCGGGGTGGTAATATGCCGATGCGGCTCGTCGCGTTGCTCGCCTGGCTGGTCGCGTTCGCCGCTCAGCCGGCTCTGGCCCAGCAGACGCCGGGGCTTCAGCTCCTCGAGCAGCGCCTGGCCGGGATGGCGATCGAAAACCCCGGCGAATATGGGATCGCCGCGCTCGACCTCTCGACCGGTCAGATGGTCAGCTTCAACGGCAACGAGCCGTTCCCGATGGCGAGCACGATGAAGGTCGCCGTCGCGGCCATGTACTTGGCCCAGGTCGATGCCGGCCGCCGCACGCTCGACGAAACCGTCGAGGGCGTCGGCGTCGCCGGCCTGATGGACGCGATGATCACCCGCAGCGACAATCACGCCACCGACCTTCTGATCGCGACGCTCGGCGGCCCGGCCTCGGTCAACGGCTGGCTGCGCTCGAACGGCCTAAGCGGCATCAGGGTCGACCGGACCATCGCCCAGTTGCTCAGCGACCGCCGGGACCTGCACGACATCCGGGACTCGAGCACGCCGCGGGCGATGCTCGACCTGCTTCGCCTGATCGACAGCGGCAACATGCTCCAGCCGCGGAGCCGCGCGCTCCTGCTCGACATGATGAGCCGCTGCCGGACGGGCTCGAATCGGATCAGGGGCCTGTTGCCGCCGACGGCCCGGGTCGAGAACAAGACCGGCACCCTCAACGGTTATACCGGCGACGTCGGCTATCTGACGCTCCCCGACGGCCGCCGGATCGCCGTGGCGATGTTCGCCCGCGGCGGCTCCAATCGCCCCGGCGTCATCGCGACCGCCGCAAGGGCCATTTACGATGCATTCGGCGCGCAGCCGGCCAGGATCGGCGCTCAGCCCTTCAGGCTCGGCGTCCAGCCTGCGAGGATCGGCGTCGCGACGCCGGCCGTACCGGCCGGCGCCGGGCTTCAAGGGGCCCGGGCGCGGTCGGTGGGTTTCGCTTCGCCGACGCCGGCCTGCACCGCAACGGCAGGCACGGCGCATTGCCCGCGCCCGGCGCCGGCGTCTCGATAGCCCAAGCCTAGCGGCGCCGCTCGCGCTGGATGCAGCTGTCGGTCACGGTCCGCGAGCAGGGCGGGTATTCACGCATGGCCGGTCCGCCGGCGCCCTGAAACCCGGTCGCATCGCTCACGCCCTGCTGCGTCGTCCCCGATTGCCCGCTCTGAGTCATCGAGCCACCCCGGTCCGTCAGGCCTCCCTGCTCCATCTGGCTGCCTTGGCCCATCTGACCCGCCTGGCCCGTCTGGTTACCCTGGCCCATCTGCCGGGCGTGGGCGCTATGGTCGACCTGGCCTGACTGGCCCGCCGTGGCTGTTCCCATTCCGGGCGACGAGCTGGTGACGCCGCCATTGACCTGCGTGCCAAGCACCGGGGCGTCCGTCGACGGCGTCCCGGCATCGGCCGGAGTCTGGGTGGGGTCGTGGTCGTTGGTGGTCGTGGCGGTGCCGCCCTGCTGCGTCCCGGCGCCGCCGGTGGTGCCGCTGGTCTGGGCGAGGGCGGGAATGGCGAGCAGCATCGTGCCGCCGAGCAACAACTTCTTGATCATCGCAAAATTCTCCTGTGCTTTCATGAACTCGGCCTCGGCAGCAACGGTCCGCAGGCTCGGCGGAAAAACGAAGGCGTTAGGACGCCCGTTCCGGCGCTTCGTCTCGTTGATGGGGCGCGCCGACTTTGCTAGGCGCGCGCTTCCCAACGCAGGTTAGGCACAGAGATGATCCCCCGCTATTCGCGGCCGCAAATGGCCCGCATCTGGGCGCCGGAGAACCGCTACCGCATCTGGTTCGAGATCGAGGCGCATGCGCTCCAGGCGATGGCGGAGCTCGGCACCGTTCCGAAGGAAGCGTCGGCACGGGTCTGGGAATGGTGGCGGACCGAGCCGGCGATCGATGTCGCGGCGATCGACGCGATCGAGCAGGTCGTCAAGCACGACGTCATCGCCTTCCTTACCTGGGTGGCGGAGGAGGTCGGGCCGGAGGCGCGCTTCCTTCACCAGGGCATGACCAGTTCGGACGTGCTCGACACCTGCCTTGCCGTCCAGCTGAAGCAGGCCGGGGAAATCCTCCTCGCCGACCTCGACGCGCTGCTGGCCGTGCTCGAACGCCGCGCCCGCGAGCACAAGTTGACGCCGACCATCGGCCGGAGCCACGGCATCCACGCCGAACCGACGACGTTCGGGCTCAAGCTGGCTTTTGCCTTCGCGGAGTTCAGGCGCCAGCGCGAGCGGCTCGAGCGCGCGGTGGCCGACGTCGCCACCTGCGCGATCTCAGGCGCCGTCGGCACCTTCGCCAATGTCGACCCGCGCGTGGAGGCGCACGTGGCCGAGCGGATGGGGCTCAGGGTGGAAGCGGTTTCGACCCAGGTCATCGCCAGGGACCGCCATGCGCATTTCTTCGCCACGCTCGGTGTGGTCGCCTCGTCGATCGAGCGGCTCGCCACCGAGATCCGCCACCTCCAGCGCACCGAAGTGCTGGAGGTGGAGGAGTTTTTCTCGGTCGGTCAGAAAGGCTCGTCGGCCATGCCGCATAAGCGCAACCCGATCCTCACCGAGAACCTGACGGGGCTCGCGCGGATGATTCGCGCTTTTGTGACTCCGGCGCTCGAAAACGTCGCGCTGTGGCACGAGCGCGACATCAGCCATTCGTCGGTCGAGCGCTATATCGGCCCGGACGCGACGATCACGCTCGATTTCGCGCTCGCCCGCCTCGGCAGCGTCGTCGACAAGCTTCTCGTCTATCCGGATCGGATGCGGCGCAACCTCGAGCGGATGGGGGGGCTGGTTCACTCGCAGCGCGTGCTGCTCGCGCTCACCCAGGCCGGCGCCAGCCGCGAGCAGGCCTACCGGCTCGTCCAGCGCAACGCGATGAAGGTCTGGGAGTCGGACGGCGCTCTGTCCCTGCTCGACCTGCTCAAGGCCGATTCGGAAGTGACGGCGCTGATAGCCTCCGATTCGCTCGAGTCGCACTTCGACCTCGCATATCATTTCAAGCACACCGACACGATTTTCGACCGGGTGTTCGGCTGATCGCCCGCGCGGACGGGACCGGCTACCGCTCTCCCGACCGTGTGCGATCCGTGCCGACAGGGAACGAGGCGAGTTCAAACGACTTCCGAGGCGGGATGCCAGCCGCCGTTTCCGGTGCGCGCGGAAAAAAGCGCAAGGCAAAGAACAGCGAAGACTCAGATGGTTAACGGCCGCTGCGAACTTTAATACCGAGGCGGCCGGAACGGTTCCGTGTGAACGGCGTTCGACGCCTTGGTGTGAGTAACGAGTAGGACGATGTGGGTGGGCTACCTGCACATGAAGGCGCGGACGAGGCGGGACACCCCGCGGTCCCTGCCTGTCGACACTCCGCCATCGCCCTCGCGCCAAGCGTTCACGGGGTCTCGCCAACCCGGAATTTCGATGTTATGCCGATCCGCTCTCGACCGGCGAAGAATAGGAAAGGGGAATAAATGCTGCTGATGAAAATGTTTTCGAGGCCGTCTATCAGTCCGACGAGGCTCTTGATTGCCGCGTCCCTGACGACCGCATCGATCGCCGGCGGGGCGACCTCCGCATCCGCCGCGGCGTGCCAGGCTGACAACGGCCCGTGCGTGCTGCCGATCGCGTCCGCTCCGCCGCCCGTGGCGGTTTCGGATACCCCGACCTACATCGATGAGGGCGGCGGCGGCATCGGCCTCCTGCCCATCCTGATCGGTCTCGCCGCTCTTGCAGCGCTGCTTTGGCTGCTGCTCGACGACGACGACGAAGAGGAAGTGATCAGCCCCTGAGGCTCCTCGCCGATAATGGATGCCACGGGCCTCGCCGAGGCGAGGTTCTGAAAAGCAGGAACGACAGGAGGAATCGATGAAAAAGTCTCATGTGGCCGCTGCCTTCGCAGGTGCGCTGGTCGCGACAATGTTTGGCGCGGGAAGCGCCAGTGCCCAGGCCTGGTCCGCCGGCTCCGAGCTGCGCGGCTCGACCATCCAGGTCGATTTCCCGACCGGGATCGTCAACACGCTTCAGCTCTACCCGGACGGTACGGCGAGCATTCAGGGCCCGGGCGGCGTCACCGTCCCCGCCCAATGGTCGGTCGAAAATCAGCAGATCTGCCTGATGGCCGGCGGCGAGCGCGAATGCTGGCCCTATGCGGCCGCCATGCAGCAGGGCCAGACGGTCACGCTGACCAGCGACTGCGCTTCCACCTCGCGGTGGACGGCTCTGTCGTTGCAGCAGCCGCCGCCTCCGCCGATGCAGGAGCGTAGCGGCGAGCGCGGCTGAGTTCGAACCCTTTCCATTCTCAGGCCCCGGCTTCGGCCGGGGCCTTTTTTTGTGCCCATCGGCTTCGCTGCCGCCATCGCGGCAACGACACATTCGACACAATTTTCCTCCCACTCCGGCATCGCGCTGTCACCGGCTGGGCCGAAAGCGTGTGCTGCCGGGAAGGCTGACGAACGTGCCGGGAGCGTAACACTCGTACGCTTCCGGAACGATTTGAAACCGTTATCGTTTTCTCGGCAGGAAATAGGGCGTTCCACCGTATCATCGCCGTTCATGTGAACGAGGCCATAGATGAACGGGAGGGGGCCCGGACTGGAGTAGTTCGAAATGCAAGGACGTAGCGCCGGCCTCCGGCGTGACCGGAAATCTGCGCCCGAAATTCGGGCGCGCCGCCTCGGCCGCCTGCTGGCGGTAACGGCAGCGGCAGGCTTGTGGATCGGCGCCGGCGCGGCCGTCGCCTCGGAGCCGCGCAGCGCGCCCCAGGCGCGGCATGTCGACATGATCTACGTCGATCGCGAGCTCGCCCCAGGCGGCGGCGGCGACGCGTCGAAGGCCATGGATCGCGCGCGGGCCGGCAATCCGATCCAGCAGGGCCTCTCGCAGGGCCTCGACGAATATCGCCGCAGCTGGGGCAGCCTGCCCTCGATCGAAATCCCGGCCGGGCCGGGCCTTCGTCTCGGCTCGACCGGGCCGCGCGTGCGGCTGCTTCGCGCCCGCCTCGGCCTTACCGAGGAAGGCGGCTTCGACGCCGAGCTCGCCGACAAGGTGCGCGCCTTCCAGGCGGCGCACGGCCTGCCGTCCGACGGAATTGCCGGCGCCGGTACCCTGCAGGCGCTGAACCGCGGCCCGTCTTATTACGAGCGGCTGATCGAGGCCAATCTCGAGCGCGCCCGCGCGCTTCCGGCGCAGCTCGGCGAGCGCTACATCATGGTCGACGTGCCCGCCGCCCGGCTGCTCATGTACGAGGACGGGCAGCTGGTCGACACGATGCGCGTCATCGTCGGCAAACCCACTCACCAGACGCCGATGATGGCGGCCTTCGTCCGCTACGCCGTGCTCAACCCCTATTGGAACGTGCCGCCCGATCTGGTCCGCGAGCGGATCGCGCCCAACGTGCTCGACCAGGGCCTGGGCTATTTGCGGGAGCGGCGCTACCAGCTTCTGTCCGGCTTCGGTCCGGACGCGCGCGAGGTCGATCCTTCGACGGTCGACTGGCAGGCGGTCGCCGCCGGCCGCGAGGAGCTGCGCGTGCGCCAGCTTCCCGGGCAGGGCAATATGATGGGCGAGGTCAAGTTCATGATGTCCGGCGAGCTCGGCATCTACCTGCACGACACGCCGGACCGGAACCTGTTCACGCAGGACGACCGGCGGCAGAGCTCCGGCTGCGTCCGCCTCGAAGACGCGCAGCGCCTGTCGCGCTGGCTGTTCCAGCGCGCCGTCGCGCCGGACTCGCCGGATCCGGAGCAGCGCGTCGACCTGCCCGAGCCGGTGCCGGTCTACATCACCTATCTGACCGCGATGCCGTCGGAGCAGGGGAGCGGCATCGTGTTCCGCCAGGACGTTTACGGCCGCGACGCGATGGCGATGGCGCAGCTCGACGCCGGCGGGACGGATTTCGCCTCCGCCCGCTAGAAGCGCTCCGCTTCGGCCGCTAGGTGCGCGCCCTGGAGGTGCGGAAAAGATGCGGCCGATCGCCCTGATCCTGATCCTGCTGGCTTTGATCGCCGGGACCCCGGTGGCGGCGCAGCCGGATTATTCCGCGCAGCTTTCCGAAGCCGACGTCGTCCTTCGCGACTTCCGCTTCGCCAGCGGCGAGGCGCTGCCCGAGCTTCGCCTCCATTATGCGACGCTCGGCACGCCGCGCCGCGACCGCTCCGGGCGGATCGTCAACGCCGTCATGATCCTTCACGGCACCGGCGGCAGCGGCCGCCAGTTCCTCCAGCCGCAATTCGCCGGCGAGCTGTTCGGCCCCGGTCAGCCGCTCGACCTCGCGCGCTATTACGTCATCCTCCCCGACAATATCGGCCACGGCCGCTCGTCGAAGCCGAGCGACGGCCTCAGGATGCGCTTCCCGGCTTACGATTATGACGACATGGTCGAGGCGCAGCGGCGCCTGCTCGCCGAGCTTGGCGTCGGCCGGCTGCGGCTCTTGATGGGCACGTCGATGGGTTGCATGCACGCCTTCGTGTGGGCGGAGGCGCATCCCGATTTCGCCGACGCGATGATGCCGCTCGCCTGCCTTCCCGCCGAGATCGCCGGCCACAACCGGATGTGGCGCCACGCCGCCGTCCAGGCGATCCGCGCCGACCCGGCCTGGCACGGCGGCGATTATCGCGACCAGCCGCTCCAGGGCCTGCGCACCGCCGTCACGATCCTCCAGATCGCCGGCTTCGCGCCGCTCTATTTGCAGCGCGCTTATCCGGACCGCGCCGCGGCCGAGGCCTATATCGACGAGCGCATCGCGCGCGACCTCCCCAGCCGCGACGCCAACGACCTCATCTACCAGCTCGACGCGTCGCGCAATTACGATCCGGCCCCGAACCTCGAGCGGATCCGCGTCCCCGGCACCTGGGTCAATTCGGCCGACGATTTCATCAACCCGGCCGGCTACGGCATCGCCGAGGCCGCGGCGGCGCGGATGCCGGGCGTTCGCTACGTCCTCATCCCGGCCACCGCCGAGACGCGCGGCCATTCCACGCACACATGGGCCCGCTTCTGGAAGCAGGAGTTGATGGACCTTCTCGAAAGAACCGAAGGTCCGCCCGTGCGCTAAGCGAAGCCGAACCGCGCGACCCTAGCCGAAATAGCTCGCATTCGGCCGCGGCCCGGCCGGCGCCTTTTCCGGCTTGATCCGAGGCGCCGGCTTCATCGCCGCGCGTTCGCTCGCTTCGGCCTCGTGGTTGGCGAGCCGCAGGTAGACGCCGTGGGCGCGCTTCAGCCTATGGCGCTCGGCCTCGCTGGTGGCGGCGGCGAGCTGGACGAGCGCGTCGGCCGCCTTCGCCTGATAGTCTTCGCTCGTCATGGCCATGGCTAATTCCTTTGTCCGGGAGGGAGCCGCGGCGACGCAGCCTGTCAAACCCACATGGGGTGCCAGGACCCAAATCACAAACACATTCGCTTCTCCGGCCCGGGGTCCGAATGCGCCCGCGCCGCCGCCCTTCAAAAAAACGCTGTCCTACAGCCGGCCAGGTTCCATAAATGTTCCACTCCTGATTCGGGAGTGATTCGCAAGCATGGACAAACCGATCTACGTCGTCTGGGACCGCTGCCGCGCCGAGGGCGTCGGCGGCGACGACCCCTTTGCGGCCGATCTGGCCAGCGAGGATGCCTGGCAGCTCTTCGCGGACCTGCGCCGCGGCGAATTCCCCATCTTCGATATTGCGATGACCGACCTTTCGATCATGTTCGACGAGGCCCGCCGCCTTCACTGGCTCGACTGCGGCGACCCGCCGCGCCCCGGCCCGGCCCCCGCCGAGATCCTCGTCCATCACGACGGCTTCGTCACCGAGCCGCTCGAATCGACCACCGGCGGCCCCCAGCTCAGCCATGAGGAACAGCGGCAACGCTTCGAGTGCGCGGAGCCCCTCAACCCCGACCGCGTCCAAAACTCCGGAGCCGACCACTGAACCCCGAGGAAACGATCCGAGCCCTGCTGGCGAGAGCCCGGGAGGCGGCCGGCGAAACGGCCTCGGCCCAGGCGCGGGTGGCGGCGCGGGTCGCCTGGGTCGAAGCGGCGATCGCGGCGCTCAAGGCGGCGCAGAAAAGGGCCGACCGGGCCTGGGACCGCATCTTCGAAGCGCTCCCCGACGATCTCGACGACGAGGAACTGGAAGCCATCCCCGCGCCCCCCGAACAGGCCAAGCTCGACGCCCTC
>DASVVV010000094.1:0-11045 GCA_036386375.1 Allosphingosinicella sp. | reverse complement strand
GGCTTGGCAAAGCCCGCGCCACCCGGCTATCAGCGCCGCGAGCCGCCAAGGCCGCCCGCCCGGGCCTCTCCTCTTTCCCGGGCACGGCCAAGCAGGGGGCGGTAGCGTACCGGTTCTTGAAGCGCGCTGAAGGACGTTATGGCGACGGTTGAACAGAGCGATGGCCCGGCCGCCATGGCCGGCGACGGCCCGGGCGAAGGCGGCGTCCGCCGCCGCGACTTCATCAACATCGCCGCCGTCAGCGTCGCCGGAGTCGGCGGCGCGGCCCTGCTCTATCCGCTCGTCAACCAGATGAACCCGTCGGCCGACGTGCTCGCTCTCGCCTCGATCGACGTCGACATCTCCGCCATCCAGCCGGGCCAGGCGGTCAAGACCATGTGGCGCAAGCAGCCCATCTTCATCCGCAACCTGACTCCGCAGGAGATCCAGGCCGCCAATTCGGTCGACACCGGGTCGCTCCGCGATCCCCAGACGCTCGCGGAGCGGACCGTCGACGGCCGCGTCAACTGGCTGATCACGCTGGGCGTCTGCACCCATCTCGGCTGCGTTCCGCTCGGGGCGGCCGAGGGCGAGCAGCGCGGCGAGTTCGGCGGCTATTTCTGCCCGTGCCACGGCTCGCATTACGACACCGCCGCGCGGGTGCGCAAAGGACCGGCGCCGAAGAATCTCGAAGTGCCGGAATACACGTTCACGTCCCCGACCACGGTCCGGATCGGCTGAGGAAGACTTAGATGAGCTTTCCCTGGGCGGAAGAATATCGACCCAAATCCGCGTTCATGCGCTGGCTCGACGACCGGCTGCCGCTGCCGCGTCTGGTCTGGGGCTCGGTCGGCGGCGGGTATCCGGTGCCGCGCAATTTGAATAATTTCTGGAATTTCGGGGTGCTGGCGGGCCTCGCGCTGGTCATCCAGATCGTCACCGGCATCGTTCTGGCGATGCACTTCACCGCCTCGATCGACGGCGCGTTCAATTCGACCGAGCATATCATGCGCAACGTCAATTCGGGCTGGTTCCTGCGCTACCTGCACGCCAACGGGGCGAGCTTCTTCTTCCTGGTCACCTACATCCACATCTTCCGCGGCCTCTATTACGGCTCCTACAAGGCGCCGCGCGAGATGGTGTGGATGCTGGGGCTGGTCATCTTCCTTCTGATGATGGCGACCGCCTTCATGGGCTATGTGCTGCCCTGGGGGCAGATGAGCTTCTGGGCGGCCAAGGTGATCACCGGGCTGTTCAGCGCGATCCCGCTGGTCGGCGAGCCGATCCAGACCTGGCTTCTGGGCGGCTATGCGCCCGACCAGCCGACGCTGACGCGCTTCTTCTCGCTCCACTACCTCTTGCCGTTCGTGATCGCGGGGGTGATCATCCTCCACATCTGGGCGCTTCACATTCCCGGCTCGGGCAATCCGACCGGGGTGGACGTCAAGACGCCGCAGGACACGATCCCCTTCCATCCATATTATACCGCCAAGGACGGGTTCGGAGCGGGGCTGTTCCTGATCGCCCTGGCGGTGATGACCTTCTTCCTGCCCAATTTCCTCGGGCATCCGGACAATTACATTCCGGCCAATCCGCTCTCGACGCCGGCGCACATCACGCCCGAATGGTATTTCTGGCCCTTCTACGCGATCCTGCGCGCCTTCACCGTCGATTTCCTCCTGCCGGCTAAGCTATGGGGGGTGCTGGCGATGTTCTCGTCGATCCTGCTGCTCTTCTTCCTGCCCTGGCTCGACAAGTCGCCGGTGCGCTCGGGGAGCTACCGGCCGACGTTCCGGATTTTCTTCTGGATCCTGATTCTCGACATCCTCGTCCTCGGCTGGTGCGGCGGTCTTCCGGCCGAGGAGCCCTACGTCATGATCAGCCAGGTCGCGACGATCTATTATTTCGCCCACTTCCTCATCATCCTCCCCCTCCTCTCGCTGGTCGAGCGCACGCTGCCGCTGCCCAATTCGATCGCGGAGAGCGTGCTTCACGGCGAGGAGAAAGAAGCCACGCCCTACGGCGTCACGCCGGCCGCGGCGCCGGCCGAGTAAGGGGGCGACGAAGCCATGGTTCGCATAATCGGGTTTCTGATCGGCCTCGGCTTCGTCGGCGTCGCCGCCTGGTCGCTGCTGTGGGGCATCGTCACGGTCCTCGACGAGGGCCTGCCGCACACGGTCGAGCATGAGTTCCACCAGGAGCCGCAATCGATCGCCTTCTCGTTCGAAGGGCCGTTCGGCCGCTTCGACCGCCAGCAGCTGCAGCGCGGCTTTCAGGTCTATCGCGAGGTCTGCACCGCCTGCCACGGCCTAAGCCAGGTCGCGTTCCGCAACCTTCACGAGCTCGGCTACAGCGAGGCCGAGGTGCGCGCGATCGCCGATCAGTGGCCGGTCCAGGTGCCGTCGATCAACGAGCAGACCGGCGAGCCGGCGACGCGCAAGGCGCTCCCAGCCGACCGCTTTCCCTCGCCCTATCCGAACGAGACGGCGGCGCGGGCGGCGAACAACAATGCGCTTCCGCCGGACCTGTCGCTGATCGTCAAGGCGCGCGAAGGCGGCGAGGAATATGTGGAATCGCTGCTGACCGGCTATCAGAATCCACCGGCCCACCTGCCGGCGGCGAACCGGCCGGGGCAGGGGCTCCACTACAATCCCTATTTCGCGAACCTCAACATCGCCATGCCTCCGCCGCTCACTGCCGACGGCCAGGTCACCTACGCCGACGGCACGCCCGCGACGCGGCGGCAAATGGCTCATGACGTCGCCGCCTTCCTCGCCTGGGCGGCCGAGCCGAACCTCGAATCCCGCCACGCCGCCGGCTGGACCGTGCTCGCCTTCCTGGTCTTCGCGACGATGCTGGCGTGGCTCGCCTACAGGAACGTCTGGGCTTCGGCCAAGCGCGCGGTGCGGATCACCGGCCCGCTCGACCCGGCCAACCAGGCGAAAAGCGCCGAGGCGAAGGACCAGGAGGGCATTGCCGGCTGAGCGCCAGCTGCGGCCGGACGCCTTCTGGCTCAGGCGGCGAAAGCCTCCGCATCAATCGAATAAAGCAGGGCCGCCGGCGCCGTCGCTGCGCTATAGAGGCCGTGCACCTCGGCGACGATATGATCGAGATAGAATCGCGCTGCCGCCCGCTTCATCGCGACGAAGGCCGGATCGCCCTGGTATCCGTCGAGCGCGGCTTCCTGCCGCGCCATCAGCCACCCCGACACCGCCGCCGCAAGCATCGTCAAGAAGGGGTAGGACCCCGCCAGCCGATCCTCCACCGGTGGGGCGATCAGCGCCTCGGCGGCGTTGCGGCAGGCTCCGGCCAGGTTGCCGAGCCTCTCCTCCTGGCCACGCTCCGATTCGATGTCGTCCAGCAGTCGGCGCAGCACGTCTCCGCCCTCCAGGCCGAGCTTGCGGGTGACGAGGTCGGCCGCCTGGATTCCGTTCGTGCCCTCGTAGATCGGGGAGATGCGGGCGTCGCGATAATGCTGGGCGACGCCGGTTTCCTCGACATAGCCCATGCCGCCATGGACCTGGACGGCGAGGCTCGTCACTTCGACGCCGACGTCGGTCCCGTAAGCCTTGACCAGCGGCGTAAGCAGGTCGGCGCGCGCCTTCGCGGCGTCGTTGCCAAGGCTGGCGAGGTCGGTTTGGCAGGCGGTGTAATAAGCCAGCGCCCGCGCCGCCTGGGTCAGCGCCTTCATCCTCAGCAGCATTCGGCGGACGTCGGGATGCTCGATTATCGGCGCCGGGCGCCCGTCGCGCGCGCCCTGCACCCGCTCGCGGGCGAAGGCGACCGCCTGCTGCATCGCCCGCTCCGCGATCGACACGCCCTGCAGGCCGACATTGAGGCGGGCATTGTTCATCATCGTGAACATCGCCGCCATGCCTCTGTTCTCCTCGCCGATCAGCCAGCCGGTCGCGCCGCCTTCATCGCCATAGGACATGACGCAGGTCGGCGAGGCGTGGATGCCGAGCTTGTGCTCGATCGAGACGCAGCGAAGGTCGTTGCGGCGGCCGTCGGGAAGGATCTTCGGCACGAGGAACAGCGAGATGCCCCTGGTGCCGTTCGGGGCATCGGGCAGGCGGGCGAGCACGAGGTGGACGATATTGTCGGTGAGGTCATGCTCGCCGAAGGTGATGAAGATCTTTTGGCCGCTGATAAGGTAGCTGCCGTCGCCCTTCGGCTCCGCGCGGGTCTTCAGAGCGCCGACGTCGGAGCCGGCCTGTGGCTCGGTCAGGTTCATCGTGCCGGTCCACTCGCCGGTAATCAGCTTTTGCAGCCATTGCGCCTTGAGCGGCTGCGACCCGTGATGCCTGAGCGCCTCGACCGCCCCGGGCGTCAGCATCATCACCAGGGAAAAGCCCATATTGGCTGAGCCGAGATCCTCCATCACCACGTTGGCGAGGCTCAGCGGCAGGCCCTGGCCGCCAAATTCAACCGGTCCGGCGAGGGTACCCCAGCCGGCCTCGACATAGGCCCGATAGGCCTCCCTGAAGCCGGTCGGCATCGTGACGCCGTCCGCCGACCATTTGGCGCCGACCTGATCGCCGATGCGGTTGAGCGGCGCGAACTCGCCGGCGGCGAATTCTCCCGCGCCGGCGACGATCGCGTCCACGACGTCCGGCGAGGCTTCGGCAAAGGCGGCGTGGCTGGCGAGCTCGTCGATCCCCACGACGTGGCGGAGCAGGAACTTCTGTTCTTCGACCGGCGGCGAATAGCTCATTGCGGCCCGGAAAGTTGCGCGGCTGGATCGGGCGCTATAGCCCCCCGTGTCGATGGTGCAAACGAAGGTCCTGCCCTGGGACGCGGCCGCGATCGCCGAGGCGGCGCGGCTGATCGGCGAGGGACAGCCGGTCGCCGTCCCGACCGAGACGGTTTACGGCTTGGCCGCCGATGCCACCGATGGGGCGGCCGTGGCGCGGATCTACGAAGCGAAGGGCCGGCCGCGCTTCAACCCGCTGATCGTCCATGTGCGGGATGTCGAGCAAGCGCGCGCGCTCGCCCGCTTCAACGATCGGGCGGCGGACCTGGCGGAGCGCTACTGGCCCGGCCCCCTGACCTTGGTGCTGCCGCTGCGCGAGGATTCCGGGATCGCCTCGCTCGTGACCGCCGGCCTGCCGACCATCGCCCTTCGCGCGCCGTCGCACCCGGCGATGCGCGATCTGCTCGGCGCGGCCGGCGTTCCGCTGGCGGCGCCTTCGGCTAATGCCAGCGGCCGGATCAGCCCCACCCGCGCGGAACATGTCGTCGCCAGCTTGAACGGGCGCATCGGGCTGGTCGTCGACGGCGGCCCCACCGGCCACGGTCTTGAATCGACGATCGTTGCCGTCGAGGAAGGCGGGCTGCGCTTGTTGCGGCCGGGGCCGATCGACCTCGGCCTGGCGCCGGAGCAGGGGAGGGGAATCGAGGCCCCAGGCCAGCTGGCGAGCCATTATGCCCCTTCCAAGCCGCTCCGCCTGAGCGCGGTCGAGGCCCGGCCGCAAGAGTGGCTGATCGGCTTCGGCCCGGTCGAGGGCGACCGCAACCTCAGCGCCGAAGGCTCGCTAAGCGAGGCTGCGGCCGCGCTGTTCGACGCCCTGCACGACGGCGATGCGCACCCGGCGCCGGCCATCGCCGTCGCGCCTATCCCCGATCACGGCCTCGGTGCCGCTATCAACGACAGGCTGAGGCGTGCCGCCGCTGGCCGCTGAGCCTCGCCGGGGCGAGCGGTTCCGCTCGCTCGACGCCTGGCGCGGCATCTGCGCCCTGTTCGTCGCGGCGCTTCACTTCGAGACAGTCGGCTGGATCCACAGTTCGAGCCTGGTCCAGAATGCCGGCCGCTTCGTCGACTTCTTTTTCGTCCTGTCCGGCTTCGTCATCGCCCACGCTTACGGGCGGCGGCTGCAAAAGGGAGCGGTCGCCGATTTCCTGATTCGGCGCGTCGGCCGACTTTGGCCGCTGCACCTGGCGACGCTGGCGGCAACGATCGCGATGGGCCTGGCAGGCGCGCTCCTCGGGCTCACCGTCAGGGGCTGGGAATACGAGACGCTGCCTGCACAAGTCACGATGACCCACGCTTGGGGCTTCCTCAACCGGCTCACCTGGAACGGGCCGAGCTGGTCGATCTCCACGGAGATGTTCGCTTACGCGCTATTCGCGCTGCTGGCCTGGCGGCTGCCGGGGCGTTGGCTGGACGTCGCCTGCGCAGCCACGCTCGCGCTGGCGCTCTGGATCCTGCTCGCGGTCGCGCCGGACGGCATGTCGTCGACGGTCGACTTCGGGATCGCCCGCTGCCTGTTCGGCTTCATGGCCGGCGCGCTGGCCTCGAGGGTGTGGGAAAGCGGCGGGCTCCGGCCGCGCGGCGAGCCGGTCGCGGCGCTCCTCGCCTTTGCCGCCGTCGCCTTCCTGCCCTGGGGCGCCGAGCCGCTGGTCGTGCCGATCTTCGTCTGGGTTGTGCTCGTCTTCGCCAGCGACAACGGGGTGGTCTCGCGACAGCTTCAGCGCCCGTTCCCGCAGCTGTTGGGGCGAGTCTCCTATTCGATCTACATGACTCACTATATCGTCGGCTTGACCTTCATGACGGTCCTCGTCCTGTTCACGTCGCTGAGCGCGGAAATCGACGGGAGCGCCACCGTCGTAGCCAGCTGGTGGATCTGCGACGCGCTGTCGCTGATCGAGCTGGCCGCGGTCGTCGCGCTTTCCTGCCTCACCTACGCCTGGATCGAGCGGCCGGGGCGCGCCTGGTTCAATCGCCGTTCGGAGCCCGTCCCGGCGGCATGGTAAGCCTTATTGCGCGGCCTGCCGCTTCAGCCGTTGCGCGAAGCTCTTGCGCAGCTTCTGGAGCTTGGGCGGGATGACGGCCAGGCAATAGGGATTGCGCTGCCCTTCGCTCTCCCAATAATCCTGGTGCTGAGCCTCCGCCGGCCACCATTCGCCGAGCGGCTCGATGCTGGTCACGATCGGCTGTTGCCAGTCCGCCTGCGCCCGCTCGATGGCGCGGCGCGCTGCTTCCTCCTGCTCGCGGTCGTGCGGGAAGATGGCGGAGCGATATTGGGTGCCGACATCGTTGCCCTGGCGGTTGAGCTGCGTCGGATCGTGCGTGGCGAAGAAGATGTCGAGAAGCTGATCGTAGCGTATCGCCTGGTCGTCATAGGTGATGCGGATCGCCTCGGCATGGCCGGTGTCGCCGCCGCACACCTGCTGGTAGGAGGGGACCGGCACATCGCCCCCGGTATAGCCGCTCTCGACCGCCTCGACTCCGATCACGTCCTTGAACACGGCCTCGGTGCACCAGAAACATCCGCCCGCGAGAGTGGCCTCTTTGGTCGCCATCATGTCCTCCTAACTGACTTGCGGGCGCGGCTCGCGTCCGGCCGGTAACGTGAAACGGAAGACGGCCCCGCCTTCCGGGCGGTTCTCGGCCCAGATCTTGCCGCCATGGGCCTCGACGATCGTCCGGCAGATCGGAAGGCCGATGCCCATCCCGCCGCTCTTGGTCGTCATGAATTGCGAGAAGAGCTCGCCCATATGCTCGGGCGCGATGCCGCTGCCGGTATCGGCGACCGCGATCTCGACCGTGCCGCCCGATACGGGGCGCGCGGTGATCGTCACGTCCCGCCTTTCCCTTTCCTCCATCGCCTCGACGGCGTTGCGCACCAGGTTGATCAACACCTGCTGGATCTGGATCCGGTCCGCGCGGACCCAGGCGGCGGCAGGATCAATTTCGGCACGATGGCTGATGCCCAGCACCTTCTCGTCGACGAAGGCAACGACGCCGGCTTCCTCAACCAGCGTCGGCAGGTGCTCGGCGTCGATCGAGACCGCGCCGCGCGAGACGAGCTCGCGCAGCCGCCGCACGATCTCTCCTGCGCGATGCGCGCCGGCCCCTGCGGCGTCGAGCGCCTCTAGCAGCTCCGGTTGAACCTCTTCGCCCGAGGCCGCGAGCCGCCGCGCGCCGCTCAGGAAGTTGCTGATCGCCGTCAGCGGCTGGTTCAGTTCATGGGCCAGCGTCGAAGCCATGGTCCCCATGGCGCTGAGGCGGGAGACATGGACCAGCTCCGCCTGCATCCGCCGGATCTCCGCCTCCGCGCGGTGGCGCTCGGTCAGGTCCGCCATGGCGCCGACCGCACGGATCGCGGTGCCGGCGGTGTCCCGAATGATGAAGCCGCGGTCGAGCATGTCGGCGTAGCTGCCGTCGTCGCGACGGAACCGGTAGGTCTCGGACCAGCGCGCCTCCCCCTCGCGCATCGCGCGCCGCAGGCTGCGCTGGACGCGGCGACGGTCGTCCGGGTGGATTCGCTCCTCCCACCAGCCGATCGACGTACGCCCGATCGGTTCGACCCGCGAGCCGAAAATGGCGGCGCTGTTGTCGCTCCAGTCGATGACGCCGCCGGTTATGTCATAGTCCCAGACTGCGTCGTTGGTCGCCTGGACAGCGAGGCGATAGCGCTCCTCGATCTCCCGCCGGGCCAGCTCGCTCAGCCGCTCGTCATGGACGTCTTCCGTCGAGCCGTACCAGCGCTTGATCCGCCCGTCGCGGCTGCGCACCGGCACCGCCTTCGAAAGCGCCGTTCGGGTCGAGCCGTCGGGGAGCAGCGCGCGGAACTCGACGGCGAAGGGCTCGCCGCTACGGAGCGATCGGGACCAGTGGTCGAGCACGCGCGCACGGTCCTCGGGGTGAACGGCCTCGATCCAGCCGCGCTTCAGCGCCTCCTCGTCGCCGACCCCTGTGACGGCCTTGAAGATTGGGCTGATTGCAAGCACCCGGCCCTCGGCGTCCGTGCTCCAGACGAGCCGGCCGCTGATTTCGGCGGCCGCGCGGTACATGCGCTCGCTTTCCCGCAGGCGGTCCAGCTCCTCGCGCAGGCGAGCGAGCTCGGCGGCCGGATCGATGTCCGGCTGCGGCTCCGGCTGGAGTGGAAGGACCGTGTCAGCCATCGCCCCGCGGCGCCGCCTCGAGTCCGGCCTCCAGCGCCAGCGCGAGCGCCTCGGCGAGGCTCTCAACGCCCAGCCGGTCCATCATATTGCCGCGGTGCATCTCGACGGTTCTGAGACTGATCCCGAGCCGCGCCGCGATCTGCTTGTTCGATTCACCTGCGAGCAGCCCCTGCAGGATCTCATTCTCCCGCGCGGTGAGCTGGCTGACCCGGTCGCGCGCCTGGCGCTTGCGCCGCCCGCTTGACTCGCGCGCGTTCAACAGTGTGAAGGCGTGATTGAAGCAGGCGAGCAACGCTTCCTCGGAGAAGGGTTTCTCGATGAAGTCGACGGCGCCAAGTTTCATTGCCCGCACCGCCACCGGCACTTCGCCGTGGCCGGTCATGACGATGATCGGCCAGTCGATGTCGCGCTCCGCGAGCGCGCTCATGACATGGAAGCCGTCCATCTCCGGCATCCTTAGGTCGAGCAGGATGCAGCCCGGCTGGAGAGTCGGGACCGCCGCGAGAAAATCTTCACCCGACCCGAACGGGTGAGAGCGCATGTCGGAAGCGCCGAGCATGAAGCTCAGCGAGCGGCGGACGTCGCGATCGTCGTCGACCACATAAACGAAATTCGGATTCAGCTCGTTTTCCTCGGTCACGTCAGCCCCTGTCGAACGGAAAATGGCCCGTGGCGGGACAAAGCGCAATAACCCCGCGGCGAGCGCGGCGCCATCCGCAGGTCGACCCGGAACATAAGCAGGGCCGGCCTGTTCACCCGCCGGGAAGGAGCGGCCATGGACAGTCTCAAGGCGCATGGCGACCCGAGCGACGTGATGGCCGAGGAAGGCGACGTCATCGTCGAAGGGCCCAATGGCGTGGCGGTGACGCTGACGCCGGAAGCGGCCGAGGAAACCGGCCGGCGGATGCTGAAAGCCGCCACCGAAGCGCGTCGCCAGCTGGAGGCGACGAAGCAGGCTTAGGCGCTCGGCGTTTCCGGAAGCCGCTGCGTCGTCTCGTTCATGTCTCGCCAGGGATCGGCGGCTTGTGCGGCGAGTTCGACGGCGATCGACTGGACATTGTAGCGGCCCGGATCGAGCCCGGGCTTCAGCGCGTCCCAGGGCAGCGGCATCGCCACCGGTGCGCCGGGACGGGCGCGGGTGGAATAGGGGCCGACCGCGGTCGAGGTCGGGTCGTTGCGAAGATAATCGATGAAGATGCGTCCTTCCCGCTCAGCCTTGGCGATGCGGGTGAGATAGAGCTCGGGCGAATCCTGGCCCATCGCTTCGGAAAAGGCCTTGGACCAGCCTTTCACCTGCGGCCACGCGTGGACCGGATCGAGCGGGACGACGACGTGAAGCCCCTTGCCGCCGGTCGTCTTGATGAAGGAGACGAGGCCCAGCCGCTCGAGCCGCGCCCGGACATCGAGCGCGGCGGCGACGACGGCCTCGAAGCCGATGCCTTCGCCCGGGTCGAGGTCGAAGATCATCCGGTCGGGGACGTCCGGCTTGGCGACGGTGACGCCCCAAGGGTGGATTTCCAGCACGCCGATCTGGACCAGGGCGATGAGGCCCGAGACGTCTCGGATGAAGAGATAGGGATTGTCGAAGCCCGGCACGCGGACGCGTTCTATTTGCTTGGGCACGCCGGCGCCGGCGTGACGCTGGTAGAAGCATTTCTGGCGATGGCCGATCGGGCAGCGCACCATCGTAATCGGGCGGCAGGCGACGTGCGGCAGCATGCGCTCGGCGACGGCGACATAATGATCGGCTAGGTCGCCCTTCGTCACCCCCTGCTCGGGATAGAGGATTTTGTCCGGGTTGCTCAGCCGCACCCCCTCGATGAAGCGCTCGCTCATGAATCCTCCGCCAGCGCGAGCTCGGCCGGCTGGGCCGGCGGCCGGAGCTGCTCCATCGTGCATTGCCTCGGCGCCTTGTCCGGCCGCCAGCGCAGGAACTTGGTGCCGTGGCGGAAGCGCTTTCCCGTGACATGGTCGTAGCGGACCTCGACGACCAGCTCGTGACGTAGCGGCTCCCACTCGCCCGTGCGCTCGGTCGACCAGCGGCTGGGGCCGCCCGGCGCGTCGCCGGTGAAGCCCGGCGGTCCGACGAGGCCCTCCAGCCGCCTGGTCAGCGCCTCGCGCTCGTCGGCGGGGATGGCGGAGGTGAAGCCGACATGGTC
>DASVVV010000093.1:0-25012 GCA_036386375.1 Allosphingosinicella sp. | reverse complement strand
TTTGCGCGCCGCTTCACCAACAAATGGTTAACGCCGCGATCAGGATGAGGCGCTCGGCTGCACCGGGACATTGTCGATCAGGCGGGTGCGGCCGATGCGGGCCGCCGCCAGCAGCCGCGCAGGGCGCTCGAGCGTCGGCACCGGCGCCAGCGTCGCCGCGTCGCGAAGCTCGACATAATCGATCGGGTCGAAGCCCGCCTTGGCCAGCCGCTCGCGCGCCCGGGCCAGGGCCTCGGCGGGGGGCGTCCCCGCAGCGATCGCCTGCGCCGCCTCGCCCAGCGCCCGCGGCAGCGTGCGCGCCGCCAGCCGCTCTTCGTCGGAGAGATAGGCGTTGCGCGAGGAGAGGGCCAGGCCGTCGGCGTCCCGCTGGGTCGGGACGGCGACGATCTCGATGCCGGTGCCGCCGTCGGCGACGAGCTGCCGGATCACAGCCAGCTGCTGGTAGTCCTTCTCCCCGAACAAAGCGACATCCGGCCCGACCTGCTCGAACAGCCGCGAGACGACGGTCGCAACCCCGTCGAAATGGCCGGGCCGCGCGGCGCCGTCGAGATCCTCGGCCGCGCTACCGGCCTTGACGGTGGCGGCGGCACCGTCCGGATACATGGTCGCGGCATCGGGCGCCCACAGGATGGCGACTTTCTCCCGTTCCAGCAGCGCGACGTCGGCGGCCTCGCGGCGAGGATAGGCCGCGAAATCCTCATTGGGGCCGAACTGGGTGGGATTGACGAAGATCGAGGCGACGACATGCCCGGCGCGCCGCCTCGCCTCGGCGACCAAAGCGAGGTGACCGGCATGGAGCGCGCCCATGGTAGGCACCAGCGCGATCGTCCCACCGGCGGCGCGCAGGGCGCCGACCGCCTCGCGAAGCGGCCCCAGCTCACGGATGATTTGCACCGCCCCACCGCCTCCGATAGAGGGAAGAGGCGGCTCTTTGCGGGCCGTTGCCTGCAAGATCAAGTGTTCGGGACAGTTAAGCAGATGGCCGGCGCGAGCCCGCACTTCCTCGTCTTCGCCAACGAAAAGGGCGGCACCGGCAAGTCCACCACCGCGGTTCACAGCGCGGTCGCGCTGGCGGCCCAGGGTAGGCGCGTCGCCGCGCTCGACCTCGACACGCGCCAGCGGACGCTCGGCCGCTATCTCGACAACCGCGCCGCGACGATGAAGCGGCTCGGCGCCGACCTGCCGATGCCGGCTTATGCCACCTTCGATCCGGCCCGCGGCGAGAGCCTCGACGAGGCGATCGACCGACTCGCCGAAGAGGCGGACATCCTCGTCATCGACACGCCCGGCCGCGACGATCCGCACGCGCGGGCGGCGATGATCAGGGCCGATACGTTGGTCACCCCGATCAACGACAGCTTCGTCGACCTCGACCTGATCGGCGAGGTCGATGCCGAGACCTACCGGGTGCGCCGCCCCAGCTTCTATGCCGAGCTGGTCTGGAACAGCCGCACCCAGCGGGCGAAGACTCACGGCGCGAGCGTCGATTGGGTGGTGCTGAGGAACCGGATGCAGCATATCGAGGCGCGCAACATGCGGCGCGTGGGCGACGCGCTCGGCGAGCTTTCGCGCCGCGTGGGCTTCCGAGTCATCCCCGGTCTGCACGAGCGTGTGATCTTCCGCGAGCTGTTCCCGAAGGGGCTGACGCTTCTCGACCTGCACGAGATCGGCCAGGCGGGGCAGGTCGGCGTCGCCCATATCGCGGCCCGCCAGGAGCTACGCGAAATGATCGCCGGCTTCGCTCTGCCCGATGCCGCTGCGCGGGCTTCCCGTCCCTCGGCGATGGCCGGCTGATGGGCTGGCTCCTCAAGGCGGGCCTTGCGGTCCTGCTCGGCTTCATGATCTACACCTGGCTTCGAAGCCGGATCCGCCATGCGACGGCGATGCCGGCGACGGAAGCGCGTGCGCTTCTCGGCGTCGGCGAGGCGGCGAGCCTCAAGGAGATACGCGATGCGCACCGGCGCCTGATCGCGAAGGTCCACCCCGATGCCGGCGGCTCGGCCGAGCTTGCGACCCGGGTCAACGCCGCGCGCGATGCGCTGGTCGCCGAATTGAACCGGCGGACGCCTCGCGCGTCCTAGCCTGTCCCACCCAACGGAGTTTGCAGATGAGCCACAGCTTCAATCCGACCTCGCTGCGCGAATATGACATCAGGGGCGTGGTCGGAAGGACGCTGGGCGAAGCGGACGCTTACGCGCTCGGCCGGAGCTTCGGGACCCTCGTCCGCCGCAATGGCGGCCGCAGCGTGGCCGTCGGCCGCGATGGCCGCGAAAGCTCGCCCGCGCTGGAGGCGGAGCTGCTCCGCGGCCTCACGGCAAGCGGCGTCGACGTCGTGCGGGTGGGGGTCGGGCCGACGCCGATGCTCTATTATGCCGAGGCCGAGCTCGACGTGTGCGGCGGCATCATGATCACCGGCAGCCACAATCCGCCGGAATATAATGGCTTCAAGATGGTGCTGGGTCGCAGCGCCTTCTTCGGCGAGGACATTCAGTCGGTCGGCCGGATGGCCGCCGCCGGCGACTGGGAGGAGGGCAGCGGCTCGGTCAGCGAGCGCGAGGTGCTCGATTCCTATGTGGAGCGGCTGCTGCAAGGATTCGACGGAGGCGCCTTTCGGATCGGCTGGGACGCGGGCAACGGCGCTGCCGGTCCGGCGGTCGAGAAGCTCACGGCGCGGCTGCCGGGCGAGCACCATCTCCTGTTCACCGACATCGACAGCCGCTTCCCGAACCACCACCCCGACCCGACCGACGAGAAGAATCTCGCCGACCTCAAGCGGCTGGTGCGAGACGAGGGGCTGGACTTCGGCGTCGCGTTCGACGGGGACGGCGACCGCATCGGTGCGGTAGATGGGGATGGCCGCGTGATCTGGGGCGACCAGCTTCTCTCGATCCTTGCCGAGCCGGTACTGGAGGCGGTTCCCGGCGCCACCATCATCGCCGACGTCAAGGCGAGCCAGGCGCTGTTCGACCGCATCGCCGAGCTCGGCGGCAAGCCCTGCATGTGGAAGACCGGCCACAGCCTGATCAAATCGAAGATGAAGGAGACCGGCGCCCCGCTCGCGGGCGAGATGAGCGGCCACATCTTCTTCGCCCACGAATTTTATGGTTTCGACGATGCCCTTTACGCGGCCGTGCGGCTGATCCGGGCGGTGACGAAGCTCGGCGGATCGCTGACCGAGTTGCGGTCGGCGATGCCCGACGTCGTGAACACGCCCGAGATTCGCTTCCAGGTCGACGAGAGGCGCAAGTTCCCCGTCGTCGAGGAGGTGTTGGAGCGGCTGTCCGCCGACGGCGCGCAGGTCGACCGCACTGACGGCGCGCGCGTCAACACGGCGGACGGCTGGTGGCTGCTGCGCGCATCCAACACCCAGGACGTGCTGGTGGCTCGCGCCGAGGCGCGTGACGAAGCCGGCCTGGAGCGCCTGGTCGCGCAGATTGACGCGCAGCTCGCTTTGTCGGGCATCGAACGCGGACCG
Organism: Allosphingosinicella sp.; assembly: GCA_036386375.1. Classification (GTDB taxonomy): domain Bacteria; phylum Pseudomonadota; class Alphaproteobacteria; order Sphingomonadales; family Sphingomonadaceae; genus Allosphingosinicella. The sequence goes on along the minus strand of DASVVV010000093.1, from coordinate 21,537 downwards.
CAAGCGGGGCATTGATGCCGCGCTTCCACGCCGAGGCCCTGCTCTTCTGCCTCGCCTGGGCGGCGCTTGCTATCGCCGGCGGCCTTTATGCCGGCCTGTGGGTCGGCGTGCTGCTGTCGCTCGGCCTGCTCGTCCTGATCAGCGCGTCGAGCATGCAGGTCCTCGCACAGACCGAGGACCTGACACTGGAGCGCCAGGTCCGCTGGGGCATATTGATCGTCGCCGCCATGGGCCTGCTGGTCTACCTCAACGCCTTCGGCTGATCAGAGCAGCAGCGTCTCGACCCGCAGCCTCCGACCGGCGCGAGCCTGTCCTTTGTCGAGGGTCACAAGCGCTGCCCCGGCCGCAGCGGCGACGGCGAGATGGAGCGCGTCTCCGGCTCGCAGTCCGATCTCGGCCTGTTCCGCAAAACCTGCGGCGGCCCGGAAATCCTCTCGCGTCACCGGCAGCGTGTGAAAGGCCGCGCCGATCTGATCGCGAAGGCCGTTCAAGGCTTGGGCATGTTCCTTATCGGAGAGGATCCGCATCCGACGCTTCCGGGACAGCGCGGCGGCGGCTTCGGTCAGCAGCCAGTCGCTGATCAGCACATCCTCCGCCGCACTCAGCCATTCGAGCACGAGGCTGGTCGCGGGCTCGGCGGAAAGGGCCGACACCGCCACGGAGCTGTCGAGGTAGAAGGTCAGTACCGATCCTCCAGCCGCATGCGCTGGACGAAGCTCAAGCCGTCCGGGTCCTCGTACATCTTCATGCCGGATGTAAGCGCCCTCAGCTTCTCCACGTCGAGACGCCCGGTCGGCTTCACCAGCGAGACCAGCCTCACCATTGGACGGCCGCGTTTCGTGATCCGGATTTCCTCGCCGGCGGCGGCGCGTTCGACGATCTCGCTGAATTGCGCCTTGGCCTCGGCGATGTTGAAGCTGTACACTTCGTTGACTCCTGACCAACTAGTTGATCATATAGCAAGATCAGCCAACGCCTTCAATCGTCCTCATCCTCATAGCCGACGAGGTTCAGCTCGCGGGCCTTGATCTGGCGGGTCATGCACCAATGCTTGAGCGCGTCCTCGCGGCCGTGGGTTATCCAGACCTCGCGGGGCGCAAGCTCGGTGATCGTTTCGGTCAGCTCATCCCAATCCGCGTGATCCGAAACGATCAGCGGAATCTCGACCAGACGCTGCTTGGCGCGCTGCCGGATTCGCATCCAGCCGGAGGCCATCGCGGTGATCGGGTCCGGGAGGCGGCGCGACCAGCGATCATTTAGGCAGCCGGGCGGGGCGAGGACGATCTTACCGCGGAGCTCTTCCTTGGTGGCGCCCGTGGCGGGGCGAAGGTCGCCGAGCGGCACGCCGAACTGGGCGTAGAGGTCGCACAGCCGCTGCAATGCGCCGTGGATGTAGATCGGGTCGTGATGGCCGCGGCACCTGAGCTCGACGATCAGCCGCTGCGCCTTGCCGAGCGCATAGGCGCCGACCAGGATGCAGCGGTCGGGATTGTCGTGGAGGCGAAGCAGCAGCCGGTCGATCTCCTCGGCCGTCGCCGGATGGCGGAACACCGGCAGGCCGAACGTGGCCTCGGTGATGAAGATGTCGCATGGCACAGGCTCGAACGGCGCGCAGGTGGGGTCGGGGCGGCGCTTGTAATCGCCCGAGACGACGATCCGCTCGCCGCCATGTTCGAGCACGATCTGCGCCGACCCCAGCACATGGCCCGCGGGGACGAAGCCGACGTCGACCTCGCCGATCCTGACCACCTCGCCATACTGCACCGGCCGCCCCGCCTGCTCGCCGTAGCGGCAGTCCATGATCGCCAGCGTCTCCGGCGTCGCCCACACTTCGCCATGGCCCCCGCGGGCATGGTCGGCATGGCCGTGGGTGACGAGCGCGCGCGCCTTCGGCTGGGCCGGATCGATCCAGACATCGGCCGGCCGCACATAGATGCCTTCCGAAAAAGGCTCGATCCAGGAACCGAGGCGCGCCATGGGAGCTATATGGCCAAGGGTGCGGCCGCATCCAAGCGATGCCGCGCCTCGCGCAGCGGCGGGAAAGGAGCGAAAGATGGACTTTGGCGGACTCAACTGGTCGATGCTGACGATCGTCGGCGCCGCCGTGCTCGCGGTTGTCATTGCCTTCGCGGCGCTCCGGAACCGCAGCTCGCGCGAGCGCATCCGCGAGAGCGAGGAGGCGACCCACCGGGCCTATGACGCGGAGGAGCGCGATCGCACCGACTGAACGGAGCGGATGACCGGATGAAGCCGCTGCCGGAGCCGATCGCCGGCTGGTTCGCGGCCAGGGGGTGGGAGGTCCGGCGCCACCAGCGCGAGATGCTCGAGGCCGCGCGCGTCGGGCAGAGCGCGCTGCTCATCGCGCCGACCGGGGCCGGCAAGACGCTGGCGGGGTTCCTGCCGAGTCTGGTCGAGCTCGTCGAGCGGCCGACCGAGGGGCTCCACACGCTCTACATCTCGCCGTTGAAGGCGCTTGCCATCGACGTGCAGCGCAACCTGCTCGATCCGGTCCAGGATATGGCGCTGCCGATCCGGGTCGAGACCCGCACCGGCGACACGCCCGCCGACCGCAAGGCGCGCCAGCGCGTCCGGCCGCCGCAAATGCTGCTGACGACCCCGGAATCCTTGAGTCTGCTGCTCAGCCACGAGGACAGCTTCCAGCTCTTCGAGGGCCTAAGCACGGTCGTCGTCGACGAGATCCACGCCTTTGCTCCCACCAAGCGCGGCGACCTGCTCAGCCTCGCGCTCGCCCGGCTGCAGCGGATCGCGCCGAAGCTGCGGCGCGTCGGCCTGTCCGCGACCGTCGCCGATCCCGAAGCCTATCAGGGCTGGCTGGCGCCCCAGGCCGATGTCGAGGCGGTGCGGCTGGTGCGCGGCGATCCCGGCGCCGAGCCCGAGATTTCGATCATGCTGCCCGAGGACGAACGCATTCCCTGGTACGGCCATAGCGGCCGCTGGGCGGCGCAGCGCGTAATGCGCGAGATCGAGCAGCGCCGCTCGACGCTGGTCTTCTGCAACACGCGCGGCCTTGCCGAGCTCATCTTCCAGGACTTGTGGACGGTGAACGAGCAGGCGCTGCCGATCGGCATCCACCACGGCAGCCTCGCCGTCGAAGCGCGCCGCAAGGTCGAGGCAGCGATCGCCGCCGGGCGGCTGCGCGCCCTGGTCTGCACCGCCAGCCTCGATCTCGGCGTCGACTGGGGCGACATCGAGCTCGTCGTCCAGATGGGCGCGCCGAAAGGCTCCTCGCGGCTCGTCCAGCGCATCGGCCGCGCCAACCATCGGCTCGACCAGCCCTCCGAGGGCATCCTCGTCCCCGGCAACCGCTTCGAATATCTCGAGGCCCGGGCCGCCCTCGACGCGATCGACGAGGGCGAGCTCGATCAGGAGCATTTCCGTCCCGGCGCGCTCGACGTCCTTGCCCAGCACGTCATGGCGCTCGCCTGCGCCGCCCCGTTCCGCGAGGAGAAGCTGCTCGAGGAAGTACGCGGCGCCGCCCCTTATGCCGGCCTCGACGCCGAGACCTTCAGCCGCATCCTCGGCTTCATCGAAAGCGGCGGCTACGCGCTCAAGGCCTATGACCGCTTCAAGCGCCTGACCCGCGACGAAGGGGGGATGTGGCGCGTGTCGCACTCGCGTTTCATCCAGCAGCACCGGATGAACGCCGGCATCATCGTCGAGGCGCCCCTGCTCGACGTGCGCTTCCGCAACGGCCGCAAGCTCGGCACCGTCGAGGATTATTTCGCCAATACGCTGAGCGTCGGCGACACCTTCCACTTCGCCGGCCTGACGCTCGAAATCGAGCGGATGAGCGGCACCGAGATCATCGTCCACGCGACCAGCAAATCGGCGCGCATCCCTGCTTATGTCGGCACCCGCATGGCGATGACGACGCACCTCGCCGACCGCGTCCGCCGTTTCCTCGCCAGCCCCGAGGAATGGCGGCGCTTTCCCGACGACGTCCGCGAATGGCTGGAGGTGCAGGCCTACCGCTCGGTGCTGCCGCGGCCCGAGCAACTGCTGGTCGAAACCTTCCCGCACGAAGGGCGCCATTACATGGTCGCCTACAGCTTCGAAGGCTGGAACGCCCACCAGTCCTTGGGAATGCTGATCACGCGGCGGATGGAGGGGGCGGGGCTAAAGCCGCTGGGCTTCGTCTCCAACGACTACGCGCTCGCCTGCTACGGCCTCGAGCCGATCGACGACCCCGCCGCCCTGTTGAGCTCGGACCTGCTCGAGGACGAGTTCGTCCAGTGGGTGCAGGGCTCGAACCTCCTCCGCCGCGCCTTCCGCGAGGTGGCGGTGATCGGCGGCCTGGTCGAGCGCCAGCATCCCGGCCGCCGCAAGACCGGCCGCCAGGTCACCTTCTCGACCGACCTCATCTTCGACGTGCTCCGCCGTTATGAGCCCGACCATTTGCTGCTTCGCGCCGCCTGGGAGGACGCCCGTACCCGACTCACCGACGTGCGGCGCCTTGGCTCTTTGCTCGATCGGGCGGCGGCTACCATGCTTCACATGAAGCTCGACCGCATCAGCCCGATGGCGGTCCCGGTCCTGATCATGATCGGCCGCGAGCTGGTCCCGCCGGGCGCGGCCGAGGACGAGCTGCTGATCCAGGCCGAAGCGCTGGCCGAAGAGGCGATGCGGGTGGAATGAGTTGCCGGTTCCGACCGCCGACGGACCGCTAATGGAGTGCTCGTATCGGCCCTTCATATTGCGCGACGGCGGCGTCGACGGTCAGCAGCGTAATCCCTTCGACCATCGCCTGGGCGATCAGCATCCGATCGAACGGATCCTTGTGGAGCGGCGGCAGGCCGCTGATCGCCACGGCATGCTCGCTGAAAACGGCAAGCTCGCCATAGCCGTTGTCGATCAGGCCGCGCCGCAGCAGCCGCGCATCGACCGAGAAATCGTCGCGCCCGAGGCCGGACTTGATCGCCACTTCCCAAAGGCTCGCGGCGCTGAAAAAGAGCTCGTTCTCCGGAGCTTCGATGAGACGGCGCGCCTCTTCGGAAAGTTGGCCGGGATCGCCGGCTGCCCAGAGAAGCAGATGCGTATCGAGAAGGAGCTTCACGCCTTGCCGCCGAACTGCGTCTGGATTTCATCGGCGCCCATGCGGTCGAAATCGGCGGGAACCCGCAACCCGCCGGTCATGAAGCCGAGGCGCTTGGCGTGGCCCGCGTCGGGCGCATCGATTGGAACCACCTTCACGAGGGGCCTGCCTGCTTTCGCGATGACGAACACCTCACCCCGCGCCGCCCGCTCCACGAGCCGGGACAGGTGCGTCTTGGCCTGGTGGATATTGACGGTTTCCAACGACGCGCTCCTGGACTTAGTCCGAATGACTTAGTTTAAACTGGTCCGGCACGGGAATCAATCGGTCCGCCTGTCGCTGCCGTCAAACGCCGCCGCGACCGGCAGCAGGCGCAGCTTCTCGGGGTTGCGGACGATGTAGATGGCGGTGATCTTGCCGCCCCCGGCTTCGACGATGAACGCTTGCGGCAGGCCGTCTTTCTCCAGCGTGATGAAGCCGGGCGAGGCGTTGATGCGGCCGCGATAGACGATCGGCGGCAGCTGGTCGCCGAGCTTCCGCCTGAGGCCGAGGAAGAAGCGCGCAGCGCGGTCGAGGCCTGTGATGAGATTGCGGGCGGCGGGGCGGATGCCGCCGCCGTCGCTGTAGATGACGACGTCCTCCGCCAGGATCGCCTTCAGCGCTTCCTCGTCGCCGTCGCGCGCGGCCTTCAGAAAGGCCCCGGTCAGCCGGTCGGCGGCCGCGAAATCCACCTCGAAGCGCCGACGCGCGCCCCGCACCTCGCGGCGCGCGCGAGCGGCGTGCTGCCGGCACGCGCCTTCGGACTGGCCCAGCGTCTCGGCAATCTCGCTGAAGGGCACGTCGAACATGTCGTGCAGGAGAAATGCCGCCCGCTGCGGCGGCGTCAGCCGCTCGAGCGCGAGCATCAGGCCCATCGTAACGTCGCGGTCGAGCATCGGCTCCGACTCTCCGCGTCCAGGGCCCTCGGCGACGGGCTCCGGCAGCCAGGGCCCGACATATTCCTCCCGCCGCGCCCGCGCCGACTTGAGCTGGTCGAGGCACAGGCGCGTGGCGATCTTGCGGAGGAAGCCGCGCGGGGAAGCGACCTCATTGTGGGCCGCGCTTTGCCAGCGAAGCCACGCCTCCTGGACGACGTCCTCGGCCTCGGCGAGCGAGCCGAGCATCCGATAGGCTAGGCCGAGCAGATACTTCCGGTTCTGCTCGAACGCACCCGCCGAAGGCCCGGCCGCCGCCGCGGGCATGTCAGGCCGCCTCGCGCTCGCCCGCGGCCACCGGATGGACCAGCCGGAAGCCGACCGCGATCCGGTTCCAGCCGTTGATGGCAACGATCAGCATGGTGAGCCTGACCTTCTCCTCCTCGGTAAAATGGCCGTCCAGCCCGCCCCAAGCCTCGTCCGGTGCCCCCGTTCGCGCAAGCTCCGTCAGCGCCTCGGTCCAGGCCAGCGCCGCCCGCTCGCGCGCCGTATAGAGCGGCGATTCGCGCCAGGCGCCGAGCAGATAGAGCCGCTCCTCGCTCTCGCCGGCGCGGCGGGCATCGGCGGTGTGCATGTGAAGGCAGAAGGCGCAGCGGTTGATCTGCGAGGCGCGGATCTTCACCAGCTCGATCAGGCTGTGTTCGAGGCCGCTTTCGCGGACGCTCATTTCCAACGCCATCATCGGCTTCATCGCGTCCTGCGCAACGGCGTAGGGGTTCAGTCTCGATTCCATGGCTCGCTCCTTCTTTTCATATCGTTGCCGCTATGACGAGGCGGCAGCAGCGGTTGTGACCGTTGGGTGCGGGCCGTGCGCGCGGGCGAGCGCCAGCGCCAGGGCGGTAAGGCCGGGGACGGTGACCGCGAGAAAATCGCGGGGGATGGCGTCCGGCCCGCAAATGCCCACTGCCACCTCGACGAGATGGAATCCGGCATGTCCCGTCAGCCAGCCGGCGGCGAGGCCCCAGAGCATCGGCCGCCGCGCCGCGCTTGCCGCGCCCCAGATCAGGCCGCCGCCGGTCAGCGCGTAGACAATACCGATATCGCGGATGAAATGGGCGTTATAGCCGCCGGTCAGAGGCACGCCGGGCACCGCCCAATACCAGCGCGCCGGCACGAGCAGCATGGTCACGCCGTTCCAGATGCAGAACAGCCCAAGCGCTACGGCCACCGCCGCGGCCACGCTTCCGGCGCGGCCCAGGGGGCTCGATAATGTTTTGGTCATGGTCCACCTCCTCATCCCCATGACGAGGCAGGTGCGGCCAATGTGACGGCAGCGTGGAAAAAAGCCTCAGCCGCCGATCGGAAGCTTCAGGCGGGCGAGCAGGCCGCCCAGATCCTCGCTCTCCTCGAGCTGGATTGAGCCTTGGTAGATTTGAGCGACGTCGCGGACGATGGCGAGGCCGAGGCCGGTCCCGGGCTTGCCGGTGTCGAGCCGGGCGCCGCGGTCGAAGATCGACACCCGCTCCGCCTCCGGGATGCCGCGTCCGTCGTCCTCGACCTCGATCTCGACGCAATCGGGCGTGGTATGGACGGTCACGAAGACGCGTCCATTGCCGTATTTCGCGGCATTCTCGATGAGGTTGCCGAGCATCTCGTCGAGATCCTGCCGCTCGACCCGCACCGCCGCCTTCTTGTCGCCCGCCAGGTCGATCGTGACATTCTCGTAGAGCCGCGTCACCGCCCGCTCGACCGCCTCCAGCGCCGGCCAGACCGGCGCGCGGGCCTGGGCGCTCGACCGCCGGCCGATGGCTCGGGCGCGGGCGAGATGGTGGTCGACCTGGCGGCGCATCGTCGTCGCCTCGCGGCAGACCGTGTCGGCTAGGTCGGGGCTGCGCGCGGTGGCGGCGTTGGTGATGACGGTGAGCGGTGTCTTCAGCGCATGGGCGAGGTTGCCGGCGTGGCGGCGCGCCTCCTCGGCCTGCGTCTCATTATGCTCGAGCAGAGCGTTGAGCTCGTCGACCAGCGGCTCGATCTCGCGCGGCAGCCGCTCCTCGATCCGCGACTTTTGCCCCGAGCGGATCGCCGCGATCGCCCGCCGCACCCGCCGCAGCGGCCACAGCCCGTAGATCGCCTGCAGCGCCGCGAGGATGACCAGGCCGAGGCCGAGTATGCCGAAGGAGCGCACCAGCGTCCGCCGAAGGATGCTGATCTGCTCGTTGAGGAGGTCGCGCGCCTGCGCCACCTGGAAGCGCCACCTCACCGGCGATCCGGGCAGGCGCACGTCGCGTTCGGCGATGCGCAGCTGCTCCATCGGGAACTCCACGCTGTCGTAGAAATGGATGTCATCGTCATTGTGGGACGGGCCGACGGTCAGCCGCCGGTCCCACAAGGATCGCGACGGGAAGGGATCGAAGCCTTCGCCGGAAATCTGGTAATAGAGCCCGGAATAAGGCTCCAGGAACCTTTGGTCGGCGGGCGGCCGGTTGAACAGCACCTCGCCCTCCGGGCCGATTTCGGACGAAGCGATCATCGCGGTCAGCACATAATCGAGCTGCGCGTCGAAATTGTCGGTGATGGCCGAAGTGAGGATGCGGTCGAGCGCATAGCCGCCGACGCCGAGCAGGACGGCGATCCAGATCGCCGACACGACGATCATCCGGCGGGTGAGCGAGCGGCGGCGGATCACCGCGGGCTTTCGCCTGAGCAGGCTCGGTAGCTTCATTCTGCCCTCACCGCGCCCATGAAGGCGGCCCGGGGCTTAGCCGGCGATGAACCCTTGTTCAGGCTTTCGGCTCTTCGAGCGAGTAGCCGAGGCCGCGGATGGTGGTGATGACGTCCGGGCCGAGCTTCTTGCGGATGCGGGTGACGAACACTTCGATCGTGTTCGAATCGCGGTCGAAATCCTGGTCGTAAATGTGCTCGATCAGCTCGGTTCGAGAGACGACCTTGCCCTTGTGGTGCATCAGGTAGGAGAGGAGCTTATACTCCTGCGCGGTGAGCTTGACCGGCTCGCCGTCGAGCGTGACCTTGCCCGAACGGGTATCGAGCCGCACCGGCCCCGCCGTCAGCTCCGAGCTGGCATTGCCGGAGGCGCGGCGAATGAGCGCGCGCAGGCGGGCGATCAGCTCCTCGGTCTGGAACGGCTTGGCGAGGTAGTCGTCGGCGCCGGCGTCGAGCCCCGCCACCTTGTCCGACCAGCTGTCGCGCGCCGTCAGGACCAGCACCGGAACCTTGATCCCCTCCTTCCGCCAGCGGTCGAGGACAGTGAGGCCGTCAATCTCGGGGAGGCCGAGATCGAGGATGATCGCGTCATAGGTTTCGGTCGATCCGAGATAATGGCCGTCCTCGCCGTTCGCGGCATGGTCCACGGCATAGCCGGCGCCCTCGAGCGTGGCGCGCAGCTGACGGCTGAGATTCGGTTCGTCCTCGACGATCAGGACCCGCATGAGCTTTCCCTTCCCGCGTTGCGGCCCTTTCCAATCGGCGCGGCCGCCAAATTGTTCCGGTTGCGATGCGGGAATAGCAGGGCCGTTACGCCAGCGCCACGTTCCTGAAAGTCACTGCCGTCCGACGATGCGGCCGGTGCGGGCGTCGACGTCGATCCAGATGACTTCGGGGCCGCGCATATATTTGAGGCGGTAGATGACGCCGTCGAACTCGGCACCGATGAACTGGGCGCCGGGGACCCGGATGCGCTGGCGGATCATCGGCAGCGGCAGGATCTGGCCCTGCTGGGCGGCGCGGTAGGCGGCATCCTGCTCACGCATGCCGAGGCCGCGTTGGGCCTGCGCCCCGGCGGGGAGCGCGGGCGCCACAAGCGCGGCTGCAAGCAGCAGGGAAAGCAAACGCATCGGCTCGAACTCGGCTCTTTTCTGTGGGATCGCAAGGACCAATAGCAGACGGCATTGAATAGGTCATGAATGCCCGGGCAGGCTTGCCTTCAGGCCGGCGAGGGGCGACAGGGGGCGCCGCGCCCGCTCCTCTACCCGGGCGGCCGGGGATGTGCGCTGCCGATGCTGATCGACCTCGCCGAAGCGGAAGGCGACCTCGAGCGCGAGACGCAGGTCTGCATCGTCGGTGCCGGCGCGGCGGGGCTCACCGTCGCCCGCCGGCTGCTCGCCAAGGGGCGCGGCGTCGTCCTCCTCGAAAGCGGGGGTCTCGATTATGAGCCAGAGACGGCCGACCTCAATGCCGGCGAAAATGTCGGCGAGGATTATTACGAGCTCGACCATTCGCGGCTGCGCTTCTTCGGCGGCACGACCGCCATCTGGGGCGGGCGCTGCGCCGAATTCGATCCGATCGACCTCCAGCGCCGCGACTGGGTCCCCGGCTCGGGCTGGCCGCTCGACCATGCCGAGCTCGAACGCTGGTATCGGGAGGCCCGGCCGCTTTTCGACCTGCCGGCCGAGCCGCAGCATTCCGGCATATTGCGCCGCGCCGGGGTTCCGGTTCCGGCCTTCGATCCGGCCCGGCTGACGACCCCGGTCTGGGCGTTCGACATGCGCTTCAACCGCTTCGCGCACGATAGCTGCCGCGACCTGGTCGATCACCCACGCTGCGAAATTGTCCTCCACGCCACCGCGACCTCGATCGACATTGTCCCATCGGGACGAGGCGTCGAGCAGGTCACGGCGCGGGCGCTCAACGGCCGCCGGCTGAAGGTGCGCGCCAGGACGTTCGTGCTCGCCGCGGGCGGGATCGAGAACCCCCGGCTGCTGCTCGCCTCCAATACTCTGATCCCCGCCGGACTCGGCAATCAGGGCGACGCGGTCGGCCGCTATTTCATGGAGCACCCGCATGCGCGCGGCGGCCGGATCGTCGGCGGGAGGCCTTTGGCCCTGCTCAAGGCGTTCGGCCGGCGGCACCGGATCGGCGGTCAGGATCTCGCCGCCCTGATCGCGCCCGCGCCCGAGGTCCAGCGGGAACAGGGCATCCTCAACAGCTCGCTCACCATCGTCGCCCGCCAGCCGGAGCGGCGGACGCAATTCTGGGGCATGCGGGCCTATTCGCGGATCAAGCACGACATGGCGCCGACCAGGACCGGCCGGGCACTCTGGGTCACAGCCAAGAAGCTTGCCGGCTGGGCGCAGCGACGCGTGGATCCGTTGCGGCCCTGGCTGCTGCACAAAATGGGCCGGGTAGACGTGGCGCTGCTGGTCCGCGCGGAACAGGCGCCCAACCCGGACAGCCGGATCCTCCTCTCCGGGGAACGCGATCCGCTCGGCATGCCGCGGATCAAGCTCGACTGGCGGCTGACCGGGCTCGACGTGCGCAGCGTCGACGTGCTGGTGCGGACCCTGGGGCAGGAGCTGGAGCGGCTCGGCCTCGGCCGCGTCGAGCCCGCGTCCTGGCTGACCGATCCTTCGGGCGGCTGGCGCACCGACCCGCTCATCTCGGCCCACCCGATCGGTGGCTACCACCATATGGGGACGACGCGGATGGCCGACGATCCGCGCCAGGGCGTCACCGACGGCCGCGCCCGCGTCCACGGCCTCCCCAACCTCTACATCGCCGGCTCCTCACTCTTCCCGACCAGCGGCTGGGCCAATCCGACCCTGACCATCGTCGCGCTGTCGCTGCGCGCCGCCGACGACATCGACCGGACCCTGGCGGCGTGACCAGCCTCACCGTCGAGCCCGTCGGCCGTAACGACACCTTGCTGTGGGGCATCACTGGCGCCGAGCGGCTGCGCCGGCTCGCGCGCGAGCATCGGGTCGAGGCCGGGCCCGGCGACGACGTCCTGCTCGTCAACCTCGCTTATGTGTTCGACCCTGCCTGGCTGAGGATCGCCGCAACCGCGCCCGACCGCATCATCGCGGACGGCGGAATACCGGTGCTCGCGCGCGTGACCGCGCCGCTCAGGAATGAAGTGCGCGAGGCGATGGCGCAGGGGCGGCCCTGGACCGGAACGGGCGCCGCAATCGTCGAGCGCGACAGCATCGGCGAGGTCGAGAACAAGGCGCTGCGCAAGCGCGAGCGGCCGTTCCTGGAGCGGCTCACGCCCGCGACCCGCCCCAACATCGAGCGGCTAAGCTATTACGCCTCCTACAAGGGCGTGACGGACCTTCTCACCAAATATCTCTGGCCGGAATGGGCGTTCCACCTCACCCGCCTCGCCGCCCGCATCGGCTTCTCTCCCAATGCGGTGACGACGATCGGTGCGCTGCTGTGCGTCGTCGCCGGAATCGCCTTCTGGCAGGGCTGGTACTGGAGCGGCCTTGCCGCGGCCCTCGTTTTCATGGTGCTCGACACGGTCGACGGCAAGCTCGCCCGCTGCACCATCACCTCCTCCTGGTGGGGAAATCTGTTCGACCACGGCATCGACCTCATCCATCCGCTCTTATGGTGGTGGGCCTGGGCGGAGGGCCTGGCGGAATATGGCCGCCCGCTCGGCAACGATACGTTCGCGGCGGTGATGATCGTGCTGGCCGCCGGCTATGTCGTCCAGCGCCTGATCGAAGGCGCCTTCATCGTTCAGTTCGGCATCCACATCCACGTATGGGAGCGGATCGATTCGACCTTTCGCCTGGTGACGGCGCGAAGGAACCCGAACATGGTGATCCTGGTATTTTCCTTGGTCCTGTTCGCCCCGGATCTCGGGCTGATTGCCGTCGCCGCCTGGACCGTTTTGTCCTGCCTGTTCCACCTCGTGCGACTGTTCCAGGCCTGGTTCGCCCGGGCGCGTGGCCGCACAGTCGAAAGCTGGCTCTAGATGAACGAAACGATCCTGCGCTTCGGCTATCCCAACACGCTCGTCGCCGAATATGAGCATTGGCTGGTGCTGCTCCGGCCCGAGCAGCCGACGCTCGGTTCGCTCGTCCTCGCGCATAGCGGCGAGGCGAAGCGTTTCTCAGACCTCCCGGCCCCCGCTTTCGCCGAGCTCGGCCGCGCCGTGGCGGACATCGAACGGACGCTGCTGGCGGCCATCCGCTACGAGAAGATCAACTATCTGATGCTGATGATGGTGGACCCCCATGTCCACTGGCACGTCATCCCGCGCTACGAGGGGGAGCGCGGGGCCTTCGGAATTACCGTCACCGACGCTGGTTGGCCCAAAGTCCCCCAGCTCGGCGAGGCGCTCAGCCTCGACGCAGGCCAGAAGGCCGCGTTAGCCGAGTGGCTCGGCGCGCAATGGCCCGGCGGCTGAGCGCTCCGCCCAGCGCGCGGTAAGCCGCCGCGCCGCCTCCAGGTCGGCCGGATAATCGACCTCCGCCCATTCCAGCCCCTCGACCGCCACCGTCTCGACGATGCCGGTATCGGCGAGCCGGTCGATGACGCGCAGGTAGAAGCTCGCCGTCCCCTCGGGCGTGCGCATGGCCCGATCGACGGCGTCCAGGAAGCGCTCGCGGCCTTCGCCTTGGAAGCGCAGGAAGCCGATCGATTCCGCGTTGAAGCCGCCGGCCTCGAGCCGCTTGTCGATCCGAACCAGCCGCCGCCCTTCGCGGAGCACCTTCATGTCGTCAGCGTCATATTCGGCCTTCTCATCGACCGTCACGCAGATCGGTGCGTCCGGCGCCGCGCTCAGCCGGGCGACGAGCTCGGGCGGCACCAGAGTGTCGCCGTTGAGCAGCAGGAAGTCGCGGTCCATCGCCGAACGCGCCATCCACACCGAACCGAGATTGTCGGCGACGTGGTAGAAGGGATTGAATATCGTCGTGATGCGGCCGCGCCGGGAATCGCGGGCGGCGATCACCGCTTCGACCAGCTCGGGCCTGAAGCCGACCACCACCGCGACTTCCGCGACGCCCGCCTCGAACAGAGCGTCGAGCTGCCAGTCGAGCAAAGTCCGCCCCGACAGGTCGAGCAGGCATTTCGGCCGCTCGGCCGTGAGCGGCAGCAGCCGCGACCCTTTGCCGGCGCTCAGGATAAGCGCCCGCTCGATTCTCGGCGCGGCTGTCACTATCTTCCCTCCCGGCGGCGTGCGGCCGGCGGATTGCCGGTTAAGTGAACGGCGTGCAATAAGATTATCGGGGACGAAAAGATCGACGCCATGGGGGATTCAAGCGAAGAGGTGAACGGTCGCGCGCGATCGGGGCCCGCCGCCGCCGGCCGCTGGACGGCGATCATTCTCGCCGGCAGCCGGCCGGGTCGAGACCCGCTCGCCCACCATTTCGCCGTCCCGGCCAAGGCGATGATCCGCGTTGCGGGGGAGCCGATGGTCGGCCGCGTCGTGCGCACTTTGCTGGATTGCCCCTCAATCGGCCGGGTGATGGTGCTGGCGCAGGAGCCGCAGCGGCTGGGCGAGGGCGAGCTCGCCTGGCTCGCCGCTGAGCCGCGCGTCGCCTTCGCCGCCAGCGGCGCCAGGATCGCCGGAAGCGTCGGCGGCCTGCTCGGCACCGAAGCCGCGCCCTGGCCGGCGCTGATCACCACCGGCGACCACCCGCTACTGACGCGGGAGATGGTCGAGCATTTCCTCGCCGCCAGCGCCGGCGCCGACGCCACGGTCGGCGTGGTCGAGCGCGACGTCATGCTTGCCCAATATCCGGACGCCAAGCGCACCTGGCTGCGCTTCCGCGGCGGCGCCTATACCGGCGCCAACCTCTTCACCTTCCAGCATGCGCGCGCGCAACGGCTGATCGACCTGTTCGGCCGCGCCGAATCGGACCGCAAGCGCCGGCTCCGGCTGCTCTGGCATTTCGGGCCGGCACTCGCGCTCGGCGCGGCGACCCGTACCGTCAGCCTCGACGAAGGCATTGCCCGCGCCGGGCGCAGCCTCGGCGTCAAGGTGGCGGCCGTGCCGCTCCCCTTCGCCGAGGCGGGCATCGACGTCGATCGAATCGCCGACCATGCGCTGGCCGAGCGCATCCTCGCAAAGCGCGCCGAGCGGCGTGCCGGCCCGGCCGCGGCCGTCTCGGTCTTCGACCTCGACCGCACCCTCACGCGCCGCGGCACGTTTACCGCATTCCTCCTCTATGCCGCCGCAAGGCGGGCGCCCTGGCGACTGCTGCTGGCCCCGGCCGCGGCCTATCATTTCGCCCGCCATGCCGCCGGGGGCACCAGCCGTAAGGCGCTGAAGGAGCGGCTGCAGCGCCTGTTCCTGGGCGAACGCGTCCCGCGCCGCGAGATCGCCGCGATCGCCGCCGATTATGCCGCGAGGCTGCGACGCCGCGGCTTCTACCGCCAGGGGCTGAAGCAGATCGAGCAGGAGCGGCGCCAAGGCCGGCGGGTGCTGCTCGCCACCGCCGCCAATGCTTTCTACGCCGAGGCGATCGCCCGCGAGCTTGGCGTCGAGGAGATCGTCTGCACCCGCTCCGCTTGGGACGGCGATCATCTGCTGGCGCGGATCGATGGGCCCAATTGCTACGGCGAGGACAAGCTCGAGCTGCTTCGGGCGCATCTGGAACGGCCGGAGGCGCCGCGCTCGACCATCCACGTGCGCTTCTTCTCCGACCACAGCTCGGACGAATGCCTGATGCGCTGGGCCGACCAGGCGTTCGTCGTGAATCCGCAAAGGCGCTTCCGCGCTTATGCCGGCGAGATGGGCTGGCCGGTGCTGAGCTGGCCTTAGGGGCCGTTGAACGAACCGCCCCTGCGGCTCTAAAGTTCTCTTCGGAAAAAACGGGGGAAGGGCGCGCCCACATGAACTGGCTGAAGGCAGTACTGGCGGCGGCGGCGTTGTGCGGCCTGGCCGCGGTGCCGGCGCTGAAGGCACAGGAAGGCCCGCGAATGGAGCGCGTGCCCGACCGCAGGCCGGGCGAAGGGGCGGGGCCGTTCCGCCGGCTCGTGATCCGCGGCGCCACCCTGATCGACGGCAGCGGCGCGCCGCCGATGGGGCCGGTCGACATCGTCGTCGAGGGCAACCGCATCGCCGCGATTCGCGGCGCCGGAACGCCGGGCCTGCCGCTCGAGCCCAATCGCGAGCCGCGCGAGTTCGAGCATGAGATCGAGGCGACCGGAATGTACGTCCTGCCCGGCTTCGTCGACGTCCACGGGCATAACGGCGATCCGGACAAGGCGCCGAATGCCGATTACGGCTACCGCCTCTGGCTCGCGCACGGCGTCACCACCGTGCGCGGCATCCCGCTTTATTTCGGGCCGAACAACATGTCGCTGTCGGACCGGCAGCGCAGCCGGGACAATTCGATCGTTGCGCCACGTCTCTACGCTTTTGCGGTGCTCGGCGACGTCTGGGACCGCGGCGACGTCACGACGCCGGAGCAGGCGCGCGCCTGGGTGCGCTGGGCGGCGGCGCAGGGCTTCGACGGGGTCAAGCTGTTCAACGACCCGCCCGCGGTCACCCAGGCGGCGATCGAGGAGGCACGGCGGCTCGGGCTCGGCACCGTTACCCACCTCGCCCAAGGCGGGGTCGCCGAGGTCAATGCCGATCGGGTGGGGGAGATGGGCGTCGGCGGCATCACCCATTTCTACGGCCATTTCGAATCGTTGCTGCGCGACCACCGCATCCCCGACTACCCGACCGACTACAACATGTTCGACGAGCAGTGGCGCTTTTCGCAGGTGGCGCGGCTCGCCGACCAGGCCGTCGAGCCGGGCAGCGCCGAGTGGAACGCCTATATCGACCGGCAGGTCGAGCGACGCGTCTTCCTGTCGCCGACCTTCAACATCTATTCGGCCAGCCGCGACGTGATGCGCGCGCGTAGTGCCGATTGGCACGCGCGCTATACCTTGCCGTCGCTGCAACGCTTCTTCGCGCCGAGCCGCACCCATCACGGCTCCTACTTCTGGGACTGGACGACCGCCGACGAGGTCGCCTGGCGCCGCTTCTACATTCCGTGGATGCGGCTCACCAACGAGTTCAAGAATCGCGGCGGCCGCGTCACCGTCGGCTCGGATCCGGGCTATATCTACCAGACCTGGGGCT
Organism: Allosphingosinicella sp.; assembly: GCA_036386375.1. Classification (GTDB taxonomy): domain Bacteria; phylum Pseudomonadota; class Alphaproteobacteria; order Sphingomonadales; family Sphingomonadaceae; genus Allosphingosinicella. Next base: position 4,748 of record DASVVV010000093.1, on the reverse strand, counting down.
TCTCATACATCCAGGAGCTCGAGATGCTTCAGGAAGCGGGCTTCTCCCCGCTCGAGGTGATCCAGGCGGCGACGATCAACGGCGCGCGCGAGATTTTCGAGCCCAAGGGCGAGGAGCCGCCCTTCGGGATCGTCCGGCCGGGCATGCTCGCCGACCTTGTCATCGTGCCGGGCAACCCGCTGGCGAACCTCAAGCTGCTCTACGGGACCGGCCATATGCGGCTCAATCCGCAGAGCCAGCGCGTCGAGCGCGTCGGCGGCGTCCGATGGACGATCAAGGACGGCATCGTCTACGACGCCCCAGCTTTGCTCGCGAGCGTCGAGCGCATGGTCGCCGAGGCGCGGGCGCGGGAACCTGCGCAATGATAGCCGCCTTCCTCGCCGCCGCCGCCGCGCTTCTGGCGCAGGCGGTTCCCGCCGCGCCACCGGTGGAATATCAGCTGACGCCAGTCACCGGCCCAGCCGGCCTCGAACGGATCGATGTGGAAATGCGCCTGATCGGCGATGCCGACGGCGAGACGGTGCTGAATCTGCCGGATCGCTGGGCCGGCATTTCCGGGCTCCACGAGGCCATCCAGGAGCTGCGGGTCGAAGGCGGCACCGTCGCGGCCGGCCAAGGGCCCGCCAGCCGGCGGATCACCCATGGCCCAAGCGCACCGCTCGCCGTCCGCTACCATTTCGGGCTCAGCGCCGCCGATCCCGGCCTCGATTATGAGAAAGCGAAGCCGGTACTCCGGCCGACCTGGTTCTATATTCACGGCGAGGGGATGCTTGCCGCCCCGGAGGGCCGCGGCGAGGCGCCGGCGCGGTTCCGGTGGGGACCGACACCGGCCGGCTGGCGGCTGGCCGGCAATCTCGACGGACCGGCGGGGGAGGGGATCACCGTCGATGACGCGGTACAGAGCATTTTCTCAGGCGGCACCGATCTCGTGGTCATCGAGCGGCAGGTCGGCGGAGCGCCGCTGCGGGTAGCGATGCGCGGGCAATGGGAATTCGACGCGGAAGGGATGGCGACGGCCCTGGCGCGGATGATCGGAGCGGAGAATCGCTTCATGGCGAGCCCCGCCCAGCCCTTCTTCGTCTCGCTAATTCCGCAGGCGGGCGGCGAGACCGGCGGCATCAGCACCGGAGGCACCGGGCGCACCGGCGGCTTTGCCCTCTCCTCCACCACCAACGTCGATCTGGCCTCGCTGCTGCGGACCCTCGCGCACGAATATGCCCACCGCTGGTTCGGGCGGAGCCTCGGGCCGACCGCCGAGCCCGAAGGCGTGGAATATTGGTTCACCGAAGGCTTCAACGACTTCGTAGCCGCCCAGTCGCTGGTGGCCTCCGGGCTGTGGGACGAGGCGGACTATGTGGGGACGCTGAACGAGGTGCTGCGCCGCTACGGTCAGTCTTCGGCGCGGTCCCTGCCCAATGCCGAGACGGCCGCCGCTTTCTGGCAGGATCCGGCGGCGCAGCAGATGCTGTACGATCGCGGGCACCTGTTCGCGCTGCTGCTGGCCGGCGAGGCGGGCGGCACGCGGCCGCTGCGCGAGGCGCTGGCGCGGATGGCGCGCGACGCCGCGGCCTTTCCACCGCAGGAGACTGAGGGAGGGCGGTTCGCCCGCGTCTTCACCGCGCTTCCCCCGGTGCGGCTGGCGGCGCTTCGGGAGCAGGGGATCGTGCGCGGCGAGCCGATCGTCCTTCCCGCGAATCTGTTCGCGCGCTGCGGGACGATCGGCTGGACCGAGCAGGCGGTCTACGCCCCGGGCTATACCGCCGAGGACCGGCCCGACGGCCGCTATTTCGCGACCGTGGAGGAAGGGAGTCCGGCCTGGGCCGCAGGCCTGAGGCCCGGCATGCGTTACGTCCAGCGGGTATCGTTCCGCCCGGGAGACTCGAGCGTTCCGATCGTCATGCGCGTGGCGGACGAGCGAGGCGAGCGGGTGCTGACCTGGCTGCCGCGGGGGCGGGAGACGGTGCGCTACCAGCGGCTCGAGCTGCGCCGGTTCGCCGGCGAGGCCGACCGCGCGCAATGCCGCGCCCAGGTCAGCGCCGGCATGGCTCAGGAGCGGCGCTGAGCCGCTTCGACGAGGGCGCGGATCATCCACTGCTTTATGCCCAGCGCCTCTTCGTCGTCGAGCTGGAGCACGTCGCGAAAGACCAGCCGCGCCTCGGTGCCGACGACCAAAGCGAGCGCCTTGGCGAGCCGGTCGACCGTCGGCCGGTCCAGCCCGCGCAGCGGCGCAAGCGCGGCCTCGATCAGCGCGGTCCGCCGGTTCTGCCGCGCCGGAACGCCGCTCCGCGCCGCCTTGAGGCTGTGCTTGAGGGCGTGGATCATCATCGTCCGGAGCTGGACCTCATGCGCGCGCACCATCGCGTCCACCGCTGCCTCGGCCTTGATCATCCGCGCCGCGGGATCGTCGCTATGGTCGTCCGCGAACAGAGCCTCCGGCTCCGGCATGGCGACGTCGAGCGAGGCTTCGACCAGCAGCGGCTCGATGCCCTGGAAATAGCGGTAGGCGGTGGCGCGCGAGACCAGGGCCTCTTCGGCCACCTCGTCGAACGTCGGGCGGCCACGTTCCTTCATCAGCCGCGCCGCGGCTTCGAGCAGAGCCTTGCGCGCGCGGCGCTTCTGGTTCGAGCGGCCGCCAGTCTCCGCGTCGGCCATTAGCCGGCGAGCTGCCGCTGGATGGCGGCGAGGTCGATCCAAACGTTCTCCCGCGCGATCCGGCCGTCGTCGGTGAATTGCAGCACATGGAGCAGCCGGAATTCGAGCGGCCGGCCGCCGCCCTCGATCCCGAACGGCCGCCCCGGCGCGGTGCCGGTCCAGACGCTGTCGTCGACCATGAAATTGTCGCCGTAGAGCCGCCGCGTCGAGCGGAAGCTTCCGTCGGCGAGGTCGGCGAACAGTCCCTCGTAAAATGCGCGCGCTGCTTCGGGGCCCCGCACCGGCCCGGTCGGCGAGCCCACTATGTCATGCTCGACATCCTCGTCGAGCGTGGCGAGCACCCCTTCGACATCGTCGGCCGCCTCATAGGCGAAATGTTCGTCCAGCTTCCGGTCCATCTGCTCTCGCGTGAGCGCCATCGTTCTTCCTCCGGCCCGCCCGAACGGTGGACTGAATAATGAGACACCTGTCTCATGTCAAGAATGCGGTCTCATAAATCGCGTGGCACCGGCTCGGTCCCGCATCGTTGTTCCGCCATGGCGAAGCGAAAGAAGAAGGCCGCCGAGGCCAGGGACAGGCTGATGGACCTGGACAAGGCGGCGCACGACGCCGCCCGCCCCTGGCGCGAGACGGCGCCGGTCAAGGCGCTGTCCTGGTATAGCGAGCTCGGCGACCAGCCGCAGATGCTGACCCTGTCCGGCGGCCTGCTCGGCTTGGGCGTGCTCCGCGGGGACTCACGGATGGCCCGCGCCGGCGGCCGCATGGTGGCTTCGCACCTGCTCGCGACGGCAGCCAAGAATTTCGTCAAGCATCGGATCGACCGCACCCGCCCGCGCAGCGCCGGGGAGAACGGGCACAAGCCCAGGCCCGGGCGCACGGAGACCAAGGAGGAAACCAGCTTCCCGTCCGGCCACAGCGCCGGCGCCCTCGCCGTCGCGCGCGCCTTCGCCCGCGAATATCCGGAGCACAGCCTTCCCGCCTTGGGCGCCGGCGGCCTGATCGCGGTCGCTCAGATCCCCCGCTGCGCCCATTACCCGACCGACGTCGGCGCCGGAATCGCCATCGGCATCGCCGCCGAAGCGATCGTCGCCGCGCTCTGGCCGGCGCCGCCGCGGCCGGATGCCGGCCAGGACCCCTATGCGGCGGCGTTCGACGAAGCGGCGCAGTCGCTCGATCCGACCGGCGCCGCCCGCTACTGACCGGCGCGCCCCACCCGCGCCGGAAGCAGGCGAGGATTGCGCAGCAGCCCCGCCGAAACCAGAGCGACGATCAGCCCGACGGGAAGGATCTCGGCCATCGTCATCGGGATTCGCAACAGCGGGTTGCGGTACATCTCCGCGAGCCCGCGCATCTCTTCCTGCTTCGCCGCGAGCGCGGCCGCCGACGCGCCCTCGGCCCGCATCCCGTCGAGGATGGCGGCGCTATATTCGGCCATGAAGTCGCGCCCCGACAGCGCCAGGAAGACTTCCCACACCGCCGCATAGACGATGGCGGCGACGACGGCGATGCCGAGCCCGACGAGGAAGGCGCGTCCGAAGCGGATAACGCCGCCGCATTCGACGTCGCGATAGCGCTTCACGCCGACGAAGAGCAGCGACAGCCCGGCCAGCATGACCAGATAGCCGAACAGCTCCGAACCGGTGGCGTGGCCTGGAAGCCCCGTGACGAGGCCGATGGTGATGATGGAAACGACGATCGCGCCGGCGATGCCGCCGTAGACGAAAGCGTATTTCATGGGCCCTCTCCCCCTGTGGCGATCGGCGCGGTCTAATCGCGGCCAAGCGCCGCTGCCATCGCCCGGAAGGGTGATTTGCAGGGTCGCGCCCTACCGGATGATCGCCAGGTCGCGCGCTTTCTCGACCGCCTGCATGCGCTTTTGCACCTCCAGCTTCTCGAACACGCGCGCGACATGCGTCTTCACCGTATTGGGCGAAATGCCGAGCGACCGGGCCATCTCCTTGTTCGATTCGCCCGAGGCGAGCCGCTCCAATATCTCGCATTCCCGCCGCGACAGGCCGAGCGAGCGGATCGCCGCCTCATTGCGCTCGAAGCGCGCCGCCGCCGGCGCCGGCGTCAGCCGCCGGCCCGCCCAGGCG
>DASVVV010000092.1:0-18404 GCA_036386375.1 Allosphingosinicella sp. | reverse complement strand
GCGCGGCTCTATGCCGAGGATCCGGCGCACGGCTTCCTGCCCTCGACCGGGCGGCTCGACCATTTCGTGCTGCCCTCAACGGTGCGGGTCGACGCCGGCGTCGAGGAGGGGGACCGGATCAGCCCCTATTACGACCCGATGATCGCCAAGCTGATCGCTCACGGCCCTAGCCGGCAATGGGCGATCGACGAGCTGGTCGGAGCGCTCGAGGCGGTCGAAGTGTGGCCGGTGAAGACCAATGCCGGTTTCCTCGCGCGCGCCGCCGACGATGGGGACTTCCGCGCCGGCGAGATCGACACCGCCTTCATCCCGGCCAAGCTCGACCGCCTGGTGCCCGACCCGGCGCCTTCGGAAGCCGTATGGAACCTGGCGGCGATGGCGATGCTGTCGGCCGATTTCGGCGAAAACGACGAGGAGGCGGCGTGGAGCGCGCTTGCCGGCTTTCGCCTCAATGGACCGCCGGCGCAGCGCGTCAGCCTCGCGCACGGCGGCGCGACCCGGACCATCGAGGCGGGCGCGCATCTGGCGCTGGAGGGCGTCGCGACCGCGCAGGGCGGGCATGTGCTGGTCTTTGCGGACGGCCAGGCTTTCGCCTTCGTTTTGCCCGGCGCGGCCGGGACGGGCGGCGGCGCGGGTGCGATCGACGGCGATCTTACTTCGCCGATGCCGGGACGGGTGATCGCGCTCGACGCCGCCCCCGGCGTCAAGGTGATGCGCGGCCAGAAGCTGGTGACGCTCGAGGCGATGAAGATGGAGCATAGCCTCACCGCCCCGTTCGATGGCATTGTCACCCAGGTCAATGCGGCCGAGGGCGCCCAGGTGAGCGAAGGGACGTTGCTGGTGCGGATCGAGAAGGGGGAGGAATGAGCTTCTTCACCGTCATTCCCGCGAAAGCGCGAATCCAGAGCTACGCCCAAGCGGGTTTTGACGCCGCCTGGATCCCCGCTTTCGCGGGGATGACGAAGGTTCGCTGATCGTGCCCGGGCGTTATTACGAGCAGTGGACGCTGGGCGACCGGATCCGGCACCAGCCGCACCGGACGGTGACCGAGACCGACAATCTGCTCATCTCGACGCTGACGCACAATCCGCAGCCGCTGCACCTCGACGAGACTTACGCGCAAGCCACCGAGTTCGGGCGGATCGTCGTCAACGGCACCTTCACCTTCGCGCTCCTGGTCGGGCTTTCGGTCGGCGACACGACGCTGGGCACGCTGGTGGCGAATCTGGGCTATGACAAGGTGCGCATGCCCAAGCCGGTCTTCATCGGCGACACGCTTCGCGCCGAGACCGAGGTCGTGGGGCTGAAGGACAGCAGGTCGCGTCCCGAGGCCGGCATCGTCACCTTCGAGCACCGCATGTTCAATCAGCAGGACGAGCTGGTCTGCGTGATGGAACGCACCGCCCTGATGCAGCGGAGGGGCGGGTGAGCCGCTCCACCCGCTTGTGCGTTTGCGGTTGGGCGCAGTGAGATTGCGTTCCCTCCTCTTCGTCCCCGGCGACCGGCCGGATCGCATGGAAAAGGCGCTGGCGGCGGGGGCCGATGCGTTGATCCTCGACCTCGAGGATGCGGTGGCGCCGGCGGCCAAGGCGGAGGCGCGGCGGCAGGTGGCGCGGTTCCTCAATGCCAACAGCGCGGTGAAGATCTTCGTCCGGGTCAATCCGCTCGACAGCCCGGAGCAGGAGAAGGACCTGGGGGCTATCCTGCCGTCGCATCCGGACGGGATCGTGCTGCCCAAGGCGGAGGGCGGGCATTCGGTGACCGAGCTGGCGCGGCGGCTTTCGGAGCGGGGCAATGCGACGGCGCAGATTCTCGCCATCGCCACCGAGACGCCGGCGGCGATCTTCGGGCTTGGCAGCTACGGCGGCGTTAAGCGGCTCGCGGGGCTGACCTGGGGGGCGGAGGACCTGCCGGCGGCGATCGGCGCCGCGACCAGCCGCGAGGAGGACGGCAGCTTCACCGCGCCTTATGAGATCGCCCGGGCGCTCTGCCTGTTCGGCGCGGCGGCGGCGGGCGTGCTGCCGGTCGAGACTGTCTATCCGACCTTTCGCGACCTCGCGGGGCTGGAGCGTTACGCTCACCGGGCGCGGCGCGACGGCTTCGTCGGGATGATGGCGATCCATCCGGACCAGGTGCCGGTGATCAACGCCGCCTTCACGCCGAGCGAGGGGGAGGTGGCGCATGCGCGGGCCGTGGTCGCGGCGTTCGAGGCCAGTCCGCAGGCCGGGGCGCTGTCGCTGGACGGGCGGATGATCGACCGGCCGCATCTCGTCCAGGCGCAGCGGATCCTCGCCGCCGCCAAGGGATGAGCGGGGGCGATCCCAATTTCCTCTATACCGGGCTGGGGCTGACGTTCGGCGCGATCGTCGGCAGCTTCCTCGCCACGCTGCTGATCCGATGGCCGCAGGGGAAGAGCGTGGTGGCGGGGCGATCGCGCTGCGATTCCTGCGGGGCGCCGCTCGGCCTTCGTGACCTCGTGCCGTTGCTTTCTTATGCGGCGCTCAAGGGCAAGTGCCGGCGCTGCGGCGGGCGGATCGACCAGCGCCATTTCGCGGTCGAGCTGGGGGCCGCGAGCCTGGGCGTGATCGCTCTGATCGCGCACCCGGTGCCGCTGGCGGTCGTCACGATGCTGCTGGGGCTGTGGCTGCTGCTGCTGGCGGCGCTCGACGTCGAGCATCAATGGCTACCGGACCTTTTGACACTGCCGCTGCTGGTGGCCGGGCTCGTCGCGGCCTGGGCCGGTTTCGGGCCCGCGCTTGGCGAGCGGGTCACCGGGGCGGCGCTGGGGTGGGCGCTGCTGGAGCTGCTCCGCTTCGGCTATCGACGATTGCGCGGGCGGGAAGGGCTCGGGGGCGGCGACCCGAAGCTTTTCGGGGCGATCGGCGGCTGGGTGGGGGCGATGCAGCTCCCCCTCATCCTGGTCGGGGCGGGGGTGCTGGGCCTGACCGCCGCGCTGCTGATGCGGCTGCGCGGACGTGAAGTCACCCGCACGACGCGGCTTCCGCTCGGCGCACTGATGGCGGTAACGGCTTGGCCCGTCTGGCTCGTGGTTGCCGCCTGATATTCAGCTTGCGTCCAGATTCGTGCTGATATCGGAGGGGCTTGAGGGCGGCGCTTTTCCCTAGAGGCGCCGCCCGACCCTTGTCCGGCCCAGTGCGGCGCGGCCCTTAGTCCACTCGATCTGGCTCTTGCGCGCCTCTTCAAAAGCTGTGAACGTCGGCCCGCGCGACTCTCGTGGGGGACGGGGGCGATTTTCCGCCGTCCATTCAAGGCGATGGCCGCGCACCGGCCGCCTTCGTGTCTCGGATGAGTCACCTGGCGGACATAGCAGAGCCGCGTTCGGCTCGCTTTGGGGAGGGAATCGGTTTCGGCGATGCGTCTGGCGATGAACCCGCGCGCCCTGAGGCTGCTCGGCCGGCTGCCGCGGCCGACCGTCTACAGCGCGCTCGAGCTGGCGCTGCTGGCGCTGATCGCGATCCAGGCGGCGCGGCTGGTGTGGACGCTGGTGACGCCCGTCGGGCCGGTCGGCGAATGGAGAGGCTCGGCGCCGCTCGCGCTGCCGGCGAACGGGTCGGCGCTGACCGAGTTCGACCCGTTCTTCCGCCTCTCCGCGCAACGCGGGCCGGTGGCCGTGACCTCGCTCGACCTCAAGCTTTACGGCGTGCGCGAGGACCGGGCGACGGGCCGCGGCTCGGCGATCATCGCGCTTCCCGACGGCACCCAGCAGAGCTTCGCGGTCGGCGACACGATCATGCCGGGCGTGACGCTCGCCCAGGTCGGCTTCGACAATGTCACGATCAGCCGCGGCGGCGCCCAGGAGCAGATTTTCCTCGACCAGTCCGAGCCGGCGCCCGGCCCGGCGGAAACGCAGGCCGCGCCCGGCGGCGGCGCTCCCGCACCGGCGCGCGCCGTGCCAGCCCCTGCGCCTGCGCGCGGCGCGTCGCCGTCGGCGGCGCCGATCCAGTTCCAGCCGCGCACCAGCGGCGGGCGGGTCGACGGCATCATCGTCAACCCCGGGAGCGACGGCGGCCAGGCGTTTCGCGCCGCCGGCTTCGAGCCTGGCGACGTCATCGTCTCGGTCAACGGCCAGGCCGTCACTTCGCTCGAGCAGGCGCGGGCCCGGCTCGGCCAGTCGGGCGGCGGGCAGGCGACCGTCATCGTCAATCGCGGCGGCCGCGCCGTGCCGCTACGGGTAAGGCTTAACCTGTGAAACGCTTCTTCATCGCCCTGACACTCGCCTGCGCGGCGCTGACGCCGGCCTCAGCCCAGCACGTCCTCAACCTTCGCGACGCCGACATCCGGGCCTTCATCCAGGATGCTGCGCGGGTGACGGGGCGGACCTTCATCATCGATCCGTCGGTGCAGGGCCGGGTGTCGGTGGTGACCGACCGGGCCCTGTCGAGGAGCGAATATTTCGAGCTGTTCCTGTCGACGTTGCGCGCCAACGGCTATGTCGCCGTGCCGGCCTCAGGCGGGGCGCTGAGGGTTCAGCCGGTCGCGGGCGCGGCCGCCTCGGCGCCGGTCGGGCGCACAAGGCGGCAGTCGCCGAGCGGGTTCATCACCGAGATCTTGCGGGTGAGGAACGTCGACGCGGCGGCGGCGGTGGAGACGCTACGGCCGCTGGTCAGCCGCGACGGCTCGATCACGGCGGGGCGCAACTCGATCGTCATTTCCGACTTCGCCGACAATGTGCGGCGAATCCGGCAGGTGCTCGCCTCGATCGACGTCGATACCGGCGTCACCCGCGTGGTCGGCCTCGACAATGCCGGCGCGCGCGAGATCGCCGAGGCGCTCGCCGAGTTGGCGCCGGAAGGCGTATCGGTGGTGCCGGTCGACAGCTCGAACGCGATCGCATTCCGGGGCGACGCTGCCTCCGTCGCCCAGCTGATCGGGATCGCCCAGGAGCTCGATCTGCGGGCGGCCAGCGGCAGCGAGATCCGGGTCGTGTTCCTCGAGCATGCCGACGCCGAGCAGCTGCTGCCTGTGCTCCAGCAATTGCTCGGCCAGGCGGTGACTCCGCCGACGACCCGCCAGCGGCTGCGGCGGAGCCGGCGGGCCGACTCGGGTACCGAGTCCAACATGGTCGACGAAGCGCCGCCGGCGCCCGCTCCCGCCGCCGCTCCCGCCGCGGCGACGGGCGCGACCACCCTGTCGGCGCGCAACGCGGTGGTGACGCGCTTCGAGGGCGCCAATGCGATCGTCATTTCGGCGACGCCCGACGTCCAGCGAACCCTGGGTGAAGTGATCCGCCAGCTCGACGTGCGCCGGCAGCAGGTGCTGGTGGAAGCGATCATCGTCGAGATATCAGACGTCGCCGCGCAGCGGCTCGGCGTGCAGCTGTTCCTGTCCGGACTGCAGGGCTCGAACATTCCGTTCGCGGTGACGAACTATTCGAACATCGCGCCCAACGCGAACTTGATCGCCAGCGCGATCGCCGCGCGCGAACTCGGCGCCGACGAGGACCTGGTCGACGAGCTCACCGACGCCGCCATCGGCTCCGTCGCCAGCGCGACCGGCGGGCTGGCCGGCGGCGCGTTCCGCGCCGGCAACGCGATCTTCGGCGCGATCGTCAATGCGGTGCGTTCCGACAACCGCTCCAACATCCTGTCGACGCCGTCGATCATGACGCTCGACAATCAGGAGGCGCGGATCCTGGTCGGGCAGGAGATCCCGATCACTACCGGCGAGGCGCTGTCGCCCAATTTCGACAATGCCTTCCGCACCGTCCAGCGGCAGAATGTCGGCATCACGCTAGAGGTCAGACCGCAGATCAACGCCGGCGGCACGATCAAGCTCGACCTGCGGCAGGAAGTGAGCTCGATCGCGGGCCCGGTCTCGAGCAATTTCCAGGATCTCATCCTCAACAAGCGCGAGCTCGAAACGACCATCACCGTCGACGACGGCGAGATCGTCGGCATCGGCGGCCTGCTCGACGACAATGAGCGGCGCACGCTTCAGCGCATCCCTTTGCTCGGCGACCTGCCGCTGATCGGCGAGCTGTTCCGTTCGCGCGGACGCGAGCGCGGGCGGACCAATTTGATGGTGTTCATCCGCCCGACCATCCTGCGCTCGGCCAATGACGCGCGGGCGGTGAGCGCACGCCGCTACGGCTATGCGCGCGGGCAGCAGCTGCTTTCGAACCCGCGGCGCGAGCCGACGCTGGACGAGCTGGTGCGCGACTATCTCGGCACCGTGCCGCCGACGGCGCCGGCCACGCCGCAGCCTCAGGACACCGTCGTGCCGCCGCCGGCGGTACCGCCGCCCGGGGGGCAGCCGCAATGAGGATCGGCCGCGGCGACGAGTTCGAAGGCGAGTTCCAGGCGGCGCCGGCCGTCCGCCTCCCCTACGCCTTTGCCCGGCGCCACGGACTCGTCGCCACCGGCGAGACCGACGGCAGGCCGGACATTGCGATGCGCGAGGGCGGCGACCCTAGGGCGCTGATCGAGCTGAGGCGCTTCCTCGGCCGGCCGTTCGCTTTGCACAAGGTGGACGGCGGGGCTTTCGACCGGCTTCTGTCCGACCTCTACGCCGCCGGGCCCGATGCCGCCGCGTCCCTCGGCTTCGACGACGATCTGGGCCATCTCGCTTCGCACCTGCCGAGCGCCGACGACCTGCTCGACACGTCCGACGACGCGCCGGCGATCCGGTTGATCAACGGCATCATCGCCGACGCGGCGCGCCAGGGCGTCTCCGACATCCATATCGAGCCTTACGAGACCGGCCTGGTGGTCAGGATGCGGATGGACGGCGTCCTGAGGGAGACGCTCAGGATGCCGCCGCACGTGGCGCCGGTGGTGGTGAGTCGGATCAAGGTGATGGCGCGGCTCGACATCGCCGATCGGCGGATGCCGCAGGACGGGCGGATCGGGCTCACCCTCGGCGGCAAGCTGATCGACGTGCGCGTCTCGACCTTGCCGAGCCGGGCCGGCGAGCGCGTGGTGATGCGCATCCTCGACAAGGACAATGCGGGCATCGGCCTCGACCAGCTCGGCATGAGCGAGAGCGTCAAGGCGATGCTTTGCGGCGCGCTGGCCGAGCCCAACGGCATCGTCCTCGTCACCGGGCCGACGGGATCGGGCAAGACGACGACGCTTTATGCCGGCCTGAGGCTGCTCAACGACGGCAGCCGCAACATCCTCACCGTCGAGGATCCGGTCGAATATGCCGTCGACGGCGTCGGGCAGACGCAGATCAACCCGCAGGTCGGCCTTTCCTTCGCCGCCGGGCTACGGGCGATATTGAGGCAGGACCCGGACGTGGTGATGGTCGGCGAGATCCGCGACCGCGAGACGGCGGAGATCGCGGTCCAGGCGGCTCTGACCGGCCATCTCGTCCTTTCGACCGTCCACACCAACGATGCGGTCGGCGCGATCACGCGGCTGCGCGACATGAAGGTCGAGCCGTTCCTGATCGCCTCGACGGTGCGCGGCGTGCTGGCGCAGAGGCTGGTGCGTCGGCTTTGTGCCGAGTGCCGGCAGCCGGTGGCCGCCGCGCCGTCGCTTCACGGGCTGCTCGGCATCGAGGAGGGCGTGACGGTGTATGAGCCGCGCGGTTGCGGCGCGTGCGGCGGTGGCGGCTACAGGGGGCGGATCGGCCTGTTCGAGGCGGTGAAGGTGGACGAGACGATCCGGCGCCTGATCAATGCCGGCGGCGAAGAGAGCGCGATCGCCGCCCATGCGTTCAAGACGGCGCCGACGCTGTCGGCGGCGGCGCGCGCGCTGGTGCTCGAAGGCGTCACCAGCCCGGCGGAGGCGATCCGCGTGTCGCGGCACGAGGCCGTCGATGCCTGACTTCGCTTATGTCGGCCTCGACACGGCCGGGCGCGAGCGGCGCGGTTCGGTGCGCGCCGACACGACCGACCAGGCACGCGCGCAGCTGGCCTCGCGCAAGCTCTATGTGGTCCGGATCGAGGCGGCCGCCGAGGGGTCCGCGCCGCCGCTCCTATCGCGGGGGCTGATCCAGCGCCGGAAAATGGGCGCGAAGCAGCTGACCTTGTTCACGCGCCAGCTCGCCACCCTGATCCAGGTGACGCCGCTCGAGGAAGCGCTTCGCACGCTGTCGCGGCAGGCCGAGCGCGACGAAGTGCGGCGGGTCCTCACTTCGGTTCACGAGGGCGTCGTCGAGGGCCGTCGGCTCGCCGACGCGATGGGACGCGAGCCGAAGAGCTTCCCGCCGCTTTATCGGGCGATGGTGGCGGCCGGCGAAAGCTCGGGCACCTTGCCGAAGATATTGGAGCGGCTCGCCGATCTGCTCGAACGGCAGGCGCAGGTGCGCGGCAAGGTGCTTTCGACGCTGGCTTATCCGGTCATCCTGGCGATCGTCGCCGCTTTCGTCGTGTTCGCGCTGATGATCTTCGTCGTGCCCAAGGTCGTCGAGCAGTTCCAGGATGTCGGCCAGGAGCTGCCTTTCCTGACGCGGGCGGTGATCGGGCTGTCGAATTTCCTCAGCAATTGGTGGTGGGCGCTGCTGATCGCGCTCGCGCTCGGCGCCTTCCTTGGCGGGCGTGCGCTGAAGGAAGACGGGTTGCGGATGAAGTTCGACGGGATGCTGCTGCGCCTGCCGCTCATCGGGCGGCTGATCCGCGACCTTCACGCGGCGCGGCTGGCGCGGACTCTTTCGACAATGGTCGCGAGCCGGCTGCCGCTGCTCGAGGGGCTTCGGCTGACCACCCAGACGGTGCACAACCGGGTGCTGCGCAAGGCTTCGGCCGACATTGCCGAGACGGTGCGCACCGGCGGCAGCCTGTCGGGAGCGCTTCGCAAGGCGGGCGTGTTCCCACCGCTGCTCGTCTATCTCGCCGCATCGGGCGAGGCTTCGGGGCGGCTCGACCTGATGCTGGAGCGCGCCGCCGATTATCTCGAGCGCGAGTTCGACGCCTTCACCACCACGGCGCTGGCGCTGCTGGAGCCGGCGATCATCATCGTCATGGGGGTGGTCGTGGCGCTGATCGTGCTGTCGATCCTGCTCCCGATATTGCAACTGGACACCCTGGCGGGGGGATATTGATGCTGTCGCTTTGGATTCGTCGCCGCAAATTCCTTCTCCTGCGAATGGAGGGGAGGAAAAGCGAGGAAGACGGCTTTTCGCTGGTCGAGCTGATGGTGGTGATCGTCATCCTCGGGCTGCTGGCGACGATCGTCATCATAAACGTCATGCCGGCGGCGGACCGGGCGGCCGTGACCAAGGCGCGCGCCGACATCCAGACGCTCGAGCAGGGGATTGAAATGTACCGGCTCGATCATCTCAGCTATCCGACCGCGGCCGAGGGCCTGCAGGCGCTGCTCAACGGCCATTATATCCGCCGCCTGCCCGAAGATCCGTGGGGCAATCCCTATCGCTACACCGCGCCGGGGCCGGAAGGGCGGCCGTTCCAGATCGCCTCGCTCGGCGCCGACGGCCGCGAGGGCGGCGACGGGGAAGATGAAGACATCACCAACTGACGCGGCAGCCCGCGCGAGGCTGGTGGAGGCGGACGGGAGCCAGTGGGTCATGCCGTCGTCTGACGGGGTCGCCCGGCGAATGCTGGTCGTCCCGGGCACCGAGGTCGCGATCCACTGGATCGACCTCGCCGAGGGGCTGACCGAAGCGCAGGCGGCGGCGGCGGCGCGGCTGATACTGGCCGATGCCGCCGCCGAGCCGTTGAGCGAAATGCATGTGGCGGTGGGGCGGCCGGAGGAGGGGCTGACGCCGGTGGCGCTCGTCTCCGCGCGCCGGATGGAGGAGTGGGTGGCCGCCGATCCCGACATCATCCTGCCCTCGCCCTTCCTGATTCCGGCGCCGGAGCAGGGGCTCGTCCGCCGCGACGCGCTTGCCGTCGCCGATTATCGCGGCCGGGCGGCGGCGTTCAGCGCCGAGCCCGAGCTCGCGGCGATGCTGGTGGGCGCGGAGCCCGTCGCCGTCGCCGATGAAGTCGCCGTGGAAGCCGGGCTCGTCGAGGCGCTCGAACGCCCGCCGATCAACCTGCGCCAGGGGCCGTTCGCGCGGCGCCGGCAGTGGAAGCTTGAGGCGCCGCGTATGCGGCGGATGGCGTTGCTCGCCGTTGGGCTGGCGCTGCTCAGCCTCGCGGAGCAGGTCGCGACGATCCTGAGCTACACTTTCGCCGCGGACCAGCTCGAGGCGGACGCCGAGGCGCTTGGGGGGGCGGCGCAAAGCAACGCGGCCGAGGGCGGGCCCGGCTTCGGCGCCGCCGCCGCGGTCCTGTTCGAGTCGGTGCGGGTCACTCCGAACGTCGAGCTGGCGCGGATCGACTATCGTGCCGACGGCAGGCTGGTCGCGACGGTCATGATGGACGGGCCGGCGACGCTCGCCGCGCTGCAGTCCCGGATCGAGGCCGGCGGGCTTCGCGTCGAGCCGGGCGAGCAGCGCACCGCCGGCGGGCGGCCGACCGCCGACCTGACGGTGCGGCCGGGATGAACGAGCGCTTCCTCGCCTGGTGGCGGGTCAGGACCGTACGCGAGCAGCGGCTGCTCGCCGTCATGGCGGCGCTGCTGGCGCTGGTGCTGGGCTGGCTGTTGGTCGTGCGGCCGCTCGGCGATGCGCTCGACGCCGCGCGGACCCGGCACGCGGCGGCGGTGACGGCGCTGGCCCAGGCCCGCGCCGAGGCCGATGCCGTGCAGCGGGGGCGCGGCGCGCCCGCCGCCCGGGCGCCGCGACCGGTCGACGCTTTCCTCGGCCGCACCGCCGCCGAGGCGGGCTTCACGGGCGCGCGCATCGCGGCCGAGGGCGCGGGCCGCGCCAGCCTCGCGCTCGACGCCGCTCGGGCGCAGGCCTTTTTCTCCTGGGTACGGCAGATGGAGGGCAGCGGCCTCGTCGTCGAATCGCTGCGGGCCCGCACCAACGCCGACCGGACGCTGGCGGTCGAGGCCACCTTCCGGGCGCGGAGCGGCTGATGCGCATCCGTATTCCGCTTCGCCGCTCGCTGCTCGTGCTGGCCTTTTTCCTGTTCGCGCTGATCGCCCTGCTGCCGATGCGGCTCGCCCTCGGCGGCCTCGGCTTCGACCGGAGCGGGCTGACCGCGCGGGCCGCGACCGGAAGCATCTGGCTGGGCGCGCTTCAGGAGGCGCAGATCGGGCCGCTCGCGCTGGGCGACGTCAAGGCGCGGCTCAACCTGCTGCCGCTGCTGCTCGGCCGGGCGCGGCTGTCGATCGCCAGCGCCGACGAGGACGCGCCGCTCGAGGGCGCGGCGGTCCTCACCCGCCACAGCCTCACCTTCGAGGACGTTACCGGGCGCTTCCGCCTCAACGGCCTGGCGTCGCCGGTGGCGCTGTCCGCGCTCGACCTCGATGACGTCAGCGCCGGCTTCTCCGGCGGGCGCTGCACCCAGGCGGAGGGCCGCGTGCGGGCGGCGGTGAGGGGAGAGCTTGGCGGGGTCGCCCTCGCCGCGGCCCTCAGCGGCAACGCGCGTTGCGCCAACGACGCGCTGCTGATCCCGCTGGCGAGCCAGAGCGGGATGGAGCAGCTCAACATCCGCCTGTTCCCCAATGGGCGCTACCGGCTCGACCTGTTGGTCCGTCCGAGCGATCCCGCGGTCGCGGCAAGGCTGTCCGGGGCGGGATTCAGGGCGACTCCCGGCGGCCATTTGCTTCAGGTCAGCGGCACCTTCTGATCCGCTCGGCGCTTCCAAGGGATCAAAAAACTGATCCAGGTCGTTTTTTGCGCACACTGCACTTCCGGTGCGGGCGTGGGGGCTACCAGCCCGGGACCGCCTCGGTCTCCGGAACAAATTGGCAGGAGGCCATGAAATGAAACGTTATTTTGCCGCAGCAGGAGCGTTGCTGCTGAGCAGCTCGACGGTCGCTCTGGCCGCCGACGTGAAGATGGGCTCGATCGACACCCAGCCGGCGGCGGACGCCAAGGCGAGCGCGGACCTGACGGCTGCCGGCACCGGCTGGAACAAGCCGCTGAGCGCCGCCAAGTCCGACTTCGGCATCGCTTCCGATTCCAAGCTCGGAACGGCGGGGTTGGAGAGCGACCTTGCCAAGATGGCTTCGCCCGAGAGCGGCGCGAAGATGTGGACCGCGTCGGCCGATCCGAAGTTCCAGACCGGATGGAGCGATAGCGGCGGCAAGCTCGCTCTGGCGACCGACGCCAAGTCGCCGACATTCTGGGACGACGGTGGCGACAAGCTCGCGTCCGCAGACAGCGGGCTGAAGCTTGTTGCGGCCGAGACCGGCGACAAGGTCGCGGCCGACACCGGCCCGAAACTCGCTTCGGCCGACACCGGCACCAAATTCCAGGTGCCGTCGGGCGAGGCGCGGGCGCAGCTCGCCGCTTCCGGCGATTTCGACGCCAAGCTCCAGACCGCGTCCGGCGATCCGGACAAGCTCCAGCTCGCGCTGGGCGACAAGAACGACTCCGAGGTCGGCATGGGCGGTCCGCTCGAGACGGCGTCTTCCGACAACGTCCTCGCGCCGCAGCCGGCGGCGCAGAATTATCCGGCCTGCGATCCGGGGCCGGGCGACGACCGCTGCATCCAGCTCTACGAGCGCGGCGTGCGCGAGCGGCTCGCCAGCTGGGACCGGCCGACCGGCGGCCTGCTCGACGAGCCGTCGCAGACCGCGATGGGCGGGCCCTTCGAGCCCGTGAGCGCGAAAGCCGACGCGACGACCGACACGGCCGCCGCCGGCAGCAGCTGGAAGCCGGTCTACACCGAGTCCGAGCTGGCGATAAACGACGCCGCGCCCAAGACGGCGGCCCCGGCCGAGTCCACGGCGAGCGATGCTGACGATGTCGGCGAGCACAGCACGTTCACCGGCGTCGGCGGCCCGGTCGAGGCGCAGTCGGGCTATCCGCCCTGCTCGCAGGCCGGCCCCGGCGAGGATCGCTGCATCCAGCTTTACGAAGCGGGCGTCAGCGGCGCGGGCAACTAAGTCTTCCCGACGCAAAACGGACGGGGACAGTCACTCTTGGCTGTCCCCGTTTTGCTGCGCGCCGGCTTCCCGTTCGGCGAGCCAGCTTCTGACCTTGGCGAGGCTGCGCTCGAGCGCGGCGACGGTTCGGCGGACCTGGCCCGGATCATCCGCGGCAGTCACGATATCCGACACCCAATATGTCTCCGCAAGCCACTCCTCGCCGCTCTCCCGGTCGGCGATGGCGATGCCGAGAAACGCTTCCTCCGCCTCGACCCAATCCTCGCCCTCGGCCCGCAGGCTGTGGAAGCCGATCCGCCCATTCTCGCGAAAATCCCCGCGGCAAACGGCGCGGGCGGCGTCGAGGAAGGGGGCGATCAGCTCCCAATCGAGCTTGTCGGCGGCGAGCGTCTCGTACGCGGCGTGGACGATCTGCTTTTGCGCGACATTGTGGAAGTCGCCGCTGGTGAAATCCCGTTCTTCGGCCATGGCAGAGCGCTGGGCCAGTCGCGCGCGAGCGTCAAGCGGCGTTCAGCCACTCCGGATAGCGGGCAAGCAGGTCCTCCGGCCCGTCGAGGATGGCGGCGGCGCCGGCTTTACGAAGCCACTCTTCATCGAAGCCGCCGCAGCGGACCGCGACCGCCTTGAGCCCGGCATTGGCGGCCGCCTTGACGTCCCAGGGCGAGTCGCCGACGACGCGCACTTCGTCGGGGCCGAGCGGCGCGACTTTCACCAGCGCGGCGGCGAAAATGTCGGGGCAGGGCTTGGATCGGTCGACATCGTCCTTAGAGGTGGCGGCGAAAATCAGGTCGCCGCAGCCGATGATGCTCTCGTGATATTCGAGCTCGGCCTGCTTGGCCGAGGTGGCGAGGACGATCTTGATGCCGTCGGCGAAGAGCCGCTCGAACAGCGGCCTGACGCCGGGGAAGGGGACGGCGCGGGGGAGATAGTCGCGCTGGAACAGCTCGGACCGGAATTCCTCGATCTCCTGCTGACGCGTTTCGACGAGCGCCTTCGGGAGGAGGGTGGGGATCAGATTGTCCCCGCCCTTGCCGACCTGGTCGCGGATCGTCTTGTGCGGCAGCTCGACGCCGAAATGGCGGAAGGCCTCCTGCCAGGCCGCGGCGTGAAGATCGTTGGTGTCGACGAGCGTGCCGTCGACGTCGAAGAGGACGGCGCGGGTCACCGATAGACCCGGGTGGCACGGCGGCGCCCGAGCAGACTCAGCAGGATCGAGAACAGGCTGAGGCGGGCGACCACCGCGCCGAAAGACGGCGCGGGCGCTTCGTCGGCGACGTCGGTAAGTTCGGTGTCCCGCGGCGCCGCGCCTTCCTGCACCTCCCCCCTGCCGACCTTAATCTCGATGATCGAATTGAGCTCGGCGCCGAGCAGGACGATATAGGCGGTGAGATAGAGCCAGGTGAGGAAGACGATCACCGCGCCCAGCGAGCCGTAGGTCGCATTGTAATTGCCGAAATTGGCGACGTAGAGGCCGAAGCCGAAGGTCGCCGTCAACCAGACCAGGGTAGCAATGCCCGAGCCCGGCGTGATCCACTTCCACTCCGCCTCGGGCCGGTTGGGGCCGTAACGGTAGATCACCGCCAGCAGCAGGACGACGGCGGCCGCGGCAACGAGGAAGAAGAAGGTCTTCAACAAGATCCGGGCGACGCCGCCGAGGGTCGGGACCAGGTCTTCCAGGAAGTTGAGCGCGGAAATGGCGAGGATGGCGAGGAACAGGACCAGCACCGCTCCGGCCGTCATCGTCAGAGCGAGCAAAGTGCGCCGGACGAAGCTTCGCGTCTCCTCGACCTCGAAGGCAATGTTGAGCGCGGTCATGACGGCGCCGGCGCCCTTGCTCGCGCCGTAAAGGGCGATGCCGAGCGCGAGCAGAAGCGCAAAGCCGGTCTTGGCGCCGCTCGATTCGGTCATGCTCTCAAGCTGGTCGCCGATGATTCCGGCGGCGTTTTGCGGCATGACGCTGGTCAGCGTCTGCATGTGGCTGACCACCGACGAAGGCTCGGCGATCAGGCCGTAGCTGAGCACGAAGGCGGTCAGCAAAGGCACGAAGGCGAGGAAGGCGTAGAAAGCGACGCCGGCGGAGATGAGGGTGAGATTGTCGTCGCCCGCATCCTTCCAGGTGGCGAGCGCGATCTCCTTCCAGCCGCGCGGCGGGATGTCCTCGGGGCCGTCGACGGCCTTGCCCAGCGGATTGACCTTTGGATCGCTCACAGCCTGCCAAAGCCGCGCCGCCGCCCGCGGTTCCGAGCGCCAACGCTTTTCCGCCCCGGCGGGCGGTGATAGGGCGCTTTTCGATGTCGGCCGCCTGGACCTTCTCGATCGACCGCGGCGGCACCTTCACCGACATCGTCGCGCGCTCCCCCGAGGGCCGCCTGATCGTGCGCAAGCTGCTCTCCGACAATCCGGAGCGCTATGACGACGCGGCCGTCGCCGGAATCCGCGCGATCCTCGCCGAGCAGGGGGGCGGGTCGGCGGCATCGGTGAAGATGGGGACGACGGTGGCCACCAACGCGCTGCTCGAGCGGAAGGGCGAGGACGTGGCGCTCGCTATCACAGCGGGCTTCGGCGACGCGCTTCGAATCGGCTATCAGTCGCGCCCGGACATTTTCGCGCGGCGGATCGTGCTGCCTGAACCGCTTTATTCGCAGGTCATCGAGGTGGACGAGCGGGTGACGGCGACGGGCGAGGTGCTGCGTCCGCTCGGCGAGGCGGCCGCGCTTGCGGCGCTTCAGCAGGCTTATGATCGCGGCTTCCGGGCGCTCGCCATCGTGCTGATGCACGGCTGGCGTTGGACCGCGCACGAGGCGGCGCTTGCGGCAATGGCGCGGGCGATCGGATTCTCCCAGGTGTCCGCGAGCCACGAGGTCGAGCCGCTGATCAAGCTGATCGGTCGCGGCGATACCTGCGTGGTGGATGCCTATCTCTCGCCCGTTTTGAGACGCTATGTCGACCGCGTGGTGGCGGGACTTGGAACCGCGGGCCGCCTGTTCTTCATGCAGTCGAACGGCGGGCTGACGGATGCGGCCGCGTTCAGGGGCAAGGATGCGATCCTGTCGGGGCCGGCCGGCGGCATCGTCGGCATGGCCCGGACGGCCGAGCAGGCGGGCTTCGGCCATGTCATCGGCTTCGACATGGGCGGCACCTCGACCGACGTGTCGCATTATGCCGGGACTTATGAGCGGACCAGCGAGCGCGCGGTGGCGGGCGTGCGGGTGCGGGCGCCGATGCTGGAGATCCACACCGTCGCGGCCGGCGGGGGCTCGGTGTGCCACTATGACGGCAGCCGCTTCCGCGTTGGCCCCGACAGCGCGGGCGCCGTCCCCGGCCCGGCCTGCTACCGCCGCGGCGGGCCGCTGACCGTCACCGACTGCAATGTCGTGCTCGGCAAGATCCGGGCTGAGCATTTTCCCCACGTCTTCGGGCCGAACGGCGACCAGCCGATCGATGCAGAGGCCTCGCTGGCGCGGGCGCGGGAGATTGCCGAACGCGCGGGCCTGACGTCCGAGCAGGCCGCAGAGGGCTTCATCCGCATCGCCGTCGACAATATGGCCAATGCGATCAAGCAAATCTCGATTGCCCGCGGCCACGACGTCACCCGCTACACGCTGCAATGTTTCGGCGGCGCCGGCGGGCAGCATGCCTGCCTGGTCGCCGACGCGCTCGGCATCGAGACGGTGATGATCCACCCCCTCGCCGGGGTGCTCAGCGCTTTTGGGATGGGCCTCGCGGACATGGTCGAGCTGAGGCAGCGGACGCTTGCGGGGGCGGACCTGGAGAAGGTGCTGGAGCAGTTGGAGGAAGAGGCGACTGCGGCGCTGCAAGGGCAGGGCGTCGAGGCGCCCGAGATGCGCCGCCGCGCCGCCTTGCGCTACGAAGGCAGCGATACGGCGCTGGAAGTAGAGGCCGGAGAGAGGATGGAGGAGGCCTTCGAAGCGGCGCACCGGACACGGTTCGGGTTCCTCTCGGACGCGCCGGTCGTGGTCGAGACGGCGATCGTCGAAGCGGTCGGGCGGGGAGAGAGCGTCGGTCAGGTACCGGCTTCGGAGACACCGTGCCCGCCGAGCGAAGTCGCAGGGCGTAGTGGCCAGACGCCGCGCCGACGCCCCTCGACTGCGCTCGGGACCAACGATGAGGGGGGACTATTGCAGCGGGACCGCCTCTCCCCCGGCGACACGGTTTCCGGGCCCGCGATCATCGTCGACGAAGCGGCGACCACCGTCGTCGAGCCGGGTTGGCTTGCCGAAGTGGATCCGCTCGGCAACCTGATCCTGACCCGCTCCGTCCCGCGCCAGGCCGGGCGGGCGATGGGGACGGAGGTCGATCCGGTCATGCTGGAGGTGATGGGCAATCTCTTCATGGCGATCGCCGAGGAGATGGGGGTGGCGCTCCAGAACACGGCCTCGTCGGTCAACATCAAGGAGCGGCTCGATTTCTCCTGCGCGCTGTTTGACGGCGACGGCAACCTCATCGCCAATGCGCCGCACATTCCGGTCCATCTCGGCTCGATGGGGGATTCCATCCGCACCGTGATCGACGCGCGCGGTCAGGGGCGCGACGGGCGCGGGATGCTCCGGGGCGACGTCTATGTGCTCAACGCGCCCTATCGCGGCGGCACCCACCTTCCGGACATCACCGTCATCATGCCGGTCTTCGCCGCAGCGACGGACGAGGCGCCGGCCTGGTTCGTCGCCGCGCGCGGCCACCATGCCGATATCGGCGGGATCGAGCCCGGATCGATGCCGCCGGGCAGCCGCACCGTCCATGAGGAGGGTGTGCTGATCGACAATTTCCTGCTCGTCGACGCCGGCCGCTTCCGCGAGGCGGAGTTGCGCGCGCTGCTCGCGTCCGGGGAATGGCCGGCGCGCAACCCCGACCAGAACGTCGCCGACCTCAAGGCCCAGATCGCCGCCTGCGCACGCGGCGCGAGCGAGCTGCGGCGGGTCGCCGGCGAATATGGGCGGGCGGCGATCGACGCGTATATGGGCCATGTCATGGCCTATGCGGAAGAAGCGGTCAGGCGTTTGATCGACAGGCTTTGCGACGGAAGCTTTAGGTATGAAATAGATAATGGCGCGGTGATTTGCGCGTCGATCTCGGTCGATCGCGAGAGCCGGTCGGCGGTGGTGGATTTCGCCGGCACGAGCGACCAGCAGCCCAACAATTTCAACGCGCCTTATTCGATCTGCCGGGCGGCGACGCTTTATGTTTTCCGGACGATGGTCGACGATGCGATTCCCTTGAATGACGGCTGCATGCGGCCGATCACGCTGAAGGTGCCCGAAGGCTCGATGCTCAACCCGCGTTACCCGGCCGCCGTCGTCGCCGGCAACGTCGAGACCAGCCAGGTCATCACCGACTGCCTTTTCGCCGCCGCACGCGCGCTCGCGCCGAGCCAGGGGACGATGAACAATTTCACCTTCGGCAACCAGCGCCGCCAATATTATGAAACGATCGCCGGCGGCGCCGGGGCAGGGCCGGATTTCGACGGGGCGAGCGCAGTCCACACCCACATGACCAACAGCCGCCTCACCGACCCCG
>DASVVV010000091.1:0-26730 GCA_036386375.1 Allosphingosinicella sp. | reverse complement strand
GCGGGGTTGGCGTTGTAGCTTTCGTCGATCAGCAGCGCCTCGCCGCCGGCGACCGCGACGCGGCGGCGTTCGCCGCGGCCCTTGAGTCCGCCGAGGTCGGCGAGGGCGAGGCCGGCCAAAGCGAGGTCGCCGCCGACCGCGTGGACCGCCGCCAGCACCGCCAGCGCGTTCGAAACCCAATGTTCGCCCGGCTGGCTGAGGGTGAAGCTGAGCTGCCCGCCCGGCAGCGTCGCCGTGGCCATGGTCCCGCCTTTCGGCCCCCGGACCACATAGGCCGCCCGGACGTCGGCGCCCTCGCCGAGGCCGAAGGTGAGGATGGCGGCGGCATGCGGACGGGCGGCGGCCGTCAGCCGGTCGCGATGCGGGCTGTCATAGGGGATGATCGCGGTGCCGCCCGGCTCCAGGCCGTGGAAAATCTCCCCTTTGGCGTCGGCGATTGCTTCCTCACTGGCGAAGAACTGGCGGTGGGCGGAGGCGATGGTCGTCACCAGGGCGACGTGCGGCCGGACCAGCCGGGTGAGCCGCGCGAGCTCGCCGGCATGGTTCATGCCCATCTCGAACACGCCGAAGCGCGCCTCGCGCGGCATCCGGGCAAGGCTTAGAGGAACGCCGGTATGGTTGTTGTAGCTCTTCACCGAGCGGTGCGTCCGCCCCGGCGCGAACCGGTCGAGCGCTGCGTGCAGCGCCTCCTTGGTTCCGGTCTTGCCGGCCGATCCGGTGACGCCGATCACCTTCGCCCCGGTGCGCGCGCGGGCGGCGCGCCCGAGGGCGTTCAGCGCCTCGCTCGTGTCGGCGACGCGCACGTGCGGCCGGGCGATGCCTTCGGACACGACGGCACCGGCGGCGCCGGCCGCAAAGGCCTGGTCGAGGAAGCGGTGCCCGTCGGTGGTCTCGCCCTTCATCGCGACGAACAGGTCGCCGGGTCCGATCTCGCGCGAATCGAAGGCCACGCCGGTGACGTCGAAATTGCCATCGGCGGTGCCGCCGGTGGCGGCCGCGATCTCGGCGGCGGTCCACAGTCTCATCCGGCGCACTCCCGCGCCACCTGGACGTCGTCGAATGGATGGACGGTACCGCCGATGACCTGCCCCTGCTCATGACCCTTGCCGGCGAGCAGGATGATGTCGCCGGCGGCGGCTTCGTCGATAGCGGCGCGGATCGCCTCGCGCCGGCCCGCCACTTCGCGCGCGCCGGGCGCGCCGGCGAGGATGTCGCGCCGGATCGCGGCCGGATCTTCGCTGCGCGGATTGTCGTCGGTGACGATGGCGATGTCCGAAAGTCGTGCTGCGACCTCGCCCATCTCGGCGCGCTTGCCGACGTCGCGGTCGCCGCCGGCACCGAAGACGATGATAAGGCGCCCCTTGGTATGCGGCCGCAGCGCCTCGATCGCCGACTGGATGGCGTCCGGCGTGTGGGCGTAATCCACGTAGATCGGGGTGCCGGCGCGGGTGATCACCGCCCGCTCGAGACGCCCCCGCACCGGGTGGACTCGCGAAAGGTTCGACAACGTCTCGGCCGTGTCGCCGCCGGTGGCGATGGTCAGCCCCGCCGCGGTCAGGGCATTGGCCGCCTGGTAGGCGCCGATCAGCGCCAGGGTCACCTGGTGGGCTTTGCCCGCCGCTTCGATGACGAGCTTCTGCCCGAGCTGGGTGGTCTCGCGCGACACGAGCTTCAGCGCCTCGCCGCGGGAACCCACCGTCATCAGCCTGAGCCCGCGCGCGCGGCAGCGGCGAATGACCTCGTCCGACTTGGGATCGTCGGTCCAGACGATCGCCGTCCCGTCCGGCTCGACCACTTCTTCGAACAGCCGCATCTTGGCCTCGAAATAGGCCTCCATCGTCTGATGATAATCGAGATGGTCGCGGCTGAAGTTGGTGAAGGCGGCCGCGCGAACCGGCAGGCCCTCCGTGCGATACTGGGCGAGGCCGTGGCTCGACGCCTCGAAGGCGGCGTGGGTGATGCCCATCTTCGCCAGGCCGGCCATGTTGGACAGGAAGGTGACGATGTCGGGAGTAGTCAGCCCGGTCGTCACCTGATCGTCGGACGTTGTGACGCCGAGCGTGCCGATGCTGGCCGAAGGGTGGCCGGCCATCCGCCAGAGCTGGCGGGTCAGCTCGACGTTGGAGGTCTTGCCGTTGGTCCCGGTGACGGCGACCACCACGCCCGGAAACGGCTTGAAAAACTTCGCCGCCAGCCGTGCGAATTCGCGGCGCGGCTCCTCGGCGGCGATATGCAGCGCGCCCTCGACGCGCGTTTCCGGCTTCGAAACCACGGCGACGGCGCCGGAGGAGACCGCCTCACCGATGAAGTCCTCACCATTGAAGCGGGTGCCGCGAAAGGCGCCGAACACCGTCCCGGGCGCCACTTTGCGATGATCGATGGCGAAGCCGGTGACGGGCGTCGGCTCGTCGGTGCCGGTCAGCGCGCCCAGTCGCATCAGTGCCTCGCGGCGGCGACCAGCGGCACCATGTCGGAAGTGTCGATGTCCCGGTTCGAATCGGGAATGACGCCGAGCAGCGGCCCGACGCGCGAAATGACCCGCGAGACGACGGGCGCGGCCGTCCACGCCGCCGTCGTCAGGTAATGCGTTTCTTCGTTGCCGCGCGGAGCGTCCATCATGACGAGCACCACATAGCGCGGCCGATCCATCGGGAAAGCCGCCGCGAACGTTGAAACGTTCACGCGCCGCGAATAGCCTCCCCCGGAGGCGACTTTTTCGGCGGTGCCGGTTTTGCCGCCGACCCGGAAGCCCGGCGCATCGCCGCGCCGGCCCGTGCCGTACTGGACGATCATCCTCAGCATCTGGCGCATCCTGAGGCTGGTCTGCTCGGAATAAACGCGCCGCCCCGGCGCCGCCCGGCCGGGCTCGACCCGCATCAGCGTCGCCGGGCGCCAGATGCCGCCGTTGACCAGCGCAGCATAGGCGCTGGCCAGATGGAGCGGCGTCACCGCGACGCCGTGGCCAAAGCCGGAGGTGAGGACGGTCGCCCGGCCCCAGTCGCGGGGCCACAAGGTGCGGGCGCGCTCGCTGAGCTCGATATGGGCTGGCTCATCGAAGCCGACCGCCCGGAAGGCCGCCTGCATCCGCTCCGCGCCCATCTGGTCGGCGATGCGGGCGGTGGCGATGTTCGAAGAATGGACGAGCAGCTCGGGAACGGTGATCCGCCGGCCGAGCGGATGATCGTCGCTGATCCGGAAGCGGCCGACCGCGACCGGCGAGCCCGCATCCCAAAGCTGCGCGGGCGAGGTGATCACGCCCGCCTCGAGCGCGGCCGCGACGGTGATCGGCTTGAAGGTCGAGCCGAGCTCGTAGACGCCCATCGTCGCGCGATTGTAGAGCGCGCTGGGATCTGAGCGCCCGGCGGCATTGGGATTGAAGGTCGGCGCCGATGCCATCGCGACGACCTCGCCGGTGGCGACGTCGAGCACGATCCCGGTTCCGCCCTCGGCACTGAGCGATGCGACCGCGGCGGAAAGCTCGCTTTCCATCGCCGCCTGGACGCGGCTGTCGATCGACAGCGCCACCGGCTGGCCGCGCATGCCCGGCTCGGTGAGGCGCGCCTCGAGCACACGCTCCATCCCGGCGACGCCGTGGCCGTCCATGTCGGTCCAACCGAGGATGTGGCCCGCCAGGGCGGTCTGCGGATAGAGCCGCTCCGGCTCGCGGTTGAAGACGATGCCGGGCTCGCCGATCGCGTTCACCGCCGCGACCAGCTCGGGGAGGGCGCGCCGAGCGATGTAGAGATAGTTGGAATCGGCGCTGAGCAGCGCGCGATAATGGTCGATGCTGCGGTCCGGCATCAGCGCGTGGAGCCGCGCCGCAAGCTCGGCGCGGTCGCCGATGATGCCGCTCGGGTGGACGCCGATGGCCCAGGCGTCGATCGTACGCGCCAGTGGAATGCCGTTGCGGTCGACGATGTCCGCGCGCGGCGGGATCAGCGGATTGGCGAGCGAGGCGGCGCCGGACCGGTCGGTGAAGAGCTGGAGATAGCCGAGCCGAAGGACGATGACCGCGGTGACGCCGACGAACAGCAGCAGCACCAGCATCAGCCGGTGATAGACGAGGGTGAGGCCGCTGCGGTCCTCGTCCCACGGCGCCGTCCGTTCGATCTGGGCGGCGAGCGTCGCCATCAGTTGCCGTCCTCCGTGCCGCGCTCGGAGCGGGCGGCGTCGTCCAGCTGGTCGAGCGTGCCGGCGTCGAGCAGGCCGGCCGAGCGGGCCTGGACCAGGGCCGGGCGGACCACGCCCGGCCGGACCGCGGCGGCGGGGCGCGCCGGCGGCGTCTGGAAGCTTGCGCGGCGGACCAGCGGCTGCGCCGCGGCCGGCGCGCTCGGCGGAGCGGCCGGCGCTTCGGCCGAAGCCATATGCAGCGGCGCCTGCACCGGCGGGGCCGGAGCCGTTGGTGCCGAGGCCAGCCGGACCTCCTGCTGGTCGGCGACCGTCCGCTGACGGGTGTCGAAGCGGGCCAGGCTCAAATTCGATTCGAGGAACTGCCCCGCTACCGGCGCCGACAGCGCAAGCACCTCGGCATTCCATTGCTCCAGCTGCGACAGACGGCCGCGTGTGCCGAGCTCCGTCTGCAGCGCCCGGATGTCCTGGCGGGTCGACATGATCTGCCGCTCCAGCGTCGCGAGGTCGGCGCGTTCCGCGGCGACCTGGAGCGAGAGCATGTAGCAGCCGAGCGCCGCCGTACCGATGGCGGCGACCCAGGCAACCGGCTTGAACCCCTTGGCGATCATCGTGCGGTTACTCCTTGCGACTGAGGCCATGGCAGCGCGGCGGTTCGGCAGGCGGCGCGCAAGGTGGCCGAGCGGGCGCGCGGATTGGCGGCGGTCTCGGCCGCGCCGGCGCGGACCGGCTTCGCCACCGCCTCGAACGTAGGGGCCGGCCCGGCCGCGGCACGGGCCGGCAGGTGGCGCGAGCCGGCCGGGAGTGCGCCGCTTCGCGCCTTGAGGAACTGCTTGACGATCCGGTCCTCGAGGGAATGGAAGGTGACGACGGCCAGGCGGCCGCCGGGTGCAAGCACCTGTTCGGCGGCCGTCAGCCCGCCCTCGAGCTCGGCAAGTTCTTCGTTCACGTGGATCCGGATCGCCTGGAAGGTGCGCGTCGCAGGGTCCTTTTTCGCGCCGGGGCGGTAGCCGGCGGCGCGGCGGACGATGTCGGCGAGCTGGCCGGTGCGCTGGATCGGCCGTGCGCCCACGATGGCGCGAGCGATGCGCCGCGCCTTCGGCTCTTCGCCATAATGGAAGAGGACGTCGGCGATCTCGGCTTCGTCGGCGCCGTTCAGGAAATCGGCGGCGCTCTGCCCTTCCCGGCCCATGCGCATGTCGAGCGGACCGTCGGCCTGGAAGGAGAAGCCGCGCTCCGGGCGGTCGATCTGCATCGACGAGACGCCAATATCGAGCGCGACGCCCGCAACCGCCTCGACGCCGCGGTCGCGAAGCGCCTGACGCATCCGGGAAAAACGCTCCGGCACAAGCGTCAGGCGCCCCCCGCAAGCAGCGGCCAGCGCTTCGCCATACTGGATCGCCTCGGGATCGCGATCGAAGGCGAAGACGCGGGCCGCCCCTTTTTCGAGGATGGCCTTGGTGTAGCCGCCCGCGCCGAACGTGCCGTCGACGTGGGTCTCGCCCGGGGCAGGGGCGAGCGCATCGACAACCTCGTCGAGCAGGACGGGGACGTGGGGAGCGGCGGGCCTCACAATTGCACGCCCCTTTCCTCAAGCCGGTATTCGGCCCACGCGCGAAGCTCGGGGTCGTCGCTGGCGAGCGCGAGCCGCGGGTTCCACAATTCGAACGTCTCGCCGGCACCGATGAACAGGACGAGGTCCTCGATCTGGCCGACCTTGCGCATCATCGGGGGCAGGATGATGCGGCCGCTGCTGTCATATCCGGCGGGCTCGGTGAAGCCGAAGGTCCGACGCGAGCGGCTGTGGTGAACCTTGAGATCGACGCCCTGCTCTTCTTCGCGCAGCCGCCGGCGGCGGACTTCCTCGAGCAGGTTGACGTTGTAGCTGGTGTCGTAGCCGACGAGACAGGGGTCGGTCTCGTGCTTTCCCAGGATGATCGCTTTTTCAGGCGAGCGCCGCTCCACGATGGTGCGCACGAAGGCGGGGAGCGACAGGCGGCCCTTCGCATCGACGGCGTTCAGCGCGCTTCCGTTGAAGAGATGCTGAAGCTCCACGAGCGGTCCGGCCCCCTATACACGAGGCTCCCCGTTCGCAGAGCGCACCCGTCGGTGCGCCCGCGTCGCTCGCGCGGCCTGAACAAGGAATGCCCCTAACTACCGGCCGTGGATAACAGCATCGGGGCGGGTAGGGAAGGGGAATTCACGGGAAAATGAGGGAAAGTAGGGGATTATATGGGCGACCGAGAGGTTGTTCTACTCCCGTTCTCGAATATGTTCACGTCGAGTTCTGGCGCGCCATCTGTGGATAAGTCGGTGCGTATAACACGCGCGGTTCCGCCGGCACTCCGCCTCGTTGCCCACATCGTGGCCCGCCCATTGGATGTGGAGGCTCGTCGGGCGGCCCTAGCGGCCGCGGGGCCGCGCACTGGCCGGAGCCCCGGCGGCCTGCGCCTCGTTCATTTCCGAGCTTCCCGGAGCAACTCCCAGTTCCGCCAGCGGCTCCGTGCTCGCCGACGAGCCGGCCGGAGCCGTGGCTGGGTCGCCCGACCCCTCATGCTCGATCAGGTTGGGCGTGATCGGCGCTTCGGCCGCCGGGTCGCGGGTGAACACCGCCGCCAACAGCACAGCGAGAAACACGAAAGCCAGGCCGGTGAGCCCGATCCGTACCCTCTGCATAAGCCCGCGACGCCCTTTCGTCCTTGTCCTCCCCGCCGGTTTACCATGCGCGGCGGCTTTGTCGAACCGGTGGCGGCGTCCGTCGAAAAGCGGGCCGGGCGGGGCCAATTGTCACACAAACTTCCGCTTGACGTGCCATGTTGCGCCCGCGAAGGGAGCCGGATGCAGAAGACCCACTTGCTAGCCGCTGCCACGGGCGCGGCGCTCATAGCCCTGGCGGCCTGCGGCGAACCGAAGGTCGTTACCGTCAACAAATATGATCCGCAGGCGGAGGCGCTGAAGAACGCCGCGCCGGTGACGGCGCCGCCGATGATCACCGCCAACCGCACCTACCGGTGCAGCGACAACAGCCTCTATTACGTGGCCTTCCTGAACAACAACACGGCCAACATTCGCACCACCCAGGAGGGGATGCCGACGCTCCTCAATTCCGAGGATGCGGACGGCCCCTATGCCGGAGAAGGCTTCACCGTCAGCGGGACAGGCGAGCAGGTCACCATCAACGGAAAGTCCTGCCACACCTGAGCGGCGAAGCCTCGACCATTTCAGGGGCCGGTCCGGAAGGGCCGGCCCTTTTCGTTCAGGCAGGCTGCGGCGCGGACGGGGCCTGGAACGCCTCGGCCATCCGGCGCTGCATCTCCTCTTCCGACACGTCCTCGATATGCGTCGCTAGGGTCCAGCGGTGGCCGAAGGGATCGAGGAGCGTCCCCATCCGGTCCCCCCAGAACTGATCCTCAGGCGGGCGCTCCTCGGTCGCGCCGGCGCGGATCGCCTGGGCGAAGGCGGCATCGACGTCCTCGATGTAGATCAAGAGGCTGGCTGTGGCCCCGCCGCGCGCCTTCGGCCCGAGCAAGGCCATGTCCGGCCATTCGTCCGAAAGCATGACGTGGCTGTCGCCGATCTTGACCTCCGCATGGGCGAGCCGGCCTGTGTCGCCCATCGGCATGCGCAGCACTTCGGTCGCGCCGAAGGCCCGCTCATAGAAGCGAATCGCCTCCTCCGCGCCAGCGACGATCAGATAGGGCGTAACGCTATGATAGCCTTCCGGAATGTGATTTACGGCCATTTTCGCGCTCCTCTTTCACGGAACAAAAGGGGATCAGTCATACACGAGTGCGGCGGCTTCGACAAAGCGGATTCGATCGAATAGAGCGCCGCCCATGACGAACAGCATCTCGCCGGAGACGGTCGCCGACCATGGCCTGTCGCCGGAAGAATATGAGCGCGTCCTCAATGCGCTCGGGCGCGAGCCGAACCTGACGGAGCTCGGCATCTTTTCGGTCATGTGGTCGGAACATTGTTCCTACAAGAGCTCGCGCGTGCATCTGAAGAAGCTGCCGACCAAGGCGCCGTGGGTGATCCAGGGGCCGGGCGAGAATGCCGGCGTGATCGACATAGGCGGCGGTCAGGCCGCGATCTTCAAGATGGAGAGCCACAACCACCCATCCTATATCGAGCCCTATCAGGGCGCGGCGACCGGCGTGGGCGGCATATTGCGCGACGTCTTCACGATGGGCGCTCGGCCAATCGCAAACCTCAATGCCTTGCGCTTCGGCCGGCCCGACCATCCGAGGATGCGTCACCTGATCGCCGGAGTCGTCGCCGGCATCGGCGGCTACGGCAATTGCGTCGGCGTTCCCACCGTCGGCGGCGAGGTCAATTTCCACCCGTCCTATGACGGCAACATCCTCGTCAACGCGATGACCGTGGGTATCGCCGATACCGACAAGATCTTCTATTCGGCCGCGGCCGGCGTCGGCAATCCGGTCGTCTATGTGGGCTCGAAGACGGGGCGCGACGGCATCCACGGCGCGACCATGGCATCGGCCGACTTCTCGGAGGACAGCGAGGAGAAGCGCCCGACCGTGCAGGTCGGCGACCCGTTCACCGAGAAGCTGCTGATCGAAGCGTGCCTCGAGCTGATGGCGTCCGACGCGATCGTCGCCATTCAGGACATGGGTGCCGCCGGCCTCACCTCCTCCAGCGTCGAAATGGCGTCGAAGGGCGGCGTCGGCATCGAGCTCGACATGAATGCCGTCCCCTGCCGCGAGGAGGGGATGACGCCTTATGAGATGATGCTCTCGGAATCGCAGGAACGGATGCTGATGGTGCTGAAGCCCGGCCGCGAAGGCGAGGCGGAGGCGATCTTCCGCAAATGGGAGCTCGATTTCGCCGTCATCGGCAGGGTCACCGACACCGAGCGGCTCGTGCTCAAATGGAACGGGGAGACCGCGGCCGATATTCCGCTCGGGCCGCTCGGCGACGACGCCCCCTGCTACGAGCGGCCCTGGGTAAGGACGGAGCCGCCGCCGCCGCTCGCCGACGCTCCGGAGAGCCGCGACATCGCGGCCGACCTCCTGGCGCTCATGGCATCGCCGGACCTCGCGTCGCGGCGATGGATTTGGGAGCAATATGATTACAAGGTCGGCGCCGACACGGTACAGCCCCCGGGCGGGGATGCCGCGGTGGTGCGCGTCCACGGCACCGACAAGGCGCTGGCGATGACGACCGACGTGACGCCGCGTTATTGCTTGGCCGATCCTTTCGAGGGCGGCAAGCAGGCGATCGCCGAAGCCTGGCGCAACCTCTGCGCGGTCGGCGCGCGCCCGCTCGCCACCACCGACTGCATGAATTTCGGCAATCCGCAGCGGCCGGAGATCATGGGCCAATTCGTCGGCTGCATCGAAGGCATGGCCGAAGCCTGCGCCGCCCTCGACATGCCGATCGTCTCCGGTAACGTCTCGCTCTACAACGAGACCCGCAACGAGGACGGCACCGGACGGGCGATCCTGCCCACGCCGGCGATCGGCGCGGTCGGCCTGCTTGACGACTGGCGCGACACCGCACGGATCGCTTTCGGGGCAGTGGGCGAGTGGGTCTTCGTGGTCGGATCGGGCGGCGAGGAGCATCTCGGCCAGTCGCTGTGGCTGCGCGAAGTGCATGGCCGCGCGGAAGGGCCGCCGCCGCCGGTCCATCTCGCGTCCGAGCGACAGAGCGGGGACCTCGTCCGCCTGCTCATCGCCGACGGCATTGCGACCGCGGTCCACGACGTTGGTGACGGAGGCATCCTCGTCGCCGCCGCGGAGATGGCGCTGGCGGGAGGGATAGGCCTCTCGATTGAAGGCGAGTGGTTCGACGGCCACGCCGCGGCGCGGCTGTTCGGCGAGGACCAGGGCCGCTATCTCGTCGCCACTGCCCGCCCCGAAGCGCTGGCCGAAGCCGCCGAGGCCGCTGGCGTAGACATCGCCTTCCTCGGCCGCACCGGCGGGCGGTCGATCGCCAATGACGACGGCGGCCTGGAAGTGCCCCTCGCGGACCTGCGCCGAGCCCATGAAGGCTTCTTCCCGCAGCTGATGCGGGGCGAGCCGGCGGTCGCCTGAGGACGGCGTGGCAAGCGGCTATTCGGGAACGCCGCTGGCGCGCAAGCTGTCGCTCAAGGGGGGCATGCGCGTCTGGTGGGACGGCGTTCCCGATGCGGTGCGCCATGAGATCGGCCGCGAGGGGCTGGAGCTGCTTCTGGTCGAGCGCCCGGAGGCGCCGATCGACGCCGCGCACGTCTTCGTCACCTCGCGCGCGGCGATGGAAGAGAAGATCGCGCGGCTCCGCCCGCTGCTCGCGCCCGGCGGCTTCATCTGGGTGAGCTGGCCGAAAAAAGCGTCGGGAGTGCCGAGCGATATCACCGAGGACGGCATCCGTGAGGCCATCCTGCCGGAGACCGATCTGGTCGATGTGAAGGTTTGCGCGATCGACGCGATCTGGTCCGGCCTCAAGCTGATGGTCCGCCGCAAGGCCCGTTGAGGAGAGAAGAGATGGCGACCGGCACGTTCGACGATTCCGGCGACGGCGTCGTCGCCCGTCCGACCGGCGCCGGCCGCTTTCAGACCGGGATCGAGGTACGCGGCACCCGCTTCCTGGCTGACGAGCCGGTCGAGGCGGGCGGCAACGGCACCGGCCCGACGCCTTACGAGCTGCTATCCGCCGCGCTCGGCGCCTGCACGGCGATGACGCTGCGCCTCTACGCCGGGCGCAAGGGGTGGGACCTCCCACCCTTCGCGGTCGAGGTGGCGCACTCGCTCGTGCCGGGCGGGCCCGGCGGGCCCCCGCGCGACCGCTTCGACCGACACCTCGCCTTCAATGGCGCGATCGACGAAGAGCGGCGCGCGAAATTGCTCGAAATCGCCGACAAATGCCCGGTCCATCGCAGCCTGATGCGCCAAGCCGAGATCGTCACCCGCCTCGCCCCCGCCGGCGACCATCCGCCCGCCGAGCCGGCCGACCGTCACGAACAGCAGATGGAAGCGGCCTGCGCCGAATGACGTACTTTCGATCCCCGGACGCGATCAGCGCCAGGCGCTGAGGCGACCGGAATCGCTGAGCAGATAGAGCGTGTTGTTCACCACCACCGGCGACAAGGACATCGGCGCGCCGGTGTCGACGACCGCCTGCACCGAGCCGTCGGCCGGCGAGACGAAGGCGATGTGGCCCGTCGAGCTGGTGAGGACCAGCCGGTTGCCGGCGAGCACCGGCCCGCGCCAGAAGATCGGCCCTTCCCCTTGCCGGACCCGTCCGGTGCGGCCCTGCGCGATTTCCTCGCGAGTCGGATCGCGCCGCTGGGGCGGCCGGCGGAACGCCTGCAGCTGGGAAATCCAGCGGACCCGCCCGGAAGCGCGCGACACCGCGAGCAGGCGGGCACGGTCGGTGACGACGAACACCCAGTCGCCGGCGACCCATGGCGTCGAGATCCCGGCGATGTTGATCTCCCAGGCGCGCTGGCCGGTGATGAGCTCGACCGCGACCATGCGGCCGCCCTGGCCGACGGCGAAGACGCGGCCCTGGTCGATCACCGGATCGGCATCGATGTCGGAAATGGTGCCGACCACGGTGCTGACGCCGGTGCGGGCCAGCGCGTCCTGCCACACCACCTGGCCGTTCTCGTAGCGATAGGCGGTGAGCTCGCCCGACGAGAAGCCGGCGACGACGGTGCTCTGCGCGAAGGCCGGCGAGGCGATGCCGAACACGCCGGCCTGCTCGAACGAGCCGGAGCCGGACCAGCGGGTCTCGCCATTGCCCGCGTTGAGCGCGTAAAGCTGATTGTCCTGGCTGACGACGTAGACATTGTCGGCGCCGATGGTCGGCGAGCCGCGCAGTGGGCCACCGGGCTTGACCATCCACACGACCGCGCCAGTCGCGGCATCGAGCGCGGCGGCGTCGCCGGCGCCGTTGGTCACATAGACCCGCCCCGAATCGAAGCTCACCCCGCCGCCGAACAGCGTCTCGGCCGGCGAGTTCTGCGCTCTGACCTGCCTTGTCCAAAGCTCGGAGCCGGTCTCGGCGTTGAAGGCGCGGACCACCGCGCGCGTGTCGATCGTATAGACCCGCCCCTGGGCTACCACCGGCTCGGCCGCGAGCCGCGCCTGGACGCTGCTGCCCTGGCCGATGCTGACGTTCCAGCGCTGGGCGATGGCATTGCCCAGAGCAACGTGGCCGAGTGACTTGGCGGCGTTGCCGCCCGACTGCGGCCAATCGGGATTGACGACCGGCGCGGGCACGATGACCGGCGTTCCGACGAGCTGCGGGTCGACCTCGGCCGCACTGTCGGAGGTCAGCACCGGGATGCGCTGGCCGATCGTCGGCGTCGTCGGCCTGTCATTGCCGCCCAAGATCCCGCAGCCGCCGAGCAGGCCGGCCGCGCTCACCGCGAAGACGATACGCTTCATTCCGATTTTTCCCTCGCTTCGCCCGGGTCGGGCTGGCTTGCGTTCGGCGCCGCCCCTTGAGCGGCAGGCGTGTCGGGCATGGCGTTGATCCCTAGAGAGCCGGCCATCTGAATGGCCCTTGTACGAATGGACGGCGGCACCGTCTCGTCGCGGCCGATGCGCGCGAACAGCGGACCGGCGAGGTCGGGGCGGTTCATCCTGAGATGGGCGATGCCGACCATCTCGCCGGCGGTGCCGAACCAGGGGCTGCCGGATCGGGCCAGCGGACCCATGCGCTGGATTATCTGCTCGGGGCGCAGCCCGTCGAACTCGAGGCCCGTCTGGCGGACCAGGGCCGCCTGGCGGTAGGGCTCGGCGAAATCCTCGTTGCCGGAAATCCGGCGCAGGGTGGCGATGGCGGCGGCATTGTTGTTCGCCTCCGACTGCGCGGTTGCGCGGGCGAACAGCGCCGCCACCTCATAGCCTTCGACTCCGCTTCGCGAGAGCTGGTCGAGCTTCGGCGCAGCAGCGTTGCGGTTGCCGCTCTCCATGCCGTCGAGCGCCTCGAGCAGGGTCTCGCCCTGCTTGGCGGATTGCTCGGCCTCATGATTCTGCCACCAGATGACGCCGCCGGTCGCCCCAAGGATCAGGACGATGGCCGCGACGATCCACCAGCCGTACCGGGAAACGGCGGTGTTGATCCGCTCCCTGCGAAGCTCCTCATCGACTTCCCTGACGAAAGTCTCGCCGTCATTCGGCCTGATCGCCACTTAATTCTCCGCCTGGCGGGGCGCTGCTGCGCAGGCCCGTCGATCCTGTCTGTTACGGCGTCCGCCCCGGCCGCTCCTTACCGGGGGCCTCAGCGAAGGAAAAGGCCTCACTTCTTGGCCTGGTAGGTCTGGTCAGGTGTCGGAAAGGTCCGCGCCTTGACCTCGGAGGCGTAAGCGGCGGCGGCCGCGCCGATTTCGGCGGCAAGGTCGCCGAAGCGTTTGACGAAGCGCGGCGTGCGCTCGAACATTCCCATCATGTCCTCGGTGACGAGGATCTGGCCGTCGCAATGGGCCGATGCGCCGATGCCGATGGTCGGGCAGGGCACGGTGCGCGTCGCTTCGACCGCGATCTCCTCCATCACCCCCTCGAGCACCAGCGCGAAGCAGCCCGCCTCGGCGACGGCACGGGCGTCGGCGAGGATCTTTCCGGCCTCGGCCTCGTCGCGTCCGCGGGCGCGATAGCCGCCCAGCGCGTTCACCGCTTGCGGGGTCAGGCCGACGTGTCCAATGACCGGAATGCCGCGTCGGACCAGGAAGGCGACCGTGTCGGCCATCGCCTCGCCGCCTTCCACCTTCACCGCCGCCGCTCCGGTCTCCTTGAGCACCCGCGCGGCGCTGGCAAAGGCTTGGGCCGGGCTCGCTTCGTAGGAGCCGAACGGCATGTCCACGGCGACCAGCGCATGCCAGGAACCCCTGACGACCGCGGCGCCGTGGGCGCACATCATGTCGAGGCTGACCGGGATGGTCGAAGGAAGGCCGTAAATGACCTGGCCGAGGCTGTCGCCGACCAGCAAAAGGTCGCAATGCGGGTCGAGCAGCTGCGCCATCCGCATCGTGTAGGCGGTCAGCGCCACGATCGGCTCGCCGCCCTTGCGCGCCATGATGCCCGGGGCCGTCAGCCGCTTCATCGGCGCCGGCACCGGCGTCGCCCGGCTGGTGGCCGTGTCGATCGTGTAGGTGGACATGGCCGGCTCGTTTAGTCGATCCGGCCCCGGCTGGCAAAGCGCCTAGGCGGCCGCCTTTTGACGGGTCGCCGCCTTCATCGCCGCGACGAAGGCGGTAAGCTCGCGCTGCCGCCCCTCGGCGATGCGCGCGACAATCGCCGAGCCGCTGATGACGCCGGCCGCTCCCGCCGCGAGCGCCGCCTCGACGTGGGCGGGCCGCGCGATGCCGAATCCGAAGATCGGCGGCGGCGCGCCGTTCTCCGCCAGCGCCCGGAGCATGCCGAAATGGCCAAAACGCACGGCCTCATCGGCCCCGGTCACGCCTGCGCGGGCCACGCAATAAGTGTAACCGCCGCCGAGGCGAGCGATCCGCGCCAGCCGCTCCGGCGGGGTGTTGACGGCGGCGACGAGGACCGGTGCGACGCCGTTTCCGCGGGCGGCGGAGAGGAACGGCTCCGCCTCGATCAGCGGCACGTCGGCGACGAGCACACTGTCCACCCCGGCTTCGGCCGCCTTTCGGTAGAAGGCGTCGAGGCCGCGGGCGAAAACGAGATTGGCATAAGTGAGGATGCCGACCGGCATCCGGGGGTGGCGGGCGCGGAATTGATTGAGCAGCGCAAAGCAGTCGCCCGGGCCCACGCCGGCTCGCAGCGCGCGCGTGGCGGAGGCCTGGATGACCGCGCCGTCGGCGACCGGATCGGAAAAGGGGATGCCGACCTCGACCATGTCGGCCCCGCCGGCGACGAGCCGCTCGAGAATCTCGGCGCTGGTCGCAAGGTCCGGATCGCCGAGCGTCACGAACGCGCCGAACGCCCCCTCCCCCGCCGCTTCGAGGCGCGCGAACATCGCTTCGTAGCGGTCCATCAGGCAAGCTCCAGCAGGCGCTGCGCCTGCGCCATGTCCTTGTCGCCGCGACCCGAAATGTTGACCAGCAGCGACGTCTCCTCGTCCGCCGCGGCCGCGAGCTTCAGCGCGAAAGCGAGCGCATGCGCCGATTCGAAAGCGCAGACGATGCCTTCCGAACGGGCGAGGGCGGCGAAGGCCTCGAGTGCCTCGGCATCGGTGACGCCGACATATTCGGCGCGGCAGCTCTCCTTCAGATGCGCATGTTCCGGCCCGACGGCCGGATAATCGAGCCCCGCCGAAACCGACCAGCTGTCCGACACCTGCCCGTCCTCGTCCTGGAGCAGGTAGGTCTGCGACCCGTGGAGGATGCCCGGGCGGCCGCGCAGCAACGTCGCGCCATGCTCGCGGCCGTCGAGGCCCTTGCCGGCCGGTTCGACGCCGATCAGGCGCACCGAATCATCCGCGATGAAGTCGGCAAACAGGCCGATGGCGTTGGAGCCGCCGCCGACGCAGGCAATGGCGGCGTCAGGGAGTCGGCCTTCCGCCTCCAGCAGCTGCGCCCGCGCCTCGCGCCCTATTACCCGTTGGAACTCCCTCACCATGGTTGGGAAGGGATGCGGGCCGGCGGCGGTGCCGAGCAGATAATGGGTGTCGCCGAAGCTCGCCGCCCAGTCGCGCAGCGCCTCGTTGATCGCATCCTTGAGGCCTTGCTGGCCGCTCTCCACCGGGACCACTTCGGCGCCCATCAGTCGCATCCGGAAGACGTTAAGCTCTTGCCGCTCCACGTCGCGCGCGCCCATGTAGATGCAGGTCTCGAGGCCGAACAAAGCCCCGGCCATCGCAGTGGCGACGCCGTGCTGGCCCGCGCCGGTCTCGGCGATCAGCCGGCTCTTGCCCATGCGCCGGGCGAGCAGCGCCTGGCCGAGCACCTGGTTGGTCTTGTGAGCGCCGCCGTGCAGCAAATCCTCGCGCTTCAGATAGATGCGCGCCTTGCCGGAGCCAAGGTTGCGGCAAAGCGTCAGCGGCGTCGGCCGCCCGGCATAGGAACGAAGCAGCTCCGCAAGCTCGTCCTGGAAGGCGGCATCGACCTGCGCGCCGAGGAAGGCGGCCTCGAGCTGCTCCAGCGCCGGAACCAGTATCTCCGGCACATAGCAGCCGCCGAACGGGCCGAAACGGCCGGGCATCAGCATGGCGCATGCTCCCGCCGCGCCCGCAGCCGCAACGCGTCGAAAAAGGCACCGAGCTTGCGCGCATCTTTGCGGCCGGGGCTCGTCTCGACGCCCGAGCCGACGTCGAGTGCCCAGGCGCCAACCCGCGCCGCGGCCTCGGCATTGGCCGGATTGAGGCCGCCGGCGAGCAGGCCCGAGCTGAGCTCGGGCCGCCCGCGCACCCGGCCCCAGTCGAACACCCGCCCCGTGCCTCCGGAGGCGTTGCCGACCTTGGTGTCGAACAAGATCCGGTCCGCGCACGGCCGCCGCGCCGGCACCTCCGATCCGACTGCGCCCGCCGCCCATATCTCCGTTGCCGGCGGCAGCAGGTTGCGAAGCGCGGATATATATTCGCCGTCCTCCTCCCCGTGCAGCTGGACGGCGTCCAGGCCGAGCCGCGAGGCGCTCACTGCCACCTGCATCAGCTTCTCGTTGCGGTAGACGCCGGCGGTGCGGGTGCCGCGGCGCCGCGCCGCCTCCGCCAGCGGCTCCGCCTCCTCCGCGGTGACGGCGCGCGGCGTGTTCGGCACCATTACGAAGCCGGCGAAGGCGGCGCCCACGCTCGCCGCCAGCTCGACGTCATGGGCCTCGCGTACGCCGCAGACCTTGACCCGGCCGAAAGCAAGCGCCCGCGCCGTTTCGGCGGGGCGCGGCGCGCGCATCAGTGCGCTCCCCACGAGGAAGGCGTCGGCGAACGGCGCCAGCCTCGCCACGTCCGCGCGACCCGAAATACCCGATTCGGCCACGACCACGCGGTCGCTCGGAACCAGTGGCGCCACCCGTGCGGTGACGCCGAGATCGACCTCGAGCGTTCTGAGGTCGCGATTGTTGATGCCGACGATCGGCGCCCGAAGCGCGACGGCGCGGCGGACTTCCGCCTCGTCATGCGCCTCTACCAGAACATCCATCCCCAAGGCGTCCGCCTCGCGGATCACCGCCGCCGCATCCTCGTTGTCGAGCACGGCCAGGATCGCCAGCACAGCATCTGCGCCATGGAGCCGCGCTTCGGCCACCTGGCGGAGGTCGACGATGAAGTCCTTGGCGAGGATCGGACCGGCAAAGGCGCCGCGTACCGCTCGCAAATCGTCAAGCGAACCCCCGAAGAAGGGCGTGTCGGTCACGACGCTCACGGCCGAGGCCGCGCCGGCATAAGCCCTGGCCTGAGCCGCGGCGTCGCAGCTGTCGCGCAAGCCCGGCGCGGAGGGGGAGCCCCGTTTCACCTCCATGATGAAGCGCGCGCCTTGCGCGGCGAGCGCGCGGCCCAGGCTGAGGCGCGTCGGCTGCGCCCGCGACCTGAGGTCGCCGAGCGACACCCCGCCGAGGCGGGCAGCGATGTCGCTGCGCTTGCGCTGGACGATTCGGCCGAGAATGCCGCCGGGATCACGCATTGGTGATCTCCGCCAGCGCCTGGAGGACCCGCAGCGGCGCCCCGGAGGCGAGGCTCTGCAGCGCGACGTCGGTCCCTTCGGCGAGGCTGCCGGCCAGGCCTGCGGTGAGCAGCAACGCGCCGGCGTTGATCGCCGCGGCGCGCCGGTCGGACAGCGCGCTGCGGCCGCCGAGCAGCGCCTTCAGGCGGTCGGCATTTTCCTCCGGACCGCCCCCGCGAATCGCCGCCAGCGGCGCCGGCTCGAGGCCGGCGAGCTGCGGCGACAGCCTCAGCCGCTCGATCCGCCCGCCGCCGAGCCGCACCGCCTGGGTGTCGGCGTGAAGCGCCACCTCGTCGAGGCCGCCGCCATGGACGACCAGCGCGCGCTCTACGCCCAAAGCGACCAGCGTCAGCGCAACCGGCTCGAGCAGCCGCGCCTCGGCGACGCCAAGCAGCTGGACGTCGGGTTCGGCCGGATTCAGGCAGGGCCCGAGCACGTTCATTACAGTGCGCACCTTAAGCGCGCGGCGGACCGGCCCCGCGTGGCGCAATCCGGGGTGATAAGCGGGAGCGAACAGGAAGCAGATGCCGGCTTCGTCCAGCGCCCGGCGCGACACGGCCGGCGGCACGTCGAGCCTGATGCCGAGCTGCTCGAGTACGTCGGCCGAGCCGCAGCGCGACGTGATGGAGCGGTTGCCGTGCTTGGCGACCGGCAGGCCGGCCGCGGCCGCGACGAAGGCGGCTGCGGTCGAGACGTTGATCGTGCCCGAGCCGTCGCCGCCGGTGCCGCAGCTGTCGGCGAAGAGATAGTCGGGCCGGTCGAAATCGAGGTCGGCGGCCCGCAGCGCTCGGGCGGCGCCGATCAGTTCGTCGGCGGTCTCGCCCTTGATCTTGAGCGCGATGAGCAGCGCTGCGATGCTGGGTTCGGCCAGGCGTCCCTCGACCAGCTCGGTGAACAGACTCTCGGCTTCGAACTGGTCGAGCGAGCGCCCGGCGAACAGAGCGGCGAGCGCTTCCTCCGCCGCATCGGCGGTTGGCGCGGAGCGGAGCGTGGCGAGATTGGCGGTCATGTACACGGTGAGGTTCCTCGGATGATTCGGCGCGGACAAAGAAAAAGCCCGCCGGGAGCGGCGGGCCTTCGGGCATTCGGACGGTGGGCTAGTCTGCCGTCACCATCGATGCACGCGCGCCGCCGCAGCCGGGTCGCCCCACCACCGATGCCAGCCATGCGCAGCGGCTGCCGCGGCGGCCAGGTCGCTGGAGAGGGGCATGCGCTCGGTCATCTCGGGTGCGAGTGTCAGACTTTAGCCCCTGCCGTCAAGCCGGCTTGTCGAGCGTTGTGAACGGCATGACCGGCCAGCACGACCTTTTCGGACCCGACCCGGACCTTCCGGATGGGCTGGTCTATCGCGAGCATCTCGTCTCGGCCGAGGAGGAGCAGGCGCTGGTGCAGCGGCTCGCCGGGCTGCCGTTCAAGCCGTTCGAGTTCCAGGGTTTCCTGGGCAAGCGCCAGACCTTGTCCTTCGGCTGGTCCTACCGGTTCGACGGCAGCGGCCTTAGCCCCGCCGAGCCCATGCCGGATTGGCTTCTGCCCGTGCGGGCGCGCGCCGCCGCTTTCGCCGGCCTGAGCCCGGAGGCGCTCGAACATGCGCTGCTCATCGAATATGGCGAAGGCGCCGGCCTAGGCTGGCACCGCGACCGGCCGGTGTTCGGCGACGTCATCGGCATTTCGCTGCTTGCCGCGGCACCGCTGCGCTTCCGCCGCAAGCAGGGGGCGAGGTGGGAGCGGTTCACGCTCGCCGTCCAGCCGCGCTCGGCCTACCTGCTGCGCGGCCCGGCGCGGAGCGAATGGGAGCACAGCATCCCGCCGGTCGAGGCACTGCGTTATTCGATCACCTTGCGCACCCTCAAGTGACCGGCGGCGGACAAACATGTCCGCGACCGTACAGCGCAACGGCCCGCTTGGGGTGGCCGCTGCGCGGGGCGCGACGTTCTTCCGCCATTCCCGGCGTGGTGGCCCGGTGCTTGCTTGGAAAGTGCCGTGTCAATGTCCACCCGAGGAGCCTCCATGCCCATTTTTGCCCGACGTCTTTCGACCCTGATCGGAGTCGCGATTCTCGCGCTTAGTGCGGGCGCCGACGCGACCGTCCTTGCCGCCGACGGCCGCGGCCAGACCCGCGGCGACGCCGACGAAATGGGGGCGCGCGAGGAGATCCACCAGACCTACCGAATCGCGCCGAACGGGACGGTGCGGGTACGCGG
This sequence comes from Allosphingosinicella sp., assembly GCA_036386375.1. Lineage (GTDB taxonomy): Bacteria > Pseudomonadota > Alphaproteobacteria > Sphingomonadales > Sphingomonadaceae > Allosphingosinicella. Next base: position 6,834 of record DASVVV010000091.1, on the reverse strand, counting down.
AATCGCCGGGCCGGTCAGCGTCGAGACCACCGACGGGGGCGACACCGCCGAGGTCCATGTCGTGCGCATGGCCGCCACCGAGCAGGAGCTGCGCTGCTACCGCACCGAGATCAGCTCCACTTCGGATCGGCTCACGATCGAACACGTCCAGCGCGACCGCGATCGCGAGTGCCGGACGATCCGCTCGCGCCAGGAGGTGCGGCTGCGCGTGCCACGCTCGGTCGACCTCGATTTCTCGACCATCGCCGGCAATCTCGACGTGGCGCCGACCGACGGCATGGTCCGCGCCGACAGCATCGCCGGCCAGGCGAGCTTCGCCGCCGTTAGGGCCGCGGATATAAGCTCGGTCGCCGGCGGCCTGTCCCTCGGAGTGGCGCCCGTGTCGGCCGAGGGGATCAGCATCTTGAGCGTCGTCGGGTCGGTCGACCTCCACCTGGAACGCGGCGTCGATGCCGACCTCAGCATCGACAGCGTGATGGGCAGCGTGCGCAGCCTCGCGGCCGACGTCGACATCCATGAGGGCGATGGGAGCTACCACGCGCGCGTCGGCTCCGGCCGCGGCCGCGTCTCGCTTTCCTCGGTGGTGGGGCCGGTGAGGCTGCGCCGGCCCTAGAAGCCCGTCGCTGCGCGGGCGGCGATCAGTCCTTCCAGGCCCAGAAGAGCTGGGCCGGCGGGATGTTGCGCCACTCGAAGCCGCGCTCGATCCGGTCGAAATAGGGGTCGATGAACTCGCGCACCTTGGGCGAGAATTGGTAGACCAGGAAGGCGCCGCCGGGGCGAAGCGCGTCGGCGGTCGCCTGGGCGATCTTGGCGCCGACTCCGGCCGGGAGCGTCGAGAAGGGAATGCCCGAGAGGATATAGTCGGCTTCCTCGAAGCCGCAGTCGGCGATGATCTCGCTGACGTCGGCGGCCGAACCGGTCACCGCGAACAGCCGGCTGTCGGCGAACTTGCGGCGCAAATAGGCGGTGAAATCGGCATTGGTGTCGATCGAGATCAGCGTCGCGTCGGGCGCCATGCGCTGCAGCACATGCTCCGTGAACGTGCCGACGCCGGGCCCGTATTCGACGAACAGCTTGCACTTCGCCCAATCGACCGGCGCGAGCATCTTGTCGATCAGCACCTTCGATGAGGGGATGACGCTCCCCACCATGACCGGGTGCTTGATGAAGCCGCGAAGGAAATGCCAGAGGGGCCCGCCGCTCGCACCGCGCGCGATACGCCCGTCCCGCCTTGCCTCGTCCCAGGATGCCGACATGCTGTCTTCCAATGCTTTCCGGAAAGATGGCCCGTTGGCAAATCGCCGCAGGATTGGCAAGCCGCCAGGCCGTCTTCCCTCTTTCCCGATCAACCGCTCCGGAGGCGCAAAGGTCCACCGCGCAGCCCGCCGGGAACGCGGTCCGTCCCGCAAGCGAGGCCACGGATGAGCGGCTTCGGCCTGTCGCGCGAGCGCTTCGTCCTGCTCTTTTCGGTGATGCTGATCGCCGCGGCCGGAAATACGGCCATGCAATCGCTGCTGCCCGCGATCGGCCGCGAGATCGGCATTCCGGACCTTTGGGTGGCCGTCATCTTCAGCCTTTCGGCCGTCGTCTGGGTGGTGACGGCGCCTTACTGGGCACGGCGCGCCGACCGGCGCGGGCGCCGCGCGCTGATGCGCCTCGGCCTCTACGGCTTCATCGTCTCGATGCTGATCTGCGGCGGGATCCTGGCGGCCGGGCTGAGCGGACGGCTCGGGCCGGTCGCGGTGTTCGTCATCTTCATGCTCGGGCGCACGGTCTACGGCGCGTTCGGATCGGCCTCGCCGCCGGCGGTCCAGGCCTATATCGCCGCCCGGACGGAGGGCGCGCAGCGGACCAGCGCGCTGGGCGCCATCGCCTCCTCCTTCGGCCTGGGGACGATCGTCGGCCCGGCAATCGCGCCTTTGTTCATCTTCGAGCCGCTCGGCCTTTCCGCGCCGCTGATCGTCTTCGCGCTGATCGGCCTTATCGTCCTCGCCGCGCTGGTGCTTCGGCTCCCCGACGACACGCCCGCCTCCGAGGCGACCGGATCGGTCGCCTCCTATCCGTCGATCGGCGGCGTGGCGGCGGCGCCACCGCGCGACCCGCTTGTGCCGGCGCGCCTCGCCTGGCGCGACGGGCGCGTCTTCCCCTGGCACATGATCGGCATCGCCGGCGGCCACGGTCATGCGGCGATGCTGGGCGTCATCGGCTTCCTCGTCATCGACCGGCTCGATCTGCCGCTCGACCAGGCCCAGCAGTGGATCGCGATCGTCCTCATCGCCGGCGCCGCGGCGTCCCTGCTCGCGCAATGGTGGCTGATCCCCCAGCTCGGCCTCGACCCCCGACAGCTGGTCGTCTGGGGCTCGGTGCTCGCCGCGGCCGGGAGCGCGGTTACCGGCCTCTCCAGCGGCATTTACGGCCTTACCCTCGGCTTCGCGCTGGCGTCGCTCGGCTTCGGGCTGTTCCGGCCCGGCTTCACGAGCGGCGCGTCGCTCGCCGTCGCGCCGCATGAGCAGAATGCGGTGGCGGGGATGGTCACCTCCGTGAACGGGGTCGCCTTCATCGCCGCGCCGGCGCTGGGCGTGGCCCTTTACGGCCTCGCCATGCCGATCCCGTTCCTCGCGGCGGCGGCCCTGATGCTCGGCCTGGCCGCCTGGACCGGCCTCGTCTTCAGGCCTTCCCGCCTCGCGGAGTGAGCATTCCCGGCTGGATGAAGCCGATGCCGCCGGCATGGGCGCCGCGCGCGTCCTGCTTCAGCTTGTCCTGGATCTGCTCATATTCACGCTCCATCTCCGGCGTCACCGAGGCCCGGGTCTCCTCCAGCGCCCGCTCGAACTCCGCCATCGTCACCTGGGTGGCGTCGATGCCGGCGCGCAGCGCGAACAGCCCCGCGCGGCGGACCAGATCCTCGAGATCGGCGCCGGTGAAGCGGTCGGTCCGCTCGGCGAGCGAGTCGAGATCGACGTCGCCGGCGAGCGGCATGGCCTTGGTGTGGATGCCGAGAATGTGGCGCCGCCCGGCGCGGTCCGGAACCGAAACGTAGATGAGCTCGTCGAAACGGCCGGGGCGGAGCAGCGCCGGGTCGATCAGATTGGGGCGGTTGGTGGCGCCGATGACGACGACCGAGCCCAGTTCCTCGAGGCCGTCCATTTCGGCGAGGATGGTGTTGACGACGCGCTCGGTGACCTGTGGCTCGCCGAGGCCGCCGCCGCGCGCGGGAACGAGGCTGTCGAGCTCGTCGATGAAGATGACGGTCGGCGCCACCTGCCGCGCCCGGGCGAACAGCCGCGCGATCTGTTGCTCGCTCTCGCCATACCATTTGGAGAGGAGGTCCGACGATTTGGTGGCGATGAAATTCGCCTCCGCCTCCCGCGCCGTCGCTTTCGCGAGCAAAGTCTTGCCGGTCCCGGGCGGCCCGTAGAGGAGGAAGCCCTTGGCCGGGCGGATGCCGAGCCGCCGGAACGCCTCGGGATGGCGAAGCGGCAGCTCGACCCCCTCGCGAAGCCGCTCGCGCGCCGAGTCGACGCCGCCGACATCGTCCCAGCGCACGGTCGGCATCTGGACCATCACCTCGCGCATCGCCGACGGTTGGACGCGCTTCAGCGCCTCTGTGAAATCGTCGCGCGTCACCGACAATTTGTCGAGCACATGGGCCGGAATCGCCCCCGACCCGTCGGCGAGGTCGAGCTCGGGCATGATCCGCCTTATCGCCTCGATCGCGGCCTCACGGGTCAGCGCCGCCAGATCGGCGCCGACGAAGCCGTAAGTCTTGCGCGCCAGCTCCTTCAGGTCGACGCCGCCCTCGAGCGGCATGCCTCGGGTGTGGATGGCGAGGATCTCGCGCCGGCCGGTCTCGTCGGGAACGCCGATCACGATCTCGCGGTCGAACCGCCCGGGCCGCCTCAGCGCCTCGTCGATCGCCTCGGGCCGGTTGGTGGCGGCGATGACGACGAGGTTCTGGCGCGGCTGGAGCCCGTCCATCAGCGACAGGAGTTGCGCGACCAGCCTTTTCTCGGTCTCGCCCTGCACCTGTCCGCGCTTGGGCGCGATCGAATCGATCTCGTCGATGAAGATGATCGAAGGCGCCGCCTTGCCCGCTTCCTCGAACAATTCGCGAAGCCTCTTCTCGCTCTCGCCATAAGCCGAGCCCATGATCTCCGGGCCGGCAATGTTGAAGAAAGCGGCGTCGCTCTCGTTCGCCACCGCCCGCGCGAGGCGCGTCTTGCCGGTCCCCGGCGGCCCGTGGAGGAGCACGCCCTTGGGCGGATCGACCCCGAGCCGCTCGAAAATCTCGGGATAGCGAAGCGGCAGCTCGACCATCTCGCGAAGCTGGTCGATGGTGGCGCCGATGCCGCCGATGTCGTCATAGGTAACGTCGGCGCGCCGGGTCTCCTTGGCCTCGGTATATTCGGGGCGAAGCTCGACCTCGGTATTGGCGTCGATCAGGACGATGCCCTTGGGCGCGGTCGAGACGACCACCAGCCGGATCTCCTGGAGCGCATAAGCGGGCGCGGTCAGCATCTGGCGCAATTCGCGCGGGATGTCGCCCGGCGGCATTTGCTGCTGGCCCGTGGTGGCGACGACGTCGCCGGCGGTCAATGGCTTCATGCCGAAGCTGCGCTTCAGCGCCTGGGCCGAGCCGTGCAGCCGCAGATTCTTCTGCGCCGGCGCGAACACGACGCGCTGGGCCGGCTTGGCCTCGGCCTTCCTGACCTCGATGAAGTCGCCCGAGCCGATCTCGGCATTGGCGCGCTGGAGGCCGTCGAGGCGGATGATCGCGAGGCCTTCGTCCTCAGGATAGGGGCCGACCGCCCGCGCCGGCGTCGAGCGCTTGCCGACCAGCTCGATCACATCGCCTTCGGCCAGCCCCATCTCGGTCATCAGCGCCCGCGGCAGCCGAGCGATCCCGCGACCGCTGTCGTCGGGGCGCATGGTGGCGACCTGGAGCTTCTTCGGCTTGCGTTCCTCGTCCGCCATCGGCGCTCGCGCTCCTCGCTATGCTCGGCCCCACATAAGGCGGGAGAACGGGGAGGCTAGGGGCGCGTTCAAAAAAGGGGTGGGGATGGAGATTGGAATTCGCCGGGGCGGTGGGGAAGGCGGGGCGGCTGCGGTGGCGCGTTCGGGGGGAGGGGAATGAACCGCCGCGCCGGCTCGCATCGGCAAAAGGCGGCAAGTCAAGCTCAGGGATCTGCTAAACCTGTCCTTTAACGGCAATGACAATCCTGCTATGTTTCGAAGATAGTGAGTCGCGTTCGCAGTCGGTGGAAGAAATCAGTGCTCGATTGTCTCTGAATGGGGAGACTAGGAATGAGTACAGCTCTGGCGAGGAGACTGCCGAGAATTCTGCTCGGTTTGTTAGCGTTCGTGGCGTTTGCATCGATCAGCGCGCCCGCGACCGCGTCGTGTGTCGCGCAGGAGGAAGATGGCTCGTGGGTCAACGCCGATCCGAACACGCGAAGCCTGACCAGGGCCCTTCTGCGCTTTACCTGTCAGGACCAGATTCTGAACGGCCAGCTTTATCCGCCAGGCCCACCATGGCACGTGCATCTGTGGGGAAAATGTCATCCGACGGATTGCGACTGGGCTGAAGTCGGAGCGCAGACGGTGACTGTCGGTGGGCGCACTTACATCTATGCCGTCTACGATCAGGGCTTCGCAAAACGCTTTGTCTACGCAGACATGTCGCTGTATCGCCGCGGGCAGCTTTGGATATGGATGTGGACCGATTTCAGAGACCCGGGCCGGGCCGATTATGAATCCCAAAACTGGTTCATTCGGCGCTGACCGGGCGAGGAAGGGTTCACAGATGATTGCGAGACTCATCTATCTCGTTCCCGCGTCGCTCATACTGGCCGGATGCGTCGACCGGGCAGCGGATTTTATCCGGACGCGCGACGCGATGCCGGCGGATGCCGAGCGTCGGCCGCCCGCATCGGCGCCATCGGCGCCCAGGCCGCTGGAGGAGCCCCCCTTGTTCGCGATTGATACGGCAGGGCCGCCTGCGGCGATGCTCTCGGATTTGGAATCGCGAGCGCCGGCTGCGCAGGCGCCCGCCCCGCTTGCGGAACAGCCCAGGCGTCGCTGAGGCAGGAAGGTATCCCGGCTCCTGGCGCCGGCGCGGCGGGGCGGGGCCGCCCCAAGGTGAAGCGCACGCTTCCCCGCTCTGGGCGAGCAGGCAGGAAGAGAAGGGGGCAAGGACCGGAGGGACCAACCTCATCGGGCGCCTCTGGTGCAGGCCCCAAGGGCTGGCGACGAAATCGGAACCGCTGCGACAAGTTCGCCGGAAACTTCAGCTGAGGCGAACCGATCGCCGCCGGCATCGCCCGTGCGGATTGCGTCCGCGGCCTAGTCGCGGCTGGCGCGCATCGCCGTCCCGGCGGCGAACGGCGCGCCGGCCACGAGCAGCAGCGACACGGCCGCGAGCAGCTGCAGCGCGCCGGCCTCGTTGCCGCGCTCGACCAGCCCCGCCCCGAAGATGAGGAGCGGGACCGCGAGCGGGAGCATCAGCACCCCCGCCAGCGCGCCGCTTCGGCGCAGGCCCGAAGTGAGAGCCGCCACGCCCACCGTCAGCGCGGCGAGGCCGGGCGTGCCGACGAGAAGCCCCAGCTCGAGCCGCAGCAGCACGTCCCGCGGCAGCTTCATCAAGGCCGCGGCCGGCAGCGCCGCCAGCATCAGCGGCGGTCCGAAGCTGAGCCAGTGGCCGGCGAGCTTGGCGAGCGCGATCGTCTCCTCGCCGACGCCGCGGATCGCGAGCTGGTCGAGCACGCCGCCGGCGCGGTCGGGCTCGACCAGCCGGTCGACCGGGAGCAACGCGGCGAGCAAGGCCGCCATCCACAG
>DASVVV010000090.1:0-21985 GCA_036386375.1 Allosphingosinicella sp. | reverse complement strand
GCTCGGCACCTTCTCAGCCCCGATGCAGGGGAGCGCCTGCGCACGGTAGCCGATGAGCTGGACAGGGAAGCAAACGCGCTCGACCGGTCGTCGGCCGAGCCGCCCGATCCCGAAATGTAGCGCCTGACCGACGAGCAGCGGCGCACGCGGCGGCGCTCGTTGGCGAGGCGTTCAGCGTCAAAGGGCGCTGAATTTCAATCTCGCCCGGGCGGTCTGCGCTCAAAAGCCGTCTCAATAGGCGTACGGAATTCTTCGCAGGGGATTGAGGCTGAGGCGCTCCGCCTCGGCCTCGAGGTCTCTTATCAGTTCGCGCAAGGGCGCGGCCGTAAGCTCGTCCGTTCCTTCCGCCAGCTCGCGGGAGCGGGCGGCCTCCTTCCGGTAATGAGCGGCGTCATGCACTGCAGCACTGCTTGCGTGCCGATTGCGTACCTTGCCAAACCACACCCGAAACAATCGGGGACGGATTGCCTAAACTAGGTTAGAAGCCGTTCCATCGTCGAGAATATCTTAGGCATCGACGGCTGAGAGTCAGCGTGCTCCCGCCTAGGCGAGGAGCTTTTGCGATGCCCCGGTATCATTTTCACATCGATGGCGATCACCCGTCTCACGACGATGAGGGCACCGAGCTGCACAGCCTTGCCGTCGCGAAGTGCGAGGCGATCCGGATGGCGGGCCGGATCATCTGCGACGCCGCCGCAAGCTTCTGGGATCGCGCCGAGTGGTCGATGACGGTTACCGACGCGAACGGCCTGACGCTTTTGCACCTCGGTATCGTCGGCACGGAAGCGCCGGCCGTCATGCGGGACCAGCCTAGGCCGATTGCGACCTAGAGCGCCCAAAGCCCCCTCAGCGATGCGGCATTTGCGTCCGGATCAACCTGATTGCTCACCCAATATCCGCAAAAATGAGGGGCCGCCGAATCGGGCGGCTAATCCTCCACCTCCACCGCATCCCCAAAGGTGACGGTCCGGATGACGTCCCCGGCCTCGTCCGCAATTTCGATCCGATGGGACAGGTCGAGGCGGCCCTGAAGGACGTTCTCGGAGGCGATGGACCGGATGTTGGCGAGCGCGACCTTTTCGGCTGAGGCAAGGTCGGGAAGCTCCTGCCCTTCCTCGTCGTCGACGGAAAGGTCGTTGCGGAGATGGAAGTAGAATCTGGGCATCGCTGCGAGAGCGTATCTCCCGCTGCTCGGTTCCGGGTTCTAACATGGGTTAGGAGTTTTTGGATGAAAAGGGGCGTTGGCGCTGGTCCAGGATCAGGCCGGCGGCTTCGTGGTGTGTGCTCCGCCAGCTCCATGCTCCAGATCCCCGTCGGGCGGCGCGGACCACGCAGCGATTCCAAGCAACTGTGAAGCTGGAGACTGAATTGGAAAGCGTCAATTTCGAAAACCAGCGAGCGCTGGGCCGCGCGCGGACCGGCCCCCGGAGGAGGGAATCATCCGCCCGCATCAAAGCGTGTCCCGCGCGCCAGCCGATGGGTACCACTTCGATGGCCTGGCTATTCCCCCACCGCCGGCAGGCTGGCTCGCGCCGCCTCAGCTCGACGGTGTCGAGGATCACCCCGGTGAAGAAGGGGAGCGCCGCCAGGATCGTCAGCGGTCGCAAGGATCGCCGTCGGGAAGCGCGGCACCGGGCCCGTCTCGAAATAGGTAATGGGTAGCCCCCGGTTGTGGGGATGCTTTCGCCCAGAGCGTCTCAATGGTAGGATCTCACGATGGGCGCAGAGCGATCACTTTTCGATCCCGAGGATCACGCGGCCGAAGCGGCCGCCGAGGCCCGCGCCGAGGCCGATGTAGCGGCGGGCCGGCTGATAAGCCACGGCGCCGTCGGCCGCTGGCTCCAGTCCTGCGGCCGGGGCAAGCCCGCGCCGCGACCGCGCCCGGGCGACTGATTCGCACAAGATCCTCTGGACCGACGACGCGGTCGCCGATCTCGAAGCGATCGCCACCTACATCGCCGCCTTCAACCCCGCTGCGGCGGAAGCTCGCGGACCGCCTGCTTGCCCTCGCCCAGAGCCTCGCCGAATTCCCGGAGCGCGGGCGAGACGCCGGCGAAGGCTGCCGCGAGATGACGATTCCGCGCCCCTACATCCTGCGCTAGGGCGTCGGCGGCGACACCGTGTACATCCTGCGCATCCGCCACGGCGCCCGTAAGCCCGACTGAGGGCATCTGCGGTCTTCCCCACCGGTCGGCAGGGTGAGATCATGGAGCCGCCGCACCTGGCGCAAACCGGCGACTTCACAGCCTCCGCGTCCTCCGCGTCCCCGCGCGAACCTCTATTCGCCTACCGCCGGCAGGCTCAGATAATGGAGCCGCCGCACCTCGCGACGCCCCCGCACCACCGTGTCGAGGATCAGGCCGGTGAAAAAGGAGAGCGCCGCCAGGATCATCAGCCCGGTGGCGAGGATCGCGGTCGGGAAGCGGGGCACCAGGCCGGTCTCGAAATAGGTGATGGCGAGCGGGATCGAGAGCGCCACCGCGAGCGCGGCGAGGAACAGGCTGAAGCTGCCGTAGAAGATCACCGGGCGCTCGATCCGGTAGAGGTGGAGGATGGTGCGCATGATCCGCCAGCCGTCGCGATACGTCGAGAGCTTCGATTGCGACCCTTCGGGGCGGGCGCCGTAGGCGGTGACGATCTCGCCGACCGGCATGGCGAGCTCGAGCGCGTGGACGCTGATCTCGGTCTCGGTCTCGAAGCCGCGCGACAGCGCCGGGAAGGATTTGACGAAGCGGCGCGAGAAGATGCGGTAGCCCGAGAAGATGTCGCTGAAGCTGCGGCCGAACAGGCTGGAGAGGAGGCCGGTGAAGAGGCGGTTGCCGAGCCGGTGGCCGCGGCGATAGGCGGCCTCGACCTCGGACTGGCGGGCGCCGACGACCATGTCGAGCCGCTCCTCGACGAGCCGCGCGATCATCGCCGGCGCCGCGGACGCGTCGTAGGTGGCGTCGCCGTCGGCCATCACATAGACGTCGGCCTCGACGTCGGCGAACATGCGCCTGACGACATGGCCCTTGCCCTGCATCCGTTCGCTGCGGACGACGGCGCCGGCGTCGGCGGCGCGCTCGGCGGTCTCGTCGGCGCTGTTATTGTCGTAGACGTAGATCTGCGCGCCCGGCAGCGCGGCGCGGAACGCCTGGACGGTCTGGGCGACCGCCGCTTCCTCGTTGAAGCAGGGGAGCAGCACGGCGACGCGCAAATTGCCTGCCGCGATGCTCATCCGCTCTCCCCGCTCACGTCGGCCCGGACCTTAGGGGCCGTCTTCCTTTAAGGACAAGCGGCGGCGCGGGACAAGCGCATGCCGATTTTGGGGTCAGGCCTTCTTGGGCGCCGCCTTCTTGGGCGCGGCCTTCCTGGCCGGCTTCGCGGGTTCCCCGGCGGGAGCGTCCGGCTTGGCCGCGGCCTTCTCCGGCGAAGCCTTGTCCGCGGCGGGCTCGTCATCCTTTGCGGCGGCCTTGGCCGAGACCTTTTTCGCCTTGGCCTTGACCTTGGCCTTGGCGGCCGGCGCGTCGGCATGGTCATGGTCGTGATCGTGGCCGCAGCCGGGGCCGTGGACATGCCCCTCCTCGGCCTCGATCGCCGCTTCCAGCTCCTCGCGCGTCGCCGGGCGCTCGCTGACCTCCGCCTTGCCGAACAGGAAATCGACCACCTTGTCCTCGAACAGCGGCGCCCTCAGCTGCGCCGCGGCCATCGCGTTGCCGCGAATATAGTCCTGGAACTGCTGGCGCTGCTCGGGTCGGTATTGCTGCGCGGCCTGCATGATCAGCTGGTTCATCTCCTGCTGCGACACCTCGACGCCGTTCTTCTGGCCGATGTCGGAAAGAAGCAGCCCGAGCCGCACGCGCCGCTCGGCGATCTTGCGATATTCGTCGCGCTCCTTCTCCATCTCGGCCCGCGCCGCTTCGGGGTCGGCCTCGTGGCTCGCCTCATGCTCGAGCTGGCGCCAGATCTGGTCGAACTCGGCGTCCACCATCGAGGCGGGCACCGCGAAATCATGGCTGGCGGCGAGCTGGTCGAGCAGCTGGCGCTTCATATGCGTGCGGGTGAGGCCGTTAAGCTCCTGCTCGACCTGCGTGCGGAGCAGCCCGCGCAACTGATCGAGGCTTTCCAGCCCCATCGACTTGGCGAAATCCTCGTCCGCCTTGACCTCGCTCGCGACCTGCACCTCGGCCACGGTCACCTCGAAGGTGGCGTCGCGCCCCTGAAGGTAGTCGGTGGGATAGTCGTCGGGGAAGGTGACGCTGACTTTGCGCTGGTCGTTGGCCTTGGCGCCGACCAGCTGATCCTCGAAGCCCGGGATCAGCCGGCCGGAGCCGAGCTCGACCGCCATGCCCTCGCCGGTGCCGCCTTCGAACAGCTCCCCGTCGACCCTGCCTTCGAAGTCGATCAGCAGCCGGTCGCCCTGCTGGGCCGTGCGCGAAGCCGGCGCCGGCTCGAAGCTCTTTTGCCCCGAGGCGAGGCGCTCCAGCGCCTCGTCGACCATTTCGTCGGTGATCTCGACGCTGTAGCGCTCGATCGTCAGGCCGTCGATCTTCGCTTCAGGGACTTCGGGGAGCGTCTCGACCTCGACCTTGACCACCGCGTCCTGGCCGGGGCCGCCTTCCTCGAGCTCGACGCTCGGCTGCATCGCCGGGCGGATGCGCCGCTCGCTCATCAGCTGCTGGACGCCTTCCTGGACGGCGCTCTCGAGCGCCTGCTGCTCCAGCGCGGGCCCGTGCATCTTGCGGACCAGGTTCGCCGGCACCTTGCCGGGCCGGAAGCCGGGCATCCGCACCTGCGGCGCGATCGTCTTCAGCTCCTTGCTGACGCGCTCGTCGATCTCCTTGGCGGGGATGGTGATGCGGAAGGCGCGCTTGAGCCCCTCGTTCAACGTCTCGACAGTCTGCATGATCGGCTCGAACCTTCACGACCGGATTGGGTGCGGCTTCGCGCGCGCTTGCGAGCGGAGCTGGTGCGGGCGGAGGGACTCGAACCCCCACGGTTGCCCACTGGAACCTAAATCCAGCGCGTCTACCAGTTCCGCCACGCCCGCCGGGCCACGGCAAGGCGGCGTCTATAACAGCGATGTGAAGGAGGGCAAGGCGAAGTCGCCGCCAACACCTTGAGAGGACGTCCCGATCAGGCGGCGTGCGCGAAGTCCTCGCGGACCGGGAGACCGCGACGGACCAGGCCGACGCCGTAAGTGCCGGCATCGGCGAGCGGCAGCGCCGTCCCGCAAAAGCCGCATTCGGCGGAGAGCCGGCCGACATACCAGTGCGAGCGTCCGCAGCCGGGGCAGTGGTTCACCTCGTTTTCGCGGTAGACGACGTGATAGCCGCGCCGCGACGGATCGTGCGGGAAGGTCTCGCCGCTCTTGCCGAAGATCGAAACCAACATCTGCTTCACTCCCTGGCCGCTGTCGTCGAGCGACGAACCGTTCTTTTTCATAGACGAGTTGAACATAAGCTGACTGTAAGGAGACTCATTCAATTTGCGCCGACGCGGTGGCGACGGGGAGCCGTTTCCCCCACCGGGGTGTCAGCAAAGTGCTGGAAGAAGAGGAAAATCGTTTCAATTGTTGCAGCGTTCCGCGGCGCGCGGCAGGGGCTGTCGCGATCCGATGGTTCCTACCCCGAAAGCCGAGGACGCGACGATGAAGCTCAAGCAAATGCTGGCCGCGTTCGGCGCCTTTGCGACGGCGGCGACGGCCGCCGCCCAGCCGGCGGCGCCTGCGACGACGATATTCACGCCCGAGGCCTTCCGCGCCCACGTCGCCTTCCTGGCCGATGACCTGCTCGAAGGCCGGGAGGCGGGGACTCGCGGCTATGAGATCGCAGCGCGCTACGTCGCCTCGCAGTTCCAGGAACTGGGCCTTCGCCCGGCGGCGAACGGCGAGTGGCTGCAGCCGGTCGAATTCATCGGCTTCGCTTCGGCGGGGACGCCGCGCCTCACCGTCGGCGGGAGAAGCTTCACCCACGGGCAGGAACTCATGGTCCGGCCGAGCCCGGATCCGACGCCGCTTCGGCTGGAAGCGCCGATGGTCTTTGCCGGCTACGGCATCGACCTGCCGGCGCGCGGCTTCGACGATTATCGAGGACTGGATGTCACCGGCAAGATCGTCGTCGTGCTGAACGGGACGCCGCCCGGCACGCCGAGCGACGTCGCTGCCCATCTCAACGGCGACAAGGCGAGGATGGCCGCGGCCCGGGGCGCAGTCGGCCTCGTCACCGTCTGGGCCGGCCCGGACAGCGAGGCGACGCAATGGGTCCGATACCGGACGCTGGTCGCGCGGCCGGGCACGACCTGGATGCGACCGGACGGCGGCCCCCACGTACCGCACGAACTGCGCTTCACCGCGGTCATCAACGGCCCTGCGGCCGCGCCGCTGTTCGCCGCCGCCGGACACCCGCTGCCGGGCATCCTGAGCAGCCCCGCCAGCCGCCGCCCGCGCGGCTTCGAGCTGGCGCCGTCGGCACGGATCGAGCGCGGAGGCGCGGAGCTCAGCCGCTTTACCAGCCCCAACGTGCTCGCCGTGCTTCCGGGTACAGATCCGGTCCTGGCCAACGAATATGTGCTGATGATGGCGCATCTCGACGGGCTCGGCACGACCCGAGAAGCAGCCGGCGCGGAGAATGAGGACCGCATTCGAAACGGCGCGATGGACAACGCTACAGGCATCGCCACACTGATCGAAGTGGCGCGGCAGATGAGCCTTCCGGGCAACCGTCCCCGCCGGCCAGTGCTGTTCGCCGCGGTCACGGCGGAGGAGAAGGGGCTGCTCGGCGCGGAATATCTCGCCCGGCACCCGGCGACGCCGGGCCGGATCGCGGCGGTGGTCAATCTGGACATGCCGATCCTCACCTACGACTTCCAGGACGTCACGGCCTTCGGCGCCGAGCATTCCACGCTAGGGCCGATCGTCGAACGGGCCGCGGCCAGGATGAACGTCAGACTGTCGCCCGATCCGCTGCCGCACGAGGGTCTGTTCACTCGCTCCGACCATTACAAGTTCGTTCGCGAAGGCGTGCCTTCCGTGTTTCTGATGACCGGTTTCGCCGGCGAGGGACGGCGCCGCTTCACCGAATTCCTCGACGAGCATTACCACAAGCCCTCGGACGACCTCAGCCTTCCGTTCGACTGGCGGGCCGGCGCCAAGTTCGCCCAGCTCAATTACCTGATCGCCCGCGAGATCGCCAACGCGGACCAGGCCCCGCTCTGGTATGCGGACAGCTTCTTCGGCGACGTCTTTGCGGGACGGCAGCAGCGCGCCGAGCGGCCTCAGGCCGCGGCGCGCGCGTCGGAAAGGTCGCGATAGAGCTGCGTAAGCGTCGTGAAGCGGCCGCCGATCCGGTCGCGGAAGAAAGTCAGCACGGTGTGAATGGCGGCGAGAAACTGCGCCAGATCCTCGTCGCTGCGCACATAGGGCGTGTGGCCCGGCTCCAGGCTCGGACTGTGATAAGCGAGGGTGAAGACCCGCTGGCCGCGGCGGACCAGCGCCTCGATCAGCCGGCATTGCTCCTCCGCGGGGACACCCTCGGGCGTCAGCCGCGAGCGGGTGACCACCCCGCTGCGAGCAAGGAGCCCTGGTAGCCGAAGGCGAGCGGCGCCCGGCGAATCGAACAATCGCTCAACCTTCGGACCGATGCCGGCGGCGGCGCCGAAGAAGCCGATCGTCAGCGGCACTTCGAGCGGCCCCTCCGCCAGCCAGTGCGGATCCGGCGGCGTGCCGCGAAAGTCCGGGCCGCCGTCCGGGCGAAGATCGGTGTAGGGAAGCTTGCTGCAGTCGATACGGTAGCCCAGCTCGGCGATGACGCGCGCCGTAGTGGGGCCGAAGCCGTAGCGGCCCGCCTTGAAGACGATTGGCCGCTCGCCGAACGCCTGTTCCACCGCCTCGGTGGCGGCGACGATCTTGGCGCGCTCGAGGTCCGGCGGCAGGTTGCAATGGTAAGAGTTTCGGGGGTTCACCTTCTCCGCATGCGGCGGCGTGACCCAAGGATGGACGTGGGTGCCGATCTCCGCTCGGCCCGCCCCCTTCAGAGCTCGTAGAAACGCGGCGGCGCGCGGATCGGTCGCAACCGGATAATCGACCACATAGGTCGGGACGATGCCGAAGCGGTCGTAGATTTCGTGCGCTCGCGCCTGGGCCGGGATCGTGCGCGTGGAGGTGGCTTCGCGCGAGAAAGGCCTCGACCAGTCGAACTCCTCCTCGGTGTCGACGACGATGAGAAGCTTCGGCCGGGTCATCGCCCAATCCTCATCACACCCGACGCTTTGTCCGGCGCTTGGTGGGTCGGCGCGAGGCGATCGAGCGAGACCTGGGCGCGGCTCGTCGGCGCCTGAGCCAGGAATGTGGATGCGCGCCATTGCAGCATGGCGCCCGACTAACCGCTTCAGGTAAAAATATTATGCCGCTCCGGCGGCTTCCGGCAGCTGCCAGCCGCGATATTGCTCGCGAAGCGCCGTCTTGAGGAGCTTGCCGGTGGCGGTGTGCGGAAGGCTCTCGACGAACAATATCTCGTCGGGGAGCCACCATTTGGCGACATGCTTCGCCAGATGGGCCCGCACCGTGTCGGAAGTTACGTCCACCCCCTCCTTCTTCACTACCAGCAGCAGGGGGCGCTCGTCCCACTTGGGGTGCGGGATGCCGATCGCCGCCGCTTCGGCGATGCCGGCGCAGCCGACGGCGCAATTTTCCAGCTCGACCGAGCTGATCCATTCGCCGCCCGACTTGATGACATCCTTGGCACGGTCCGTGATCTGCATCGTCCCGTCGGGATGGAGCACGGCGACGTCGCCGGTGTCGAACCAGCCTTCGGCATCGATGCAGGGGCCGCTCTCGTCCTGGAAATATTGGCGGATGATCCAGGGACCGCGGATCTGGAGACGCCCCGAGCTTTGACCGTCGCGCGGCTGCACCCGCCCCTCCCCGTCGACGACGCGAAGCTCCACGCCGAACGGCACCCGCCCCTGTTTGGTGGTCTGCTCGACCTGCTCCTCGAACGAGAGCTCCTCCCAGTCGTGGGAAGGTGCGCCCATCGTGCCGATCGGCGAAGTCTCGGTCATGCCCCAGGCGTGGTTGACGCGGATGCCCATCTTCATCAGCCGCTCGATCATCGCGCGGGGTGCGGCGGAGCCGCCGATCGTGACGACCTTGAGATGCTCCGGCGCGGTGCCGGACGCATCCATATATTGGAACATGGCGAACCAGACGGTCGGCACTCCGGCGGAGTGGGTGACCTTCTCCTCGTTCATCAGGCGGCACAGGACCTGCGGCTCGTTCACCGCGGAGAAGACGAACTTGATGCCCGCCGCCGCCCCCGCGAAGGGGAGGCCCCAGCCGGCGGCATGGAACAAGGGAACCACCGGCAGCGCCACGGCTTCGGCGGAGAGATCGAAGATCGCCGGCTGCAGCTCGGCAAGAGCGTGGATCATCGTCGATCGATGCTCGTAGAGAACGCCCTTCGGGTTGCCGGTCGTGCCGCTCGTATAGCAGAGCATGCAGGGCTCGCGCTCCGGCCCCTCCACCCAGGCATAGTCGCCGTGCTCGCGGCCGATCAGCGCCTCGAACTCGCCGTCGTCGAAACACACATAGTGGCCGATGCTGGTCCATTGCGGCTTCAGCCGCTCCACGATCGGCTTGAAGGCACGATCGTAGATCAGGACTTTGTCCTCGGCGTGATTGGCGATGTAGACGAGCTGCTCCTCGAACAGGCGCGGGTTGAGCGTGTGGATGACGCCGCCCATGCCGATCGCGCCGTACCAGGCGACGAGGTGGCTGCTGTGGTTCATCGCCAAGGTGGCGACGCGGTCGCCGCGCTTCACGCCCATCCGCTCGAGCGCCAATGCGAGCTTGCGAGCATCGCGCGCGATGCCGGCCCAATTGGTGCGGGTGAGCGTGCCGTCGGCCCAATGGCTGACCATCTCGCGCGCGCCATGCTCGCGCTCGGCATGGTCGATCAGCCGCGGCACCCGCAGCTCGTAATCCTGCATCCCACCCAGCATGCGACCCTCCGGCCATCGTCAGTCCAGCGAAAGCTGGAATCTCTTTGCCCTTCTGTCGAGGAGAAAAGACGTGAGCCTGGTTTCGCGATCAGGAGACGAGCGCGAGCCGGGGCGCTTCGAGGACGGAGAGGCGCACCGCGGCGATGCCGTCGAGCCGCTCGAGCCGGGCTGCAAGCTCGGCATCAACGACGAAGTCGCGGCCGAGGACCAGCTCGGCCTCGCCGCCCGCGATCCGGGTCCTGAGGCAGAGCTGGCCGTGACCGCCGCGATGGCTCTCCACCGCGGCGGCGAGCGGCGCGAGCGCGCCCGGGGTCTCCGCCTCGACCTCGAGCTGAAGGCGGGTGCGGCGGGAAAGGCCTTCGAATAGCTGGAGGCTGCGCACCGTCACACGCGGCGTCTCCTCGCCCGGCCGCCGGTCCAGCTCGACCGAAAGCAGCGCGCAGCCGCCTGACTTGGCGGCGGCCCCCACCTGCTCGGCAACGGCATCGTCGAACACCGTCGCCTCGAACTGGCCGGAGGAATCGGACAGCGTCGCCATCATGTAGCGGCGGCCCCGCGCGGAGGTGCGCCAGCGCACGTCCTCGACCAAGGCCGCCATGGTGGCGCCGGTGCGCCCGCCGTCCCCCGGCGCGGGAAGCGCGGCGACCTCGGCAAAGGTACGCGCGCCATGCGCCCTGGCGAGGTGGCGGTAATTGTCGACCGGGTGGGCGGAGAAGTAGAAGCCGAAGCTCTCTTTCTCCTGCGTCATGCGCTGCGCCAGCGTCCATTGCTCCGCCGTCGGCATCCGGATCGGAACGACGTTGGCGGGCCCCTCGCCGAACAGGCCGCCCTGGCCGGTGTCGCGCGCCTCGGCGGCGCTCGAGGCGGCGGCGAGGATGGTCTCCGCCGCGGCGAAGGCCGCGAAGCGCTCGGCGATCTCGTCGAACGCGCCGGCGGCGGCGAGGCTCTCGATCTGGCGGCGGTTGAGGAGGCGCGGATCGACGCGCGCGGCGAAATCGTCGAGGCTCCGAAAGGGCCCGTTCGCGCTCCGCTCCGCGACCAGCTGCTCCATCGCTTTCTCGCCGACGCCCTTGAGGGCCCCGAGCGCGTAGCGGACGGCGAAGCCTTCGCCGGCAGGTTCGACGGCGAACTCGGCCTCGCTCGCATTCACGGACGGCGGAAGGCAGGCGACGTCCATCCGCCGCATGTCCTCGACGAAGACGGCGAGCTTGTCGGTCTGGGTCATGTCGAAGCACATCGAGGCGGCGTAGAATTCGACCGGGTGGTGCGCCTTGAGCCAGGCCGTCTGGTAGGCGACGAGCGCATAGGCGGCGGCATGGCTCTTGTTGAAGCCGTAGCCGGCGAACTTGTCGATCAAATCGAACAATTCGCCCGCCTTCGCGGCCGGGATCGCGTTGGCGGCGCAGCCGGAGACGAAGCGGTCGCGCTGTGCGTCCATTTCGGCCTGAATCTTCTTGCCCATCGCGCGGCGCAGAAGATCCGCTTCGCCCAAGCTGTAGCCGGCCAGCACCTTGGCCGCCTCCATCACCTGCTCCTGGTAGACGAAGATGCCGTAAGTCTCCTTCAGCACGTCCTCGAGCAACGGATGGGGATAAGCGATTTCCTCGCGGCCGTTCTTGCGCGCGCCGAAAGCGGGAATGTTGTCCATCGGTCCCGGCCGGTAGAGCGAGACCAGCGCGATGATGTCCTCGAAGCAGGTCGGCTTCACTGCCGCCAGCGTCCGGCGCATGCCTTCGGATTCGAGCTGGAACACGCCGACCGTCTCGCCGCGCTGGAGGAGCGCGTAGACGTCGGGATCGTCCCAGGCGAGATGGTCGAGATCGACCTCGACGCCGCGGCTCGCCAGCATCTCGGCGGCCTTGCGGAGCACCGACAAAGTCTTGAGGCCGAGGAAATCGAACTTCACCAGGCCTGCCGCCTCGACATATTTCATGTCGAACTGGGTGACCGGCATGTCGGAGCGCGGGTCGCGGTAGAGGGGGACAAGCTGGTCCAGCGGCCGATCGCCGATGACCACGCCCGCGGCATGGGTCGAGCTGTGGCGCGGCAGGCCCTCGAGCTTCATCGCCAGGTCGAACAGCCGGCGCACGTCGGCGTCGTTCCGGTATTCGGCGGCGAGTTCCGGCACGCCGTTCAACGCCCGCTCCAGGCTCCACGGATCGGTTGGGTGGTTCGGAACCAGCTTGGCGAGGCGGTCGACCTGGCCGTAGGGCATTTGCAGGACGCGGCCCGTGTCCTTGAGAACGGCGCGCGCCTTGAGCTTCCCGAAGGTGATGATCTGGGCGACGCGGTCGGCGCCCCAGCGCTCCTGTACGTAGCGAATGACTTCGCCGCGCCGCGTTTCGCAGAAATCGATATCGAAGTCCGGCATCGACACGCGCTCGGGATTGAGGAAGCGTTCGAACAGCAGGCCGAGGCGGATCGGGTCGAGGTCGGTGATGGTGAGCGCCCAGGCCACCACCGAGCCGGCGCCGGAGCCGCGTCCCGGACCGACCGGGATGCCATGGTCCTTCGCCCATTTGATGAAGTCGGCGACGATCAGGAAATAGCCCGGAAAGCCCATGCCGACGATCACGTCGGTTTCGAAATCGAGCCGGTCGAAATAGGCCTTCCGCTCCGCCTCGCCCAGATCCTCGTACGCCGCGAGGCGCTGTTCGAGCCCGGCACGGGCGTCCCGGCGGAGCTGGTCGGCCTCGGCGTCGAGATCGGCCGCGCTGCGCGGCAGGATCGGCCGGCGCTTCGGGGCTCCGAAGGCGCAGCGGCGGGCGATGACGGACGTATTCTCGATCGCTTCCGGGAGATCGGCGAACAGCCTGCGCATCTCCGCCGGCGGCTTGAGCCAAGCTTCGGTCGACGAGCGGATTCGGTCCGTGCGCGCGATCGGGCTCGACTGGGCGATGCAGAGCATGGCGTCGTGCGCGAGGTGGAAGTGCGCCTCGACATAAGCGGCCGGGTTGGTGGCGACGAGCGGCAGGTCGCGCGCATAACCGAGATCGATCAGGGCCGCCTCGGCCGCCTGCTCGTCGGCATCCCCGCGCCGGCTCAGCTCGAGATAGAGCCGACGCGGGAACAGCGTCTCAAGCGCACCCAGATAGCTGTCCGCATCGGATAGCTGGCCTTGCGCGAGCAGGCGCACCAAGGCCCCTTCCGCTCCGGCGGTGAGGGCGATCACGCCGTCGGTCCGCCCCTCCAGCGCTTCGAAAGCGACATGCGCCTGCTCCTCGATCGGCCGGTCGAGATGGGCGGAGGATACAAGCGAGCAGAGGTTGGCATAGCCGCGCTCGTCCTGGGCGTAGAGGGCGAGCCAGTCGATCGCCGACGGTCCGGCCGAACCGGCGGGCCGGGCGACCGCCAGCATCGTCGCGATGATCGGCTGCACGCCCGCGGCGAGGCAGGCGTCGGTGAAGGGCATGGCGGCGTAAAGGCCGTTGCGGTCGGCGATCGCCGCCGCCGGCAGATCGAGCCGCTTCGCCTGCTTCGCCACGGCCTTGGGATCGATCGCCCCCTCGAGCATCGTGTAGCAGGAAAAGATGCGCAGCGGGACGTAAGGCGCGGCCATGGCCGAACTATAAGGGCGGTAACGATTCGCGAAAGCGCTGCCGTCGCCCTTATCCACAACCGTGTGAAGGGGCGCTAGAGATCGATCTGCTGGAAAGAGTCGAAGCCGACCACCTCGATGCCCTTAGTGCCGTGCATGAAGGTAGCGTCGGCAAAGGCGACATATGGTGCGGTCTCGGGAAGGAGAATGCCGCCGATGCAGCCATGGACGTCGTAGCGCCAGTAGTCGGGCTGCGTCACGTAGATCCAGGGGCTTAGCGATACCCCCATGTTGATGTACGGCTTCTCCCCCTGCACGATCAGGAAGATGATTTTCTTGGAAGGCCGAAGGATCCGCGCAGACTCGAAAGGAATCAGTCGGCAGGTTTCGGCAGGGGGAAACCTTTGAAGATCGTCAACGGCCTGCTGCTCTGTCAGATGCATGGCGCGACTCCCGCATAAGTAGGCCGGCGATGCTGCGCCTACACTGCGCCGTCGTCAATGTAGCGGCAGGAAAGATTGATCCCTTTTGGCAGCAGACGCAATTCAACCATGGCCACGCGTCGATGTCGCCGCGGGAGTCCGCGTTACTCCCCCGCAATCTGTCTTATCTCACGCACCCGCTCCTCATAGGCGGCGGCGACGCAGGCTTCGCTCGAGCAGCGCTCGCGCCGGGCGAGGAAGCGGTCGCGGCTGCGGCGAAGCGCGCTCCGCGTACCGCCGTCCGCATCGGCCATCGCCGCATAATAGACCGAGGCCATCCGCCGGTCACTGGCCGCGAGGCCGGGATTGGCGCAGACCATGATCTCGGTGCGGGTTCCCGCGTGGCGGCAATTGTAGCTCGGCCGCGCCGGCGCGCTCGCTCTGGCCGGCGCCTGCGACGCGCGCTGCGGCGGCGGAGCGGACGGCGCCGGTTGGCGGGGCGGGGGCGGCACGGCTGCGGGCGTCGGCTGGACAACCGGCGCTGGCGGCGGCTCGGCGGCGGCGATCTGCGGCGGCGCGACCGCCCGCAGCCCGCCCACGGTGGCGAGGCGATAGATGATCGGCTCCGCTCCCGTCATGTGATAGACGAGGCCGCTGCCGTCCACGGCGGCCTGGGCGGCATATTCGACATCGGCGGCAAGGCGGCGCTCGCCGTCGAACGCGTTCACCGCCCCCGGCGGCAGCTCGAGGATGAAACGGCCGGTGCAGACGGTGACGTTGAGCTCCTCGTCGCGCGACTTCACCACCGGCTCTTCCATCCGCACGACCGAGGCAGTGGCGATGTCGTCGAGCAGCCGCTCGTCGCGACCGCGGATCCGCTGTGCCTCGTCGAACGCATATTCCTTGAGGCGGTCGTAGGTCAGCTCGGACGCGCAGGCGCGCCGAAGCTGCGCCTCGCGCTCGCGCCGCCGCTCATTCTCGCCTTTCTGATCTGGCGGCTCCTTCCTCTGCATCCAGTCGCAGCCTGGCGTCGTCGCGGCGAGGCCGGCCAGAAGCAGGGCGCGGATCAGCAGATGTGAGGGTCGCGCCATTCCGAAAACACTCCCGCATCGACGCGGGAGGCGAGGTCCCGCTATTCCAGCACGCCGTCGTGCAAACGCAGCACGCGGTCCATCTTTCCCGCGATGCGCTCGTTGTGGGTGGCAACGAGCGAGGCGCTGCCTTCGTCGCGGACCAGGCGGAGGAATTCGGCGAAGACGATGTCCGCGGTCGCCTCGTCGAGATTGCCGGTTGGCTCGTCGGCCAGCACGAGCGCGGGCCGGTTGGCGAGCGCGCGGGCAACGGCGACGCGCTGCTGCTCGCCGCCGGAAAGCTTGCTCGGCCGGTGCGTCAGCCGCTCCGACAGGCCGAGCGCGCCGAGCAGCGAAGACGCGCGGTCGTCGGCCTCGGCACGCACGGTACCGCGGACCAGCTGCGGGATGACGACATTTTCGAGCGCGCTGAAATCGGGCAGCAGATGATGGAACTGGTACACGAAGCCGAGCGTGTCGCGGCGCACCCGGGTGCGGTTCGCGTCCGACAGCTCGGCAACCTCTTCGCCGGCGATCCTGATCGAGCCTTCGAACCCGCCTTCGAGCAGCCCCACCGCCTGGAGCAGGGTCGACTTGCCGGAGCCCGAAGGCCCGAGCAACGCGACGATCTCGCCCTGACGGACGTCGAGGTCGACCCCGCGCAGCACCTCGATCCGCACGCCCGCCTGCTCGAAAGTCCGCTTGAGCCCGCGGACGGCGAGCACCTCACTCATAGCGAAGCACTTGGACGGGGTCGGTGCTTGCCGCTTTCCAGGCGGGGTAAAGCGTCGCCAGGAAGCTCAGCACGAGCGCCATCAGGACGATGGCCGTCACCTCGAACGGATCGGTCTTGGCCGGAAGCTCGGTCAGGAAGCGGACCGACGGATCCCAAAGATTCTGCCCAGTTACCCACTGGACGAAGGTGATGACGCCCTGGCGGTAATAAAGGAAGATGGCGCCGAGGATCATGCCGGCAAGTATGCCGAGGACGCCGATCGTGACGCCCACGGTCATGAACACCTTCATCAGGCCGCCGCGGGTGGCGCCCATCGTACGCAGGATGGCTATGTCGCGCGTCTTGGCGCGCACCAGCATGATCAGCGAGGAAAGGATGTTGAAGACCGCGACCAAGACGATGATCGAAAGAACGATGAACATCGCCACGCGCTCGACCTGGAGCGCCTCGAACAAAGCCGAGTTCATCGAGCGCCAATCGTTGACGGTGGCGCGGTTGCCGAGAGCGTCGGCGAGCGGCGCGAGGATCTCCTGGACCCGCTCCGGATCCGCCGTCTCGACCTCGATCATGCCGACCGCATCGCCGAGCATGAGGAAGCTTTGCGCCTCCTCGATCGGCATGACCACGAACGCCTTGTCGAAATCGTACAGTCCGACCTCGAAGACCGCCGCCACCCGATAATCGACGATGCGGGGCACCGTGCCGAAGGGAGTCGTTCGTCCTTCCGGCGACAAGATGGTGATCGAGCTGCCGACGCTGAGGCCCAGCTGCTCCGCGAGCCGTGAGCCGACCGCGACATTGTCGGTCCCGGGGCGCAGCGCCGCCATCGAACCGGCGATGACGTTCCGGTTGAGCGTGGGGTTGGTGACGATGTCGCGGCGCGGAACGCCTCGAAGCAGGATCGCTTCGACCCGACCCTCATTGGTGGCCATCAGCGGCTGCTCGATCAATGCCGAGGCTGAGACCACGCCGGGCGTGCGGCGCGCCTGATCGAGGATCGGCCGCCATTCGTCGAGCCGGCCGCGATAGCCCGTGATCACGGCATGGCCGTTGAGGCCGACCACCTTGTCGAACAGCTCGGCGCGAAATCCGTTCATGACGCTCATGACGATGATCAACGCGGCGACGCCGAGCATGACGGCGACCAGGCTGATCCCCGCGACAAGGAAAATGAACCCCTCGCCCTTGCCCGGCAGCAAATATCGCCGCGCGATCATCCGCTCGTAGCGCGAGAGGATCATGACGGCCCCATCAAGCCGTCATCCCAGCGAAAGCTGGGATCTCATTGTTCTTCCCCAGCAGAAGAAAGGCGATTCCAGCTTTCGCTGGAAGGACGTGTCGTCGCCTCATCCCGTGAGCCTCGCAAGCGCGCTTTCGATCGAGAGCTCCTGGCGCTCGCCGGTGGCGCGGCGCTTGAGCTCGACGACGCCGCGCTCGAGGCCGCGCGGGCCCACGATCAGCTGCCAGGGGAGGCCGATCAGGTCCATCGTCGCGAACTTGGCGCCGCCGCGCTCGTCGCGGTCGTCGTAGAGCGTCTCGACCCCGGCCTCGTGCAGCCGTCCGTAAATCTCGTCGGCGGCGCTGGTGACGCTGCCGTCGTCGGCACGCATGTTGACAAGGCCGACCGCGAACGGGGCGACGCTGTCGGGCCAGACGATCCCGGCTTCATCGTGACTCGCCTCGATGATTGCCGCCATCAGCCGGGAGACCCCGACGCCGTAGCTCCCCATCTGCGGGTGCACGCTGCCGCCGTCCGGAATTTGCACCGAAAGGCCCATGCTGGCGCTGTACTTGGTGCCGAAGGCGAAGATGTGGCCCACCTCGATGCCGCGCCGCGAGCGCAGCCGCTCGACGGGAACGGGGCAGTCCTGGACCTTGGCATGCTCCTCCTCCTCCATCGCGTAGAGGCCGGTGAGGCGAGCGATCGTCGAAGCGTCGGCGGAGAGCAGCTCGTCGTGCGAGACCGCTTCGAGCGCGGCGTCGTAAAAGAGCGTGCTTTCGCCGGTGTCGGCGAGGATGTGGAATTCATGGCTGAGCTCGCCGCCGATCGGCCCGGTCGGCGCGCGTACGGGCACTGCCTGCAGGCCCATTCGGGCGAAGGTGCGAAGGTAGGCGACGAACATCGCCTCGTAGCTCGCCCGAAGTCCGACCTCGTCGAGATCGAAGCTGTAGGCGTCCTTCATCAGGAACTCGCGCCCGCGCATCACGCCGAAGCGGGGTCGGACCTCGTCGCGAAACTTCCACTGGATGTGGTAGAGCGTCCGCGGCAGGTCCCGGTACGACTTCACCGCGTCGCGAAAGAGGGCCGTAATCATCTCCTCGTTGGTGGGGCCGAAGAGCATCTCACTGCCCTTGCGGTCCGGGAAGCGCAGCATTTCGGGGCCGTAGGCGTCGAAGCGCCCGGACTGGCGCCACAGCTCGGCCGACTGGATCGTCGGCATCAGAAGCTCGATCGCGCCGGCGCGGTCCTGCTCTTCGCGCACGATCCGCTCGATCCGCTTGAGCACCCGAAAGCCCAGCGGCAGCCAGGCATAGATGCCGGCCGAGGTCTGGCGCACCAGCCCGGCGCGCAGCATCAGCTTGTGGCTGACGATCTGGGCGTCGGCCGGCATTTCCTTCATCACCGGGAGGAAGTAGCGGGAGAGGCGCATCGAGGGCGGCATCCGGGTTGGAAGAGAGGTGGCTCCGGGCCTTAGGGTGGGCTCTGCGGCAAGGCAACCGCCGCCCCCACGGCCCGGTGTTGCGGATGGTTCGCAACTTCTGTGGCCAAGCCGCCACAGGCACAGCCGAAAAGCCGTGGCGCGCTCAATCGCGCGGTGACAAGGCGAGGCGGCCTCAATACCGTAGTTTCCACGCAACCAAGGACTTAAAGGCCTGGTTCGGGGACGCTTCGGTCCCGCTTTTCCTTTGCGAGGTAGGAAGAGCGCGCGGGCCGAAGCACCAAAAGGGGGTAGACGGCGCAAGCCGTCTCACGGGTGCCCGGGCGGAAACGCTCGGGCACTTGGCTTTTGCGGGTAGCTGGCCTTCAGGCCGGGCCCCCGCAGGTGAAAAACCGGCGATTCCCGGGTTGGCGAAAGGGCCGCCCGCTACCGGCGGCCCCTTCGCTTCGGCATCGCCTAGCGCTGCTGGTCGTCCTGCTCGCTGGTGCGGCCGGGCTCGGCGCCCTGGCTGCCGCCCAGACCGCCCTGACGGCCGGGCTCGGACTGCTGCTGTTGCTGGCGGTCCTGCTGGTCCGACTGGCGGTCCTGGCCGCCCTGCTGGCCCTGGCCGCCCTGCTGCTGCTGCTGGCGATCGCTGTCCTGGCCGGTACCGGTCTGGCCCTGGCCGCCCTGCTGACCCTGGCGGTCGCTGTCCTGCTGCTGCTGGCGCTGGAAGTCCTGGCCGCCCTGCTGGCCCTGGCCGCCCTGCTGCTGCTGTTGCTGCTGCTGGCCCTGCCCGCCTTGCTGTTGCTGGCGGTCGCTATTCTGGTCGTTGCGGTCCTGCACGATCGATCTCCTGATTCGGGGATGTGCCGGAATTGACACAGATTAGAAACGTCCCCGCCCGGGCGTCCGTTCCGCCCGCCACGGGCCGACGGGGTGGGCCGTGCCGAAGCGGACGCAGAGCGCAAGCCGAGGGCGCCGCCGGGGTGGACAGCGGGCGCGCCGGGACTAGTCTCGCGCGGCATGACCTATTGCCTGGGCATGCTGCTCGACGCCGGCCTCGTCATGATCGCCGACACGCGGACCAATGCGGGGGTCGACAATTTCTCCTCGTTCAAGAAGCTGCACACGCTGGCCGACGCGCCGGGGCGCCGGATCTTCGCCTGCACCGCCGGCAGCCTGTCGATGAGCCAGTCCGTAATCGGCCTCCTGCAGGAGGGGCTGCCGCCGCCCAATGTCTCCCCCGCCGACGCCGCCGAGGCGGCCGCGGCCGGGCTCAACCGCACCCTGAACGACGCCGCCAGCATGTTCCGCGCCGCGCAGCTCGTCGGCGAGGCGGTGCAGCGGGCCAATGCCACGGTCGGCGAGGCGCTTCGGGCGATCAACATCGAAAGCTGGGTCTCGCTCCTCCTTGGCGGTCGGATCGGCGACGGCCCGCCGGCGCTCTACCTCATCTACAGCGCCGGCAATTTCATCGAATGCACGCCCGAAGTGCCCTTCCTCCAGATCGGCGAGACCAAATATGGCAAGCCGATCCTCGACCGCGGCCTGACCTTCGAGACGCCGCTCCACGAGGCGGTGAAGTTCGGCTTCCTGTCGTTCGACAGCGCGATGCGGTCCAATCTCGGCGTCGCCCGGCCGATCGACCTGATGGTGATGCCGCGCGACCCGGCCCGGCCGCTGCTGACGCGGCGGATCGGCGAGGACGACCCCTATTTCGACGACCTTTCGCAGCGCTGGTCGCGCTACCTCCACCAGGCGACCGCGAACATCCCCAATCCGCCCTGGATGGAAGGCGCGCTCGACCGGCGGCGCGAGCCGCGCGGCAAAGCGGACGAAATGGACGCCTGACGCGCCGTCGCCGCGTGCAAAGTGGACGAAGTGGACGCCTGACGCGCGATCGCGGCGGGGAAGTTGGACGAAGTGAACGAAGTGGACGAAGTGGACGAAGTGGACGCCTGGCAGGGTCGCGGGAAAGCCGTCATTCGACCTTCCTGATCGTCGAATTGACGGTGGCGACTCGAAGGCCGAAGCGATGGAAGGTCATGCGGTTGGTCGCGGTGCGGCCGCCCGGCTGGAGCGTGATCCACTGCTCGACCGAGGGGCCTTCGGCGAGCCGGTAGCGAAGGTGGAGCGTGTTGCCGCTGAGCTCGCCGGCGACCTGGCCCCGGGCGTCGCTGATCGTGCCGCCGACGCGGTTGCCGCCGGCGCGGGTCAGCCGCCAGACGCGCCGCCGCGGCGGCTTGCCCTCCTCCTCGACGACCTGGTCGAGGACGAGCGTGCCGTTGCGGTCGCGCCAGCCGCGGGCGCGGTCGCGCACGGAGTGGCGGCCGGCCAGCGCGACGTTCGCCGTCCCCTGCCCTTCGGTCCGCCCGATGAAGAAAGCCTCGAGCGCCGAGCCGGGCGGCGTGGCCTGGGCGGCGGCGGCGAGGAGGAAGGCGAGGATGGGGCCAAGGCTCATCGCGGCTCAGCGGCCTTCAGCGGCCCGGCGCGACCGCGCGGAAGTTGAGGAAGTTGACGGTGCATGACTGACGATTTCGCCCGCGTCTCCGCGCCGGGCCTCGCCGGCGGCGCGGGGCGAGGTGAAGTTCATGAAGTTCGCGGCCTGGCGGTGCGAAGCGTGACTTTCCGCGGAGCGGCCCCTGGCGGTGGGTGGAACGCTTCGAAGGACGAGTCGGCCTTGCACGCCTCCACCATGACAGAACCAATCCGGTTTTGCGATTCCTATTTTGTTCTCGTTGCAGCGACCGCGCTCGCGAATGGAATCGACCCTTCGTCACAGTGCCAATGGATTGGCCGTCGGCAGAGGCAGCCCGCCGCCTGGTACCAAGAGCACGGCCGTGCCGGGGTCGCCAGCGGGCTCGGCGGATGGGGGCTGGCCCGAGGGCCGGCGGTTCAGCGGGGGCTCACATCGGGAGCGTAACTTCGGCGGGATGCGGCGAGCGATGAAGGCCTGGGCCGGAACGGCGGCGCTGATGGCGGCGGTGGCGGCGGCGTCGCCGGCGGCGGCGCGCCAGCCGATCGAGCCCTTCTGCGTCGAGCTTCGGCGGGTGGTGGCGGCGGCGGGCGAGGATCCGTCGTTCGCCTCGCTGCCGCGGATCGACGGCGCCCGGGCGCGGCCGATGTTCGGCTTCCGCGCCCCCTGCGGCGTCGGCGACCGCCCGCCGATCGCCTTCGTCTGCCAGGAGCAACTCGCCCCGCCCGAGGTCACGGCCGAGCGCCTGATCGCCGCCAGCGCCCGCTGCCTGCGCGGCGCCGTCCGCCTCCCCGACCGCGAGCGCGACGGCTGGGGCGGAGGCACGTTGCTTCGGCTGCGGTACGGCGGCGTCGTGATCACCGCCGCCGAATGGGCCCACCGGACGCGAGGCGGGCGGCAGAGCAGCTTTACGGTGGAGCGTGCGGCGGAGGAGCAGTGAGACGGAGGGGCTGGCGGTGCGGAGTCGCTCGGGTCCTTTACCGGCCCAGACTTGGGTTCGAATGCTAATGGATTAGCAATGGTGTAGGGCAGCCCGACATCGACGTTTGGTGCGGATACGGGGAGGGCCCCGGAGCGGCCCGCGAATGGCGGGGCACCGGGCGGCGTTAGAGGTGGGGCACGG
>DASVVV010000089.1:0-19461 GCA_036386375.1 Allosphingosinicella sp. | reverse complement strand
GTGGCCGGCGAGCTTGGCGAGCGCGATCGTCTCCTCGCCGACGCCGCGGATCGCGAGCTGGTCGAGCACGCCGCCGGCGCGGTCGGGCTCGACCAGCCGGTCGACCGGGAGCAACGCGGCGAGCAAGGCCGCCATCCACAGCGCGCCGCCGCCGGTCCGCGCCAGCAGTGGCCCGTCCGGCCCGACGGCGAACGGGAAGAGGGTGGCGACGAGCAGGAAGAAGATGAGCGGCAGCAGCGCCGCCCCACCGGCTGTGGCAAGCCGCAGCTCGCGCAGGATCAGCGCGCTCATCCGAGCGTCAGCGCCTGCGCGCCCTCGAGACCAAGCGGCTGGTGCGATGCCGCCAGGATCGCCCCGCCCGCCGACCGGTGCCGTCCCATCGCCGCCGCGAGCCGCTCCTGCCCTTCGGCATCGAGCCCGTTGGCGGGCTCGTCGAGCAGCCAGAGCGGCGCGCCGCTCGCCATCACGCGCGCCAGCACGGCGCGCTTGCGCTGCCCCGTCGACAGCATCCGCACCGGTACGTCGGTCAAATGCGAGAGCCCCATGGCCTCGATCGCGCCGCAGGCATCGCCCCCGTCGAGGCGGGCCCAAAAAGCGAGTGCAGGGCCCAGTCTCTGCCGCTCGTCGAACGCACCATGCTCGTCGGCCAGAGCGGCCGGAGCGGCCTCGACCCGGCCCGCCGCCGCCGCGAGCAGGCCGGCGGCGATGCGCAGGAGGCTGGACTTGCCGGTGCCGTTGGGACCGCTGACCAGCGCCGCCTCGCCCGGCCTCAGGACCAGGCTCAGTCCCTCGAACAGGATGCGCCCGCCGCGGCGGCCGGTGACCGCGTCGAACCGCAGCCGCTCGCTCAACCGGCCTGCTCCTCGATGGCGTGCATGTCGGCGTCGGAAAAGCCGAAATGGTGGCCGACCTCATGAACGATGACGTGGGCGATCAGATCCTCGAGGCCGACTCCGGTCTCCACCCATTCGTCGAGCAAGGGACGGCGGTAGAGGTGGATCATCGGCGGCAGCTCGCCCGACGCCCAGCTCGACTGCTTGTCGAGCGAGCGGCCGCTATAGAGGCCGGAAAGGTCGAACGGATCGTCGATGCCGAGACTGTTCAGCACCTCGTCGTCGGCGAATTCCTCGATCCGAAGCACCACGTCCTTCAGGTGAACCCGGAATTGCTCCGGCAGCCGGGCGATGGCGGCGTCGGCCAGCCGCTCGATCTCGGCGGCGTCGGGCGCATAGGTTTGACCGGGAGCCATCGAAGCGCGACATAGAGGCGCTCAGGCGAAGGAGGAAGGCCCGGTGCCGAAGCTGGACGAGAGCGAGCGCGCGGCGGCGCTGGCGGGGCTCCCCGCCTGGACGTTCGGCGCGGAGCGCGGCGGGATCGGCCGAACCCTGCGCTTTGACGGGTTCGGGGAGGCTTTCGCCTTCATGACCCGGGTCGCGCTGGAGGCGGAGAAAGCCGACCATCACCCCGAGTGGAGCAACGTCTGGAACAGGGTCGAGATCTTCCTCACGACCCACAGCGAAGGCGGACTGACTGCGAAGGACATCGCCCTCGCCCGGAGGATCGACGCCATTGCCGGCCAGCTTGCCCCGAAGGGCCGCGCCGACTAGACGGGCCTGCGTCCGGGACCTTGCGGAGCGGTGGCCGAGTGGTCGAAGGCGCTCGCCTGGAAAGTGAGTATACGGCAAAACCGTATCGAGGGTTCGAATCCCTCCCGCTCCGCCAGCTCTCTCATTCGCTGATGTTCGCCTTCGACCGGCCAGCGCGCCGAGCACGTCGTCATCCAGCGAAGGAAGCAAACGACGAGATCTTCGCCCGCGTGATGGGGCGACAAGGAGTCACGGTCCGCCGCACAGGACCACCTTGCCAACGAGGTCTACGCCAGCCGGCGCATGTTTCACGGCTGGTCCGTCCAGCGCCCCAGCCCACTTGGCGCGCGCCGCACGTTGACGTGAATGTCCGCTCGGTGAACCCGGCCCGGTTCGCAGCGTCTCAAGATTGGACATCTCCCTAAAACCGCTTGCATGGCGAGTCGGCCTCACCAAGGTCGCACCCTTGGGCGTGGGAGACCGAAAAATGGGAAGAATCGGCCAGCGAGGAGCATTTGGAGCTTGATGGCGCTCGCAGCGCTGGCTTGGGGCGCCATTCTGACGGTCTTAGCGAAAATTTGAGAGCCGGTTCGGCTCCGATCGGCAGAATTAACGATGTGGAAGCCCGTTTCAGATTATGTCGCAGCATATCTTCCGGCGCCACCTGTGCTGGTCTTGGGCCGCCGCGTGCTGAGGCTATGACTATGCGGCATTCGCTTATCAGGTATATAGTCACCTTTGTAGCTATGATGGTGGCGGCGCCCACCGTGCATGGGCAGGATCGCCGCGATCGAGAAGAGCACTCTTCCGAGCTGCGCGGCGAGGTCTCCGCGTCGGCCGTAATCGCCTCCGATAGAGATGATGACGAAGAGGCAGATCGTTCCGGAGCAATCCTTCGCGGCGAAATCGATTACGAGCATGATCTTGGCTCGAGCGAACTTCACTTGTCATACGATACTAATGTCTACCTCTACCGAGATGATGACCGTCCAGACCGATGGAGCAACAGGGCAAGCCTCAGCTACGCCTATCTTCCTGTGGAGGATCTCGAACTTTCCACAAGACTATCCTATGCGAGCAATCTCGCAACACTGGAGTTTCGCTCGGCGGATCAAGTTGAAATACTGGGCATGGCCGAATACAGCCCGGGGGATCACCGCGTGCGCCTGTTCGGGGGGTGGCGCTGGCGGGATTATGACGACCAGGCCGACAGCGAGGGCAGCGGCGCCTTTTTCGGCGGTGAGTACCGGTACAGGCTCGCGCGGAGCCGGTTCCTCACGGCGGAACTGCGGTTCGAAGACATCGATAGCGACAATCCAAGCCGCGGCTACCATCGAACGATCCTCGAGGGCTTTTACCAGCACCCGCTCGGCGCCGGCACGCGTCTGCGCGTGGGCGCGACGGCCAGATGGTGGGAATATGACGGCCGATTCGTCGACGGCGTGAGGCGGCGCGACAGCTCGATAGGCCCGGAGCTCGACTTGCAGCATGATTTCGAGAGCGGCTGGCTGCTGCGCAGCCGCCTCCAATACCGGTTCCGGGACTCAAACGACCCTGAGGAGCGCGCCGACGACGGCCGGGCGATATTGACGGCCGGTTATCGTTTCTAAGGCAGCTCGATTCCGATCGGGACCGGGGGCCAGCCTCGGTGCCTGGACGGCGCCGGAGGGGGATTCCGCGGGTCGAACAGGGCGACGGGGGAACTTGAAGGTTATCAGTGGATTATCTCTCTTGAAGAGAGACCCGTGCCCCTCCACACATTGTCAGGACTAGCGTTAACCGCGCCGGCGAGCGTATCCGTGTGGTTTCGCGCGGCCTCATGCTGTGTCGGCGGCCCCTCATACCCGGCGGACCTATCCAGACGGGCGGCCGGCTGATGCCGGCGCGGCGGCTCGACGATCGGTTGCGGACCACTCTGAGACAACCGGACGCGCGGCTCAGCATGAGAATATGCAAATGGCGGCAGATCGTCGACCTGCTGGCCCAGCCGCACGCTTCCGCTTCCGAAGGAGAGCGAATGCAGGCGGCCGCTTGGCTGAGGGAACATCATGCGGAAATGCCGGAGCGGCTTTTCCGGGAGCTGAAGCGCAGCCTTGCGGGGATCGATATTCCGCCGGCCCTGGCGCCATTCCTCTCAGAGTCGTCGTCAGCGTCGCTGGGCCAAGCGTCGGTAGCGGCGACCGCGTTGAGCGCGGGCAAGCTCGCCGAGGCCTATGGCACCAGCGAGCGGATGGGAACCGGGAAGGACGGACATGACACGCGCTTTAACGGCTTCGATGCGACGCCGGCCAAAGGTGCCGAGGACGGCCGGCTGACGGAGGGAGCCATTTTCTTTCGAAGCCCGGGGCCGGCGCGAGGTAAGTCGCCGCGCCGAGGCGTAAGCGTGACGAGCTTCGACGCGTCGCGGCGGGGCGAAGCCAAAATCGCTTTTACGCTCCGCCGCGTTCCGGCCGAGCGGATGGAAACCCTGGTGTCCGGTGCCGTGAGGCCCCGCAGCGGCGACCTGGTCCTGGCCCGGGTGGATCGGATCCTCTCGCAGTCGCGCCTCGAACTCGCGTCCGGGCGCAAGGCCGCCCTCCACGCGGGCGACGAGATCCTCGTCGCTTACGGCGATCGCTACGCCACCGATCAGCTTGAAGCGCGCGTGCCCGCCGACCTGGGGGCGACCAACTTGGTGGCGACGGGCGGCCTCGCCGCGGACATGGTTTCGCGTACGTCGGGCGTTCGGCCGCCGACCCATATCACTCCGATCGGCCTGATCGGTGACTCTCGGGGAGTGCCGTTGAACCTCCGGCAGTTCGCGCTGGAGCGCGTTGAGGGGAGAGCGCGGCCCCGCGTGGTCGCCGTGCTCGGTACCGCCATGAATTCCGGCAAGACGACAACGGCGCGATACCTGATAGCGGGTCTCAGCCGCGCCGGGCTGCGTCCGGGTGCCGCGAAGATCACGGGGACCGGGTCGGGCGGCGACTATTGGGTGATGAGCGACGCTGGGGCACACCGCGTCGTCGATTTCACCGATGCGGGCTATTCGTCCACTTATCGGATACCCTTGCAGGAGGTTCAAGCGGCGGCCGCCAACCTTATCGCGCATCTCGCGGAGGCGGGCTGCGGCGTGATCGTGCTTGAGGTGGCCGATGGGCTTTTTCAGGAGCAGAATGCGGAGCTGATCCGGTCGGAATTCCTTCAGGACAACGTCGACGGGGTCTTCTTCGCGGCCGGCGGATCAATGGGCGCGGCCGCAGGTATCGCCGAGCTGCGGTCCGCTGGCGTCCCAATTCTCGGCGTCTCGGGCAAGCTTACCGCCTCGGATCTGTCGATCCGCGAGGCGAGGCAGTTCCTCGACGTGCCGGTCTATACAAAGGCGCAGCTCGGCGATCCGGCGCTTGCGCCGCAGCTCGTGGGCATGGCTCAGCCCGCCGCCCCGACTGCTTCGCCCACCGAGGAACAGGCGCTTGAGCGGGCTCCCGCCCGGACCGCGCACGAAGCCTCCGATCAGGTGCTCTGATGGGGGCGAAGGACCGGCCCTTCAGGCTGTATTTCCTGGAACGAGCCCAGTTGGCGGCGATCGTCGCCCTGGGCATCTGCCAGGCGGCCGTGCTGATCGGTTGGCTCATTCTCGTCTGGAAGGCCGTCGACGCCATCGCGGCAATGCAGGGCGACCTTCGTCCGGTCGTGCCCTGGCTGGCCGCCCTCCTGGTCGTCGCCTTGCTCAATGCGGGCGTGCGGGCGCTCGAGTTCAGCCTTTGCGAGAAAATCGGCTTCGACGTGGTGCGCAAGCTGCGGATGGACATTTACCGCCACATGGCGGGGATGACCGCCCGGCAGATCCAGCACCGCTCCCGCGGGAGCCTTTTGCTGCGGATGACCGGCGACCTCACCATGCTCAGGACCTGGATCAGCCGGGGGATCGGGCGAGGCACCATTGGCGGCATCGTCATCGTCGCACTCCTCGGTGCCGTCGCCTTCATGAGCGCCCTGATGGCGGTCGTCGCCGCGATGGTGTTCCTCGCCGGGGCCGCTCTGTCGCTGACCAACGGGCGGCGGCTGCGCTACCTGACCGCGGCGGTGCGCAGGCGGCGCTCGCTGCTCGCCAGCAACATCGACGAGCAGCTCAACACGCTTGCCGTGGTTCAGGTGTTCGGCCGCTCCGGCGGCGAGGAAGCGCGTCTGTCCCGGCAGAACGACTCAATGACGGGCGCGTTGATCCGCGAAGCCCGGATCAGGGGACGGCTGCGGGGCATATCGACGGGCACGGCGTGGCTGGCGGTCGTCGCTGTGCTTGCCGCCGGAATATTCGAGCTCGCCGACGGCTATATCACTCTGGGAATGCTGATCGCGGCTGCCACCGGAGTGCGGCACCTGAACGGCCCGATCCGGTCGCTCGGCTTCGCCCATGATCATTGGCGCCGTGCATGGATCTCGCGCCGGAAGATCCAACAGTTCCTGACCAGCCGGAGCCGTCCGATGGCCCGCTTGTTCGATCATGAGCTTCGGCTTCGGCGCGGGACGGTCGCGTTCGACGCGGTCAGCGTGGCCGGTGCACTCGACGACATTTCCGGATCGATCGGCGCCGGCGAACGGATCGCCGTCGTCGGCCCTTCCGGAGCGGGCAAATCGACGCTGCTCGGACTTGCCGCGCGACTGGTCGAGCCGGACGCGGGCGAGGTCCTGCTCGACGGCAAGCCGCTCGCCGCGTGCAGCCTTCGATCCTCGTCCCGCGAAGTCGGCATGGTCAGCGGCGACCTGCCGCTGATGCGCGGCACGCTGCGGCGGAACATCACCTATCGCCGCCCTTGGGCGACCGACGCCGAGATCGGGCAGGTATTATCGGCCTGCGGGCTCGAGCCTATGGTCAGGCGGCTTCCTTCCGGATTGGACTCGTGGGTCACGGAGGGCGGGAAGAATCTCGCGATCGGCGAGAGGCAAAGAGTCGCGCTTGCGCGCGCCATTCTCGGCTATCCGCGCGTCCTTCTCCTCGATGAGCCGACGGCGCATCTCGACGAAGAGAGCAGGCATGTCTTCCGCGAGGTGCTTCTCCGCTATCCTGGAACGATCCTGCTCGCGACGCACGACGTCCGCGACGCCGCGCTTATGGACCGGGTCTGGCGCCTGGACGGCGGGCGCCTTGTTGAAATCATGCCCGGCGACCGGCACCGCCAGCATCAGCAGGGCCTGGATCGCGAGACTTTGGTCTCGTCTCTCGGCTAGGTCTAGCAAGACCGCGTGCAGGCGTTCCTCCGGTCGCGGCGCCGGACCCTGGAATTGAGATGAAGATGGACAGACGGGCTTTCATCGGGACGGCAACCGCGCTCGGGCTGTTCGCCATGCTGGATGCAGGAGTGGGTCACGTGGCCGACAGGAGGCTTGCCTATCATCTTTTTCTTCCTTCCGGAGACGCTCAACGGCCAATGCTGGTGATGGTCCACGGCGTCAGCACCGATCCGGCGACGCTCATAGAGCTTACCGCCAGGCGGGCGGCGGAGCACCATACCCCGCTCATGGCGCCCAATTTCCACGGCGACGAACTCGAAGGCTATCAGCGCCTCGGCGATGCCGAATTGCCGCTGGTTGCGGCGCGGGCTTTGGAAAGGGCCCTGTCCGAAGCCGCTCGCCGGCTGGGGATGACGCCCGGCCCGGTCGACCTGATGGGCTTTTCCGGCGGCGGTCAGTTCGTCCATAGATTTGCGCTCTTTTTCCCGCAGCTGGTCCGGCGCGTCGTGATCGGGGCGCCCGGATGGTACACCTATCTCGATGACTCCGAAGGCTACCCTTATGGGACCGGCGCCAGCCCCGCCCGCGGCGAGCTCGCGCCCAACGTCGCCGAGTTTCTGAAGATTCCCAAGCTCGTGGCCGTCGGCGAACGCGACGTCGAACGGGACGACCAGCTGCGCACCGGCCGCGTCGACGAGCAGGGGCGGAACCGGCTCGAGCGAGCGCGCCGCTGGGTCGCGCATGTGAACGGACTGTCGGCACGCGCCGGACTGGGCGAGCGCGTGGCACTGGCGGTCCTTCCGCGGACCGGTCACTCCGTCACCCAGGCGATGCGCCAGGGCGGGCTGGCGCAGCGCATGTTCGAGTTTCTCGACGATACGCCGCCCGCGGCCGCCGCGGAACCTGCCACCCGGCGTGAGTAGCGGCGATCGCTCGGGCCCGCGGTGCCGGCGCCGCTGAGATGAACAGGCGCCTTTTCATCGGAGCGGCCGGCGCGCTGGGCGTCGCCGCGGCGGCAACGCCTTTCCTGCTGGACCGCAGACCGGCGGCCGGCCCGGGCTTCAGGCTGTTGCTGGGCGGCGACGTGCACCATGGCGAGAATTACGACCGCACCGGCCGTCGGATCGCCGAGCAGTTCGGCTACGACCACTCCTTCGCCAATCTGCGGCCCCTCGTCGCTCGTGCGCATTATGCGCTCGTCAACCTGGAGACGCCGGCCACCTCGCTCGAGCAGTCCCCGGTCATCGGCAAGCATTATCTCCACCGCACCAGCCCCCTCGAGGCACCGGCGGCGCTTGCGCGCCAGGGCATAAGGGCGGTCGGCCTCGCCAACAATCACAGCATGGATTATGGCGTGCAGGGGCTGCTCGACACGTTCGTCGCCTTGCAGCGCAGCGGCATCCGCATCTTCGGCGCCGGCCGCAATATCGGCGAGGCGGAAACTCCCCTGACCTTGCGCATCCCCACCGTCGGAGAACGGCAGCAGCACGTCGCGCTGTTCGCGATGTTCGAATATCGGCCGCCTCCCGATCCCTCGCATAATTTCTATGCGACTCAGGCAAGGCCCGGCGTGGCGAAGATCGACCCGCGGCGGTTCGAGCAGCTTGTCCGCAGCTACCGCGATCGCTTCGAAAACCTCTACGTGGTCGCCTTTCCGCACTGGGGAAGGAACTATGCCTGGCGTACGCCCGAACAGAGGGAGCTTGGGCGGGCCCTTATCGAGGCCGGGGCGGACACGGTCGTCGGTCACCACGGGCACAATTATCAGGAAATCGAACGTTATCGGGGCAAGTGGATCTTCTACGGCATCGGCAACTTCATCTTCAACTCGCTTGGCCGGTGGAGCGAATTTCCAACCCTGCCCCGTTACGGCCTGCCTGCGGAGCTGGATTTCGCGCTCGACGGATCGCGCGATCCGATCGCTCGCCTCTATCCGATCCTGGTCGACAACAGCCGGACCAACTATCAGCCCCGTCTTCCGGAGGACGGCGAAGCCACAGCCGCCCTGCGCCGTCTTCTGGCCCGCAGCGAGATCAGCGTCGGAAGATCAGACCTCGATTTGGCTCGCGACGAGCTTGGCGTTCATCTGCGAATAGCCGTTTGACGGTGACCGCACAGCGGTCTGCCAGCATCCAGGATCCGGGCGATGACGAAAACGCCCGCATGCGCCTCGCTTGACTTGGCGGCAGCCGCGCCCTAGGTGGGCGCCTCGCTTTTTCCGGCAACCGCAAAGCTTTAGACAGGCAGGCATTCCCGCCATGAAGATCCGCAATTCGCTCAAATCGCTGAAATCGCGCCATCGCGACTGCCGCGTGATCCGCCGACGGGGCCGCACCTACGTCATCAACAAGACCAACCGCCGCTTCAAGGCGCGCCAGGGCTGACGCCCGCTTCGTCATGCCAGCGATGCTGGCATCCATGCAGCGGAGGCGCGGCGCCGAGGGCGGATCGAGCCCAGCCTTCGCCGCGGTGACGGTCCGGCGATGACCGAGACACCAACCGCCGTCATCTTCGACGTCGGCAACGTCCTTTACGGCTGGGACCCGGACAGCTTCCTCGTTCGCCAGATCGCCGACGACGAGGCGCGGATGCGCTTCGTCGACGATGTCGGCCTGTGGGACTGGCACGAGACCCTCGATGGCGGCCGCCCTTATGCCGAGGCGGCGGCCGAGCTCTCAGAGAAATTCCCCGAATATGCCCATTTGATCGAGGCCTGGAGCGACGGTTTCGGCGAGACCATCACCGGCCCGATCCCCGGCGTCCACGCCCTCGTCGAACAGCTGGACGCGCGCGGCGTGCCGCTCTTCGCCATCACCAATTTCTCGGCTGATTTCTGGCCGCCCTTCCACCAGCGCGAGCGGCCCTTCTTCCGCCGCTTCCGCGACATCGTCGTCTCCGGCGAGGTGAAGCTGCTGAAGCCCGACCCCGCCATCTACTATCTCGCGCTGGACCGCTTCCGGCTGCGCCCGCAACAGGCCTTGTTCATCGACGACCGGCTGATCAACGTCGAGGCCGCCGAGGCGGCCGGCATGCACGCCCATCTCTTCACCACGGCCGAGGATCTGCGCGCCCGGCTCGAGCGCGACGGGCTGCTTTGACGATCGTCATCCCAGCGAAAGTTGGGATCTCAATGCCTCCTCTTGCGCGGCGCGCGAGAAGAGAGATTCCGGCTTTCGCTGGAATGAGGGGAAACCCCGGCCCTGCTCGCTCATTGTTTCGCGCGTGAGACAAAGATGGCCCTCGCGCCTGTGGCTGGTCCGGCACGGGCAAAGCGCCGGCAACGTCGCCCGCGCTGCCGCGCTGGCCGCCGGCGAGCATATGATCGGCCTCGACCTGCGAGACGTCGACGTGCCGCTGAGCGCGCTCGGGCACCGCCAGGCCGAGGCGGTCGGGCGCTGGTTCGCCGCCATGCCGGAGAAGGAGCGCCCGCAGGTCGTCATCTCCTCGCCCTATGTCCGGGCACGCCAGACGGCCGATGCGATCTGCCGCGTGGGCGGAATCGCCGCCGACGCGGAAGGCCCGGTGATCGACGAAAGGCTGCGCGAGCGCGAGTTCGGCATCCTCGACCGGATGACGACTGAAGGCATAAGCGCCCGTCACCCCGACCAGGCCGAGCACCGCCGCCTGCTCGGCAAATTCTACCACCGTCCCCCCGGCGGCGAGAGCTGGGTCGACGTCATCCTGCGGCTTCGGAGCGCGCTCGATACCGTCAGCCTCCATCATGCCGACCGCCGCGTGCTGATCGTCTGCCACCAGGTGGTCGTGCTCTGCTTCCGCTACATCCTCGAGGAGATGGACGAGGCGGGCGTGCTCGCCGTCGACAAGGAGAGCGCCGTCTTGAATTGCGGCATTTGCGAATATGGCTTCGAGCCCGACGACGAGCGGCTCTGCGTGCCGAAGCTGTCCAAATACAATTTCGCCGCTCCGCTCGAGGAAGAGCAGGCGCCGGTCACCGCCGAGC
This sequence comes from Allosphingosinicella sp., assembly GCA_036386375.1. GTDB lineage: Bacteria > Pseudomonadota > Alphaproteobacteria > Sphingomonadales > Sphingomonadaceae > Allosphingosinicella. Next base: position 8,703 of record DASVVV010000089.1, on the reverse strand, counting down.
CCGACGCGATCATCGGCACGCGATGACCAATCCCCGCCTGATCGACGCGGAACTGCTCCGCCACTTCCCGCTGCCGCAGGTGCCCGAGGATTCCGGCAAGGAGGATCGCGGCCGGCTGCTCGTCATCGCCGGCAGCCGCGAGCTGGCCGGCGCCGCCCTGCTCGCCGGCGTGGCCGCGCTTCGGGCCGGCGCCGGCAAACTCCAGATCGGCACCGCCGAGAGCATCGCCGCGCCGCTCGCGGCCGCCGTGCCCGAGGCGCGCATCATCGGCCATCCGGAGACGGAGGAAGGCTGCATCGCCGATGAGGGGATCGCGCCGCTCGTCAAATGGGCGAAAGCGGCGCAGGCGGTGGCGATTGGCTGCGGCATGCAGCATGGTCCGCCGCTGCAGACGCTGTTCGGCGAGCTGCTCCGCGGCGGCCCTGGCATCCCGCTGGTGCTCGATGCGGCCGTGCTCGACTGCCTCGGCGCGCTCCGGCGGCAGGTGGCGGACTATCGGGGCGGCGTCATCCTCCTCCCGCACGGCGGCGAGATGGCGCGGCTGCTCGGCATCGCGCGGGAGGAAGTCGAGGCCGATCCCGCGGGCGCGGCGGAGCAGGCCGCCCGCCGCTTTAACGCTTTCGCCTTGATCAAGGGCGCGCCCAGCTACGTCGTCGCGCCGGACGGCGAGAGCTTCACCTATCCCGGCGGCGGTGTCGGCCTGGCGACCTCGGGAAGCGGCGACGTCCTTTCCGGCATCGTCGGCGGCCTGTGCGCCCGCGGCGCCGAGCCCCTGACCGCCTTGCTGTGGGGCGTCTGGCTGCACGGCGAAGCGGGCCGCCGCCTCACCGGGCGCATCGGCCGCCTCGGCTTCCTTGCCCGCGAGCTTCCGGGCGAGATCCCCGCGCTGCTCCCGGACAATTGAGCGGATGGCGTGGCCGAAAAGCGGTCATTCCAGCGCAAGCTGGAATCCTTTTCCCTTTAATGCCTCAAAAGAAGAGAGATTCCAGCTTACCCTGGAATGACGATCCTCGTTGCGCTGGGCCGACGTCCTGCCTCGTTCGGATAGGCGGCGCTTACCCACGCTTATGCCGGTCGAGCTCGTCGCCCATCACGCGCGCGACATGGATGACGTTGGTCGAGCCGGGCGTCCCGAACGGCACGCCGGCGGTGACGATGATGCGGTCGCCGGCCTTCGCGACGCGGTGCCGGAGCGCCATCCGCTTGGCCTTGCCGAGCATCTCCTCGAAGCTGTGGACGTCACGGGTCCGCACCGCATGGGCGCCCCACAAGAGGCCGAGCCGGCGCGCGGTCTTCAGCGACGGCGTCAGCACCAGCAGCGGCACCGTCGGCCGCTCGCGCGCCACCCGCCGGGCGGTCGAGCCCGAGCTGGTGAAGCAGACGATCGCGGACGCGCCGACGGTGCGCGTCATCTCGCCGGCCGCGCGGGCGATGGCGTCGTTGGTAGTCGCGTCGGGCAGGGTCTCGGTGAAATGGACTCGGGCATAATGGGTCGGATCGGCCTCGGCGCGGGCCGCGATCCGGTTCATCATCGCCACCGATTCGAACGGATAGTCGCCCGACGCGCTCTCCGCCGAAAGCATGATCGCGTCGGCGCCGTCATAGACGGCCGTCGCGACGTCGGAGACCTCGGCGCGGGTGGGGGAGGGTGTGGTTATCATCGATTCCAGCATCTGCGTCGCCACCACCACCGGCCGCCCCATCCGCCGCGCCGCCTCGACGATCCTCTTCTGGAGCGGCGGCACCTCCTCCGGCGGAAGCTCGACCCCGAGGTCGCCGCGCGCGACCATCACCGCGTCGGCCAGCTCCAATATGCCCTCGAGCCGGTCGATAGCCGCCGGCTTCTCGATCTTGGCCAGAAGCGCCGCCTTGCCGCCGATCAGCCGCCGAGCGTCGGCGACGTCCTCGGGCCGCTGGACGAACGACAGCGCCACCCAGTCGACGCCCTGGTCGAGCGCGAAGGCGAGGTCGGAGCGGTCCTTCTCGGTCAGCGCGGCGACCGGCAGCAGGACGTCGGGCAGGTTGAGCCCCTTGTTGTTCGAAACCGTGCCGCCGACCTCGACCCTGGTCTCGATGCGCTCCCGCCCGACCTTCCTGATCCGGAAGACGAGCTTGCCGTCATCGACCAGCAGCCGCGCCCCGGCCTCGACCGCCTCGAATATCTCGCGGTGCGGCAGGCTCACCCGCTTGGCGTCGCCCGGGCGGTCGTCGCGGTCGAAGACGAAATCCTGGCCGGAGCGAAGCTCGGCCTTGTCGCCCTTGAACTTGCCGACCCTGAGCTTCGGCCCCTGCAGGTCCGCGAGGATCGTCATCGGCCGTTCGAGCGCGTGCTCGAGCGAGCGGATCGCCTCGATCCGGCGCAGATGGTCCGCCTGGCCGCCATGGCTCATGTTGATCCGGAAGGCGTCGGCGCCGGCTTCGGTAAGCCGCCGGATCATTTCGGGCGAGTCGCTGGCCGGGCCGAGGGTGGCGAGGATCCGCACCTTGCGGCTGCGCGGCACGAAGCGGCTCGGCTGCGTCTCGGAGGTCGCCATCGGCTTCGGCCATAGCCGGTGGCCGCGACAGTTCAACCCGCTTGAGCCGGTGCGGCGGAGACCCTAGAGGCCGCTGCTCAACCTGCAATCGAAGGACCTGAATGTGGCGGAAGGAAGCGTCGCGGCCGACGAGTTGAGGCTGCTGATCGAGCGGATCGAGCGGCTCGAGGAGGAGAAGAAGGGCATCTCCGACGACGTCCGCGACGTCTATGCGGAAGCGAAGGCGCGCGGCTACGACCCCAAGACGATGCGCGCCGTCGTCCGCCTGCGGAAGATGGACAATAACAGCCGCCAGGAGGCGGACGCGCTGCTGGAAACCTACAAGGCGGCGCTCGGGCTCGCTTGACCGTGCCGGTGCGGATTGGAGACCATGAAAGGGTGATCGGCCATGGCCGGCCATAGCAAGTTCAAGAACATCATGTATCGCAAGGGCGCGCAGGACAAGAAGCGCTCGGCGATGTTCTCCAAGCTCGCCCGCGAGATCACCGTCGCGGCCAAGATGGGCCTGCCCGATCCGGACGCCAATCCGCGGCTTCGCGCCGCGGTTATGGCGGCGCGCGCCCAGTCGATGCCCAAGGACAATATCCAGCGCGCGATCGACAAGGCCTCGGGCGGCGACGTCGAGAATTACGAGGAGATTCGCTATGAAGGCTTCGGCCCGGGCGGCGTCTCGCTGGTCGTCGAGGCGCTGACCGACAATCGCAATCGCACCGCCACCAACGTTCGAACCATCTTCTCCAAGAATGGCGGCAATCTCGGCGCCTCGGGCTCGGTCACCCACGGCTTCGAGCGGCTCGGCCTGATCCGCTACGCCGCGGCGTCGGGATCCGCGGACGCGGTATTCGAAGCCGCTATCGAGGCCGGCGCCGAGGATGTCGAATCGGACGAGGAGGGGCATCAGGTCTGGACCTCGATCGACGACCTCCACGCCGTCGCCCGCTCGCTCGAAGCGGCGCTCGGCGCAGCCGAAAGCGTGGCCCTCGCCTGGCGCCCGCAAACCTCCGTCGAAGTCTCCACCGAGGATGCCGAGCAGCTGATCAAGCTGGTCGAGACGCTCGAGGAGGATGACGACATCCAGACCGTCTGGGGCAATTACGAAATGTCCGAAGAAGTGATGGAACGGCTGGCGTAGGCGGAGCGATCCCGCCCAGCCCGCTTGCCGTCATTCCAGCGGAAGCTGGAATCTCTTTGCCTTCCGGTCGGACCTCGGAAAGAAGTGAGGTTCCAGCTTTCGCTTGAACGACGAGGAGGCCGCGTGGACGCGACGATCATAAGGCCATGCTGATCATCGGCCTCGATCCGGGCCTCGCCTGTACCGGCTGGGGCGTCATCGCCGCCGAGGGCAACCGGCTGAGCCACGTCGCCAACGGCCACGTTCGCACCGAGGCGCGGGAGGCGCTGCCGCTGCGGCTTGTCCGGCTCGAGCAAGCGCTGGGCGAGGTGCTGGACGAGCGGCGCCCTGACGCCGCCGCGGTCGAGGAGGTGTTCGTCAACGACAATCCGCAATCGACGCTGAAGCTGGGGCAGGCCCGCGGCGTCGTGCTGCTCGCCGCCGCCCGGCGCGGACTCGAGATCGGCGAATATGCGCCGCGGCTGGTGAAGAAGGCGGTGGTTGGCACCGGCGGCGCCGACAAGGCCCAGGTCCACGCCATGATCCAGCGCCTGCTTCCCGGCGCCAACATCGCCGGCGCCGACGCCGCCGACGCGCTCGCGGTGGCGATCACCCACGCGCATCATCTCGCCACTGCGCGGCGGGTGGGCTGACTTTTCCGTTCGTCGGGGGCGAATTCGAGAAGACCCGCCGCGGCTTCGCTCGGCCGGGATCCTCGACTTCACTCGGGACGAACGAGTAAGGCTGCGGCATGATCGCCAAGCTTCGCGGGCTGCTCGACGGTTTCGGCGCCGACTTCGCGGTGATCGACGTCGGCGGCGTCGGCTATCTCGTCTCCGCGTCGACCCGAACGCTGTCGAGCCTGGGCGCGATCGGCGACGAGGTCGTGCTCCACACCGAGATGCTGGTGGGCGAGGATTTCATCCGCCTGGTCGCCTTCGGCACCGCGGCCGAGCGCGACTGGTTCCGGCTGCTCATCTCGGTCCAGGGCGTCGGCGCCCGGGTCGCGCTCGCGATCCTCTCCGCGCTGCCCGTCGACGACCTTCACCGAGCGGTGGCGAGCGGCGACAGCTCGATCGTCAGTCGCGCCCAGGGCGTCGGGCCCAAGCTCGCCCTGCGCATCGTCAACGAGCTCAAGGACAAAGCCGGCGCGATCGCGCTCGGCCCGGGGGCAGCGCCAGCCCCGGCCGGGAGCCACGCCCAGGACGCGGTTTCGGCCCTCGTCAACCTCGGCTTCCGTCCCGCCGAGGCGTCGGCCGCCGTCGCCAATGCGGAGACCGAGCTGGGGCCGGAGGCCACCCTCGACGCCCTCGTCCGCGCTGCGCTGAAGAAGGCGGCACGCTAGGCGCCGACGCCGTCAGCGGCCCCAAACCTCGCCGAACAGCCGCACGAAATTGTTGCCCAGCACTTTGTCGATCCGTGCGCTGCTCCAGCCGCGCCGCCCCAGATCGGCGGCGATGCGGTCGTAGCGCGCGGCGTCATTATAGCCCTCCACGAGGTTAAACACGTCGGCGGCCTCGCCCGGGGCGGCGATGCCCTGGCGCTGGCGCTCCTCGAAGAATTGCCTTTGCTGCGCGCGCGCCTCGTCGTTGATGGTATAGCCCATGAACGGGTTGTCGGTGCCGATCCCGACATGGTCCTCGCCGCAGACGTTCACCGCATGGTCGAGGTGGCGGAGCAGGTCCTCGCGCTGCGGCTGGCCGCGGGTGCGCAGGAACGGCATCAGGTAGAGGCCGAAGACGCCGCCTTTCTCGGCCAGCGCGCGCATCTCGGCGTCGTAGGTGTTGCGCGGCAAATCGGCGAGCGCGCGGCAGCCGCTGTGGGTGATCGAGGGCGGCGCGGTGCTGGCCGCGATCCCCTCGGCCTGGGTGCGCTGGCCGGCATGGCTTAGGTCGAGCAGCACCTTGGCGCGGTTGATCCGCGTAATCAGCTCGCGGCCGAAATCGGAAAGCCCGGCATTGGAGCGTTCGAGGCAGCCGTCGCCGGCGAGGTTGCGCTTGTTGTAGGTGAGCTGCATCACCTTGACGCCGAGCGTCGCGAAGCTGTCGACGCGGTCGGCGTCCGTCTCCATCGGCGTCGTGTCCTGGAAATTGTAGATGATGCCGAGCTTGCCGGCGTCGCGGGCGGCGCGGATGTCGGCGACGCTCTCGATCTTGGCGAGCAGGCTCGAATGCTCGCCGATCAGCCGGTCCCAGGAAGCGACGCCGTCGACCGCCTCCGCGAACCGGTTCGGGCCGTTGCCGACCGGCGCGATGGTGCCGCTGATGAGGTCGATCCGACGTTCGCGGATCGCCTGGATCAGCCGCTCGGACGGGACGTAGCGGCCCTCCTCGGGCTCGTCGAAGCCGTCCAGCGCCCCCTGCGCGTCGACATAGATGGAGGTCGCCGAGCGCTCGCGCGCCGCCGCGTCCTGCGCGCCGGCGGCGGTCGGGAGACCAAGCGTCAGTCCGGCCGCGCCGGCGGTGATCAGAAATTGTCTGCGGTCCATCTTCCACCTCATTGCTGTATTGATACGCTAAGACAGGAACGGCCGCTGCTCAAGCACCCGTGCGCGAAATCATTCGCCTCATTTGCGCTTTCGCCGGAATGAGGTTGAGCGCTAGGACAGGCTGGTGACCGACGCGGCCCGCCTGACCACGCCCGACCGCCGGCCCGAGGATCTCGACGCGGCGCTTCGACCGAAGACGCTCGACGAGTTCGTCGGGCAGAAAGCGGCGCGGGAGAATCTTCGCGTCTTCATCGAGGCCGCCAGGCGGCGCGGCGATCCGCTCGACCATGTCCTTTTCTTCGGACCGCCCGGGCTCGGCAAGACCACGCTCGCCCAGATCATCGCGCGCGAGCTCGGCGTGGGCTTTCGCGCCACGTCGGGCCCGGTGATCGCCAAGTCGGGCGACCTGGCGGCGATCCTCACCAACCTCGAGGATGGCGACGTCCTGTTCATCGACGAGATCCACCGTCTCGCGCCCGCGGTCGAGGAGATTCTGTATCCCGCGATGGAGGACCGGGTCCTCGACCTGATGATCGGCGAAGGCCCGTCTGCGCGCTCGGTCCGCATTGACCTTCCCAAATTCACTTTGGTCGGCGCGACGACGCGGCAGGGGCTGATCACGACGCCGCTCCGGGATCGGTTCGGAATCCCGGTGCGGCTCACCTTCTACAGCGTCGAGGAGCTCGAGCAGGTGGTCCGCCGCGCCGGCCGGCTGCTCGGCCTGGCGCTGACCGACGACGGCGCCCGCGAGGTCGCCCGCCGCTCCCGCGGGACGCCGCGGATCGCCGGGCGGCTGCTCCGACGGGTGCGCGACTTCGCCGAGGCGGCCGGGGAGGGCGAGGTCGACGCCAAGGTCGCCGACAGCGCACTCAACCGGATGGAGGTCGACCATCTCGGCCTCGACGCGATGGACCGGCGCTACCTTTTGATGATCGCCGACATCTACAAAGGCGGCCCGGTCGGCGTGGAAACGCTGGCCGCGGGGCTCTCCGAGCCGCGCGACACGATCGAGGAGGTGATCGAGCCGTTCCTGATCCAGCTCGGCCTCGTCGCCCGCACCGCGCGCGGCCGCTGCCTCAACGGCCCCGGCTGGCTTCATCTCGGCCTCCCGCAGCCCAAGGGCCCGCAGGCCGGCTTGTTCGACGGGAAATAAGGGGGGGAAGATGCTCAGGCTGATGGCGATTGCGGCGGCTCTGGCGGCGGCTCCGGCCGCGGCACAGGAGGCGCCGGCGGCACCCGATTATGCCCAGGATTCCGCTTGGCTGTGCCTCCCGGGGCGCGCCGATCCCTGCGGCCGGCCGCTGCCGACGGCGGCACTCAACGCCAACGGCTACGGCTCGGTCGGCCGCACCGAGCCGCTGCCGGACGCGCCGATCGACTGCTTCTACGTCTATCCCACCATCTCGCGCGACACGGGCCTCAATTCGGACCTCGAAGCGGGCGTCGAGGAGCAGGCGGTGGCGGCGATCCAGTTCGCGCGCTTCACGACCGTGTGCCGCCCGTTCGCGCCGATGTACCGGCAGGTGACGCTCGCGGCGCTGCCGCGCGCGATGGCGGGGGAGAATATCCTGCCCAACCAGAACCTCGCTTACGAAGACGTCCGCGCCGCCTGGCGCGAGTTCCTGCGCCGGCACAATCGCGAGCGCCCGTTCGTCCTGATCGGCCACAGCCAGGGGACGATTCACCTCGTCCGCCTCCTCAGCGAGGAGATCGAAGGCCGCGCCGAGGCGGGGCGGATGCTGTCGGCGCTCCTGATCGGCTTCAACGTCGAGGTGCCCGAAGGCCAGACGGTCGGCGGCAGCTTCGCCCGCATCCCGCTCTGCACGCGGATCGGCGAGACCGGCTGCGTCGTCAGCTACGTGTCGTTCCGCGCCACCAACCCGCCGCCGGCCGGCGCGCTGTTCGGCCGCGCCGCCCGACCGGGCATGACCGTCGCCTGCACCAATCCGGCCGCGCTCGAGAGCGGGGCGAGCGCGCCGCTCGACAGCTATTGGTATGCGGGGCCGTCGATCACCAGCACGCAAAGCCCGGTCATATGGTCTTCGCAAGGTTCGCCGCCGGTCCCGTTCCTCAGGACCGAAGGGCTGGTTTCGGGCGCCTGCGTCAACCGCGGCGGGGTCGGCTACCTCTCGGTCAGCGTCAACGCCGACCCGTCCGACGCCCGCACCGACCGCATTCCCGGCGACGTCGTCCTCGGCGGCCAGCTTCAACCGGGCTGGGGGCTCCACCTTGCGACATGAACCTGGCGATGGGCGACCTCCTGCGCTTGGTCGAGGCGCAACGCGACGCGTTCCTGCGCCGCCGCTGATCCCCGCAAATAAGGCTCGGCTCGTCTTGCGGGGGCCCGCATAGCCCTTCCCGGCGGGACTCGGACCGGTACAGCCTGTGCCGGTGGGCGGGAATTTCGACAGGCCTTACGAGGGCGGCTGGGTGGACGGCGCGCACCATTTCGCGCTGCGCGTCTATTTCGAGGATACCGACGTCGCCGGCATCGTCTATTACGCCAATTATCTGAAGTTCATGGAGCGCGCCCGCTCGGACATGCTGCGCCTCGTCGGAATCGACCAGCG
>DASVVV010000088.1:0-37927 GCA_036386375.1 Allosphingosinicella sp. | reverse complement strand
GTTCGCCAGCGACGAGGACGGGATCGATTCGGGCCCGCTTTCCCATCTGATCGACGGCGACCTTTCCGAACAGTTCGCCGAGCTTCACGAGCAGCTGTTCGATGTGCTGCTCGTGCTGATCGGCCTCCATGTCGCGGCCATCCTCTTCTACGCGGCGATTCGCCGGCGGAATCTGGTCGCCTCGATGCTCACGGGCAGCACCGAGGCGCAAGAAGGGGTGGCGCCGATGCGGCCGGCGCCGATGTGGCGCTTCGCCGCTGCGGTGGTCGCGGCGGCTGGTGCTGCATGGTGGATCCATAGCGGCATCTAAAGGGCGCTTCGCCGCCTGAGAAGATGGAGGACGGCCTTGCCGTAACGCCGCTCCGTATCCCGCTCCAGCAAAGGTGGGATGCTCGGTGCCTCGCCGCTCACCTCCAAGCTGATCCAGCCTCCGGGAGCGACCCATGCGGCGGCCCGATCAAGCCCCGCCTGGGCGAGGCCGGTGCCGTATGGGGCGTCGATGAAGATGAGGTCGAAGGGCCGCCCGGGGGGGACGAAATGCTCGACTGCCTGGGCTCGCACGTCGGCCCGCTCACCAGCGCCGACGGTCGCGATGCTTCGCCGCAAAATGTCGAGCGCCTGCCGGTCCTTCTCGACGAAGGTGCAATAAGCGGCGCCCCGCGACAGCGCTTCCAACCCGAGGGCTCCGGTGCCGGCGAACAGGTCGGCGACCTCGAGCCCCTCGAAGCTTCCGATCCGGCTCTGAAGCATCGAAAACAGCCCCTCCCGCGCGCGATCGCTTGTGGGGCGGGTGGAGCGGCCGGGCGGCGCCTCGATCTTCCGCCCGCGCCAGTGGCCGGCGATGATCCTCATCTAGATCCTCCCCGGGTCCGGGAGGGAGGCCGCGCCGCGACGCGCCGTGCGGGAGGGGGGCCCGGCGTCGGTGCGGCGTCTCGCCGGGCCCCCTCCACCATGCTTCGCATCGTTCCTCCGCCGGTCCCGGCTCGTAGCCCCTTGCGGAAGGCGACCAAGTCGTGCTGGCGCACCTCGTCCACCGCCCCTGCTGGAAGATCGCCGAGCGGGAAGGGGCCGTAGGCGGTCCGGATCAGGCGCGAGACCTTGAGTCCCAGATGCTCGAGGACGCGCCTCACCTCGCGGTTCTTGCCCTCGCGCAGCCTGAGCTCGATCCATTGGTTGCGGCCGGTGCGCCGTTCGAGGTTGGCGTCGATCGGGCCGTAGCGGACGCCGTCTATCTCCACTCCCTCGATCAGCGTCTCGAGCCGTTCCTGGCTGATCTCGCCGAAGGCGCGGGCGCGGTAGCTGCGCTCGACGCCGGTGGCGGGGAGTTCGAGCTGGCGCTTGAGCTCGCCGTCGGTGGTGAGCAGGAGCAACCCTTCCGTGTTGAGGTCGAGCCGTCCAACCGGCATGAGCCGCGGCAGACCGCGCGGGAGCCGGTCGTAGATGGTCGGCCGCCCCTTCGGGTCGCGCTCGGTCGTCAGCAACCCCGCCGGCTTGTGATAGCGGAACAGCCGCGCCGGCGCCGGCGCCCTGACCGGCTTACCGTCGACGGTGACGCCGTGGAGCGAGGTCAGAAGCGTTGCCGGCGTTTCCACCGCCTTGCCGCCGATCGCCACGCGTCGCTCCGCGATCATCCGCTCGACCTCGCGTCGCGAGGCGATGCCGGCGCGGGCAAGAAGCTTGGCGATACGCTGGGGTTCGCTCTTCGTCAGCTTCGTCTCTCCGTCAGCAGGACCTGAATTTGCGCCCGGCCGCGTCGACGGGTGGGCACCAGCCCCGCTCTCCTTCGTTACGCCGTCAAACCGAAAGTGCGGGAGGCCAGGCCACTAACATGCTCTTTGGCAAGCGTGAAAGGATGATCCGCCGGATCATGGTGGTCGAGGACGAGCCGCTGGTCGCGTTCGACAACGAGCATCTGCTTCAGGACGCGGGCTATGAGGTGGTAGCGACGGTCGACAGCCTCGCGGCCGCGCGCGAGGTTCTCGAGTCGGAGGAGCTCGATCTCGTCCTTACCGACATCAAGCTCAACGGCGAGGGCGACGGCACCGAGGTCGCCCGGGTCGCTCACGAGCGCGACGTGCCGGTGCTGTTCGTTACCGGCCATCCGCTCGACGGAGCCGCCGGCCTAGGCATCGGCTGCCTGACCAAGCCCTATTCGGAAAAGGTGCTCAAAGGCGCGCTGGAGGCGCTGGAGAAGCATTTGCAGGGCAAGGCGCTCAAGAAGCTGCCGCCGCAGCTGACCATCTACGAAGCGGCCTAGGCGAGCGCGCGTTCGACCTGCTCGTGGAAGCGGCGGATGCCGGTTTCGAGGGTGCCGAGGGTGATTTCCTCGATCGAGCCTGAGGCGAGGCCGTTTTGGCCGAGCGCCGCGGCGCGATAATCCTCTGCCGCGAACACGCCCTCGTCGAGCAGCGTCCAGCTGCGCTCCCAATGGTCGACCTCCTCGGGCGTGCGCGGCGGCTCCGGGATCAGCATGAAATCCTCGACCAGCGTATGGTCCGTCGCCTGCGGCATCAGCACCATCAGGTTCACATAATCTGGGCTCATGATCATGATCGTCGCCGGGAAGAGCTGATAGGCGAAGGTGATCACCGCGCGCAGCGCAGGCCAGTCGTGAAGGTCGAGCGCCGCGACATATTCGGTGCGTCCGACGGCCGAGCGCTGGTGGATGCCGATCGTGTCGCCGACGGTAATGCCGTCGGTGAAGAAGCGGGCGATCGTCGACGCGTGAAGCCGCTGGACATGATAGCTTTCCAGGAACGCGTCCATGATCAGCTTCCAGTTGGACGCGACGTCGTGCACCCGGCGGCGGTAGAGATGGTGGCCGGCGAGGCCGAAGGCGTCGAACTCCGGCGCCAGCGCTTCGACGCCGGTAAAGTCCGCCCCCTCGTCGCGCGCGAACCAGATCAGCCCGCCCGACTCCCGCGAGGGGAGGGGGCGCAGATGGTGCTGCGCCTTGTCGAGGCCGGGGAAGGTATCGGGCCGGGGCATTCCGGCGAGCGAGCCGTCGGCGGTGTAGGTCCAGGCGTGATAGGGGCAGACGATGCGCGGCGCCCGCTGGACCTCGATTGCCTCGATGAGGCGCGTCCCGCGATGGCGGCAGACGTTCCAGAAGACATGGGCCTGGCCGTCGCGGTCGCGGGTCAGCAGCAGCGGCATTCCGAAGCCGTCATGCGCCACGGCCATGTTCGGTTCCGGCAGCAGCGCCGACGGCGCGATCACGGTCGGCAGCCGGTCGAACATACGCGCTTTCTCGGCGGCGAAGCGCCCGGGATCGGTGTAGACGGAGGCGGGGACGGTGGTGACCTCCATCCCCTGCGTCGCCTCGCCGGCGGCGAGGATGCGGGCAAGATTGAGCTGGCCGGGCGTCGGCCGCTGCCGCGACGGCATGTCCATTGCCCGAGACTGAAGCGGCGCGGCGGCGAAGGCAAGCGTGAATGAGGCTTCCCGCTCCGGGCGCAGCCGTTACAACGGGGCCATGACCGACGCGACCCCGACCGCGCCCGCCGGCTGGCGCGACCGCCTTCCCGCCGGCGTCCGCCCCTATACGGAGAAGGCACCGATCGCCGCCTTCTTCGTCGGCGTCTCGTCGGGTTTTCCCTATGCGATGATCGGCGCGACGCTGACCACGCGGCTCGCCCAGGACGGCATCACCAAATCGACGGTCACCACCTTCGCGCTCGCCTTCCTCGTCTACAATTTCAAATTCCTGTGGGCCTGGATCGTCGACGGCGTGCGCATCCCCGTCCTCGGGCGGCTCGGCCAGCGCGTTTCCTGGCTGCTCGTCGCCGGCGTTTTCGTCATCGCGGCGGTCGCGAATCTGGCGTTTCAGGACCCGTCGGCGAACATCTATCAGACCGCCGTCGCCGCCATCCTGGTCGGCGTTGCCGGCGCTACGTACGACATCGTCATCGACGCCTATCGAATCGAGCTCCTGGAGCCACGCCAGCTCGGCGTCGGCTCGGGCATGAGCCAATATGGCTGGCGGATCGGCTCGGTCGCCGCCGGCGCGCTGGCGCTGGTGCTGGCCGACCGGATCGGCTGGGAAATGGCCTATCTCGCCTGCGCCGTCTTCGCGTTGCCGGCGATGCTGACGGGGCTCATCGTCGGCGAGCCGGAGCGCCACAAGGAGCCGACCGCGCGCAAGGGCTTCGTCGAGGCGATCACCGCCATCTGGGGGCCCTTCGCCGAATTCTTCCTGCGCAAGGGCGCCTTCCTCGTGCTGCTGTTCATCCTGCTTCACAAGATCGGCGACACGCTCGGCCAGCTCGTCCTCCGGCTGCTGCTCGACGAGATGGGCTACAGCAATGACGAGATCGCGATCTGGGACGTCGGCGTCGGCTTCTGGGCCTATCTGATCGGCATCTTCGTCGGCGGCTGGCTCTATGCGCAGATCGGGATGAAGCGATCGGTGCTTCTGAGCCTGATCCTGATGGGCGTCTCCAACGCCACCTTCGCCTTCCTCGCCATGGCCGGCCACAGCAATTACGGCCTCGCCGCCTGCATCGGCTTCGAAAATTTCGCCAGCGGAATCGGCGGGGTCGTCGTCGTCGCGTATTTCTCAGCGCTCACCGACCTGAGGTTCACGGCGTCGCAATATGCCCTGATCTCGGCGGCGGCGAGCATCGTCGGGCGGCTGCTGACCGGCACCACCGCCGGCGCCGTCGTCGAGGCGGTCGGCTTCGTCAACTTCTACTGGCTGACGACGATCGCGGCGCTGCCCGGCATCATCCTGTTCTGGCTGATGATGCGCGCCGGCCTGATCGACGCGTCGATCGGAACCGCCGGCAAGGAGGGCGAGGGCGACGCCCGGGCGGAAGCTCAGCCCGGCGGCTGAAGGTTTTTCGCCAGGACTTCGCCGGCGAGATAGAGCGAACCCATGATCAAGACGACCGGCGGCGCGGCGCGGTCGGCGTGGCGGGCGATCCAGCGCAGCGCATCCTCGACGTTGTCGGCGGGCATCCCGCTCAGGCCTGCCTCGCGCGCGGCGGCGGCGAGCATCTCGGGCGGGTGATAGTCGTGGCCGGGGACCGGAACGGCATGAAGCGTCGCCGAGCGGCCGCGGAACGGACGCAGCACGCCGGCGGCGTCCTTGGCCGTCAACAGCCCGAAGACGATGTGGAACGGCCGGCCGGCCGGGACCCAGGCACGGAAGAAATCGGCAACGGCGCGCGCCGCCGCCGGGTTGTGCGCGCCGTCGAGCCACAGCTCGGCATCCGCGGGAAGCAGATCGTGCACGGGCCCGGTTCCGAGCCGCTGGAGGCGCGCCGGCCACTCCGCCCAGCCCATCGCCGCCTTGAACGCCGCTTCCCGTACCGGGAGCGCGTGCTGGTGACGAAGCATCGCCACGGCAAGCGCGGCATTGGCGGCCTGGTGGGCGCCGGGCAGGCGGGGGAGGGGGAGCGCCAGGCTGCCCTCGCCATCGCGGTAATGGAGCTTGCCGGACGCCACGGTCGCGTCCCAGCGGCCGCCGCGCGGCAGCCACCTGGCGCCGGCGGCTGCCGCCGCCTGGCCGACGCTCTCCGCGACCGATTCCGGGTAGCGCTGAGTCACCAGCGGCACCCCAGCCTTGGCGATGCCGGCTTTCTCCGCGGCGATCTGTTCCAGCCGGCCGCCGAGAAAGGCGTGGTGATCGAGGCCGAGCTGGGCGATGCCGCAGACCAGCGGCGCGGAAATGACGTTGGTCGCATCGAGGCGGCCGCCGAGCCCGACTTCGACGATGCAGGCATCGGCCGGCTCGCGCGCGAAAGCCAGGAAAGCGGCCGCGGTAGTCGCCTCGAAGAAGCTGACCGTCATGCCTTCCGCCGCATCGAGGGTCTCGGTCAGCAAGGCGGCGAGCACCTCATCCTCGATCAGGCCGCCGGCCAGGCGGATGCGCTCGTTGAAGCGCACCAGGTGCGGGCTGGTATAGACATGCACCTTCAGCCCCGCCGCCTCTACCGCCGCGCGAAGGAAGGCGCAGGTCGAGCCCTTGCCGTTGGTCCCGGCGACGTGGAGGACCGGCGGGAGCGCCCGCTCGGGATTGTCGAGCCGGTCGAGCAGCGCCGCGATCCGCTCGAGGCCAAGCACATCCCGCCCCGGCGACAGCCGCGCCAGCCGTTCGAGCTGCTGCTGGACGGCGGGGTCGGCGGAAGAGGCTTTGTCGGCCAATACGGCGTCACCCGGAGCGAGTCGGCATGACGTCAGGCGCTGACCTTTTCCGGCGTCAGATAGTCGAGCAATAGCGCCAGCTGCTTCTTCAGCTCCTTGCGGTGGACGACCATGTCGACCATGCCGTGCTCGCGCAGATATTCCGCCCGCTGGAAGCCCTCGGGAAGCTTCTCCCGGATCGTCGATTCGATCACCCGCTGACCGGCGAAACCGATCAGCGCGCCCGGCTCGGCGATGTGGATGTCGCCCAGCATCGCGTAGGATGCGGTGACGCCGCCGGTGGTCGGATCGGCGAGCACGACGATGTAGGGGAAGCCGGCCTCCTTGAGCTCGGCCACGGCCACCGTCGTCTTCGGCATCTGCATTAGCGACAATATGCCTTCCTGCATCCTCGCGCCGCCCGCCGCGGTGACGATGACATAGGGACTGTGATGATCGATCGCCGCGCGCGCCCCGGCGACGAAGGCGGCGCCGACGGCCATGCCCATCGATCCCCCCATGAAGGCGAAATCCTGGACGCCGAGCACGACGGGGCGGCCGTCGATCGTACCGCGCGCGTTGATCAGGGCATCGGGCTCGCCGGTCTGCTGGCGCGCGGACTTCAGGCGGTCGGTGTAGCGCTTGGAGTCGCGGAACTTGAGCGGGTCCTCCCTGACTTGCGGCGGCGGCAGGGTCGTGTAGCCAGGGTCCATCAGCATCTCGAACCGCTGCCTCGGCCCGATCCGGCCGTGATGCTCGCAGCGCGGGCAGACGTAGCGATTCTCCTCATATTCCTTGAGGAAGACCATCGCGTCGCATTCCGGGCATTTGTGCCAGAGATTGTCCGGCGTCTCGCGCTTGGGCAGGAAGGGGATCCGGTTGCGGACCCGGTTGAGCCAACTCATGAAATGCTCCTCGGCTGGCGGATAGGCCGCGGCACCGGGCATGTCGAGAGGCGGGGACGGCGCGAGCGCGCGAGGAGGGCCTACAAGGTGGCGGCGATCGCCCGGGCCGCCGCCTCGGGGTCGGGCGCTTGCGTGATGGGTCGGCCGACGACGAGGATCGAGGCGCCGTTGTCGAGCGCCTCGCGCGGCGTCATCACCCTTTTCTGGTCGGCGGCGCCGGCCTCGCGCGGGCGGACGCCGGGGACGACGAAGAAGCCGTCCGGCCACAGCCGCTTCGCCGCCGCGACCTCGTGACCGGAGCAGACGACGCCGTCGAGACCGGCCTCGCGGACCAGCGCCGTCAGCCTTTCCACATGGGCGTGCGAATCCCCGCTCACCCCCGTCGATGCCAGGTCCTCGTCGTCGAGGCTGGTCATGACGGTGACGCCGATCACCTTCGTCCCCGCCGGCGCCGTCGCCTTGGCGTCCTCCATCATCGATCGCCCTCCCGCCGCGTGGACCGTTAGGATCGTCGGTTCGAGCGGGCGCAGCGCCTGCACGGCCTTGGCCACCGTGTTCGGGATGTCGTGAAGCTTGAGGTCGAGGAAGACCGGAAGGCCGATCTCGCCCATCGAGCGCACGCCCTCGGCGCCGTTAGCACAGAAGAATTCCAGCCCGAGCTTCATGCCCCCGACCTGGCCGCGAACCCGCGTCGCGATCTCTTTGGCGCGGTCGAGGTCGGTGGTGTCGAGGGCTACGAAGACCGGCCCGTTCATGCCGCCGGGGGCTCCGGCTCGGGCGGCGGCTCGTGCGCGGCGGCGCCGGGCGTATTGGCGACATGGAGATGCGTCTGGGTTTCGAGCCGCCGCTTTAGCGCCCAGACCCGCGCGCGATAGACGAGCAGGGTCGGAACGAAACCGATCAGGAATGCAAGCAGGACCAGGACCGGGAGCTTCACGTCCGCCATCAGGCCGCCCCACAGCTCGATCGTCACCATTTTCCAATTGGCGTGGGCGAACAGCACCAGCACCACCGCCAGTACCACCCAGAACAGGGTCTTCAGGAACTGCATTTGCGGCCTTTCGAAGGGGCGGACTCCTCCCTCCCCCAAATCGTCCGGGAGGTCCAGACCCTAGCCGATCTCCCGCTCGAGTTCCTCGAAGAGCCTGGGGATGGCCGTCAGCCGCGGCTTCTCCTCGGCCAGGATCGCTCGGAACGCGTCGCGCTTCAGCGCCGCCACCTCCGGCTCGGGCGGCCGCTCGTCCTCGGCAAGCGTCGAGAGCGCGATGTCGATGAGCCGGTCGGCGCCGTGGAGGCGGCCCCACAGATAATCGTTCTCGCGATAGGCGCGGCTGAAGAAGGCGCCGAAGCTGTTGAGCTGGATGCCCTTGAGCGTTGCCGCCGTGCCCCCTTTTCGGATCGCGAGCGCATCGTCCGGCGAGATCCGATCGACCTTGACCGGATCGAATTCGTCGAGCCCCTCGCCCTGCAGCAGCGGCAAGGTCGCGACGTCGTAAAAGGGATAGCCGAGATAAGCGAGGATGAGCCGGCGCCGGTCGGGCTTGTCGAGGTCGGCAAGCGCGTCGGTGAGCCGGGCGTCCGTTTCCTCGTCCCGCGCCCGAAGGTCCCAGATGCGCGCCAGCTCGACCAGCGCGGCGGCCGGCTCGGCGCTCGCCTGGTCGAAGGTGGCGCGAGCGGCGGCGTCGAGGGCGATTTTTTTGATCTCGCGATAGCGCTGGAGCAGGTCGTTGAGCAGCCCTCGGATCGTTTCGCCCGCCTCGCTATCCTGCACGAGCTCAGCGATGCGCCGCGCGAGATAACGCAGCCGCCGAGTCCGGAACGGCCGGTCGAAATCGCGCAGGAACAGGATCAGCTCGGCGTCCAGGCCGCGGGCGCTGACCGCGCTTTGATCGATGATCCCCGAGGCGCGGACGTGGGTCCAGATTGCCTGCCTGATCGCCTCCCGCTGCGCCGGCCGGGCCGTACTGCCGAGCCGAAAGATGGTCTCGGCCGCGTCTTCCACCACGCTTGCGATCTTGAGGTGGGCGTACGCGGCGTAAGCGTAGCCGGCGGAGCGGGCGGCGATTTCATTGGCGCGGCGACGCCAGGCGGCGAACCGCTCTGGAGTCGGACGGAGCAGGAAGAAGGTCGACCCGAGCGCCGCCTCAATGGCTTTCTCGACTTCGGGCTGCATCGACTCGACGATGCGGCGCAACCGCCGGACGCGGCCGGAAAGCTGCTCGATCGCCTCGAGATTGTCGCGGATCGGCTGCTCGCGGGGTATATCGGAAAGGGCGCCCAATATGGTGGCGACGAAGCCGGGTGGGTCCTGCTCGCCCGAGGCCCCCAGGCGCACGCTCTTCATCCCGGGCTTCGGGTCGATATAGACGAAGCGGCGATCGATCTCCCGCCGTGCGGGGCGTTTCTCGAGCGCGGCGATGGCCGGGCGGAAGGGCGCGTTGGCGAGCACCGAGCCGTCGATCAGTACGGCATTGTCGGCCGCCCCCAGCTCGGCGCGACGCGGGAGGATCCGCCGCAGGAAGGCGTCGCGGCCCGGCCAAGCCTGCTTTCGCTTCGCCAGCACCTCGTCCAGTTCCCTGACGGTGAAGGGCGGGAAGGCGCCGGGGAAGCTCGCCGTGGCGCGGGCGGCGAAGGCGAGCTCGACCGGATCGGCGAAACGGCTGTCGGGGCCGCCGTCATCCTGAAAGGCGATCGTGACCCTATGTTCGCGCTCGATCACTTCCGGAGGCGAATTGAGCCGCAATTGCTGCGGGTGGCCGCGGAAATCGGTGACGGTGACGAACAGGTCCAACGGCTGATATTCGGGAAGGAGCGGGGCGAGGGCGGGACCGCTGTCCATCGCCTCGAAGGCGTCGAGCAGCAGGTTGGTCAGCGTCGCCCCGCCGAACGGGGGCGCGAACCAGCGTGCCTTAACGAAGGTGGCAAGCTTGGCTCGTACCTCGTCGCGATGTTCCGCCTCGACGGTGGCGTCGACCGTGCCGGAGCGAGTGGAGAGCGCCCAGGCAAAGGGGACGGCGGCGGACTTGGCGAAGCGCGAAACGCTGCTGCCGCCCGGATCGATCAGCCGCTCGACGTCGGCCGAATCGAGCCACAAATCGGTGAGCGGGTCGAGTGAACGGCCGCTGGCGATCGCATGGGCGAGGAAGATGGCGTTGATCCCGCCGGCGCTTGCACCGGCGAGGATGTCGACGAGCACGCGAAGCTGCACCCCCGCCCGCTCGGAAATGGTCCGGAGGAGCCTGGAATAAGCGTCGTCATGCCCCGTGGAGCCTTCCGGATCGTGGAAGGCGCGGCTTGCGCGGGCGAGGCGCCAGATCTCCTTGGTGATGCCGTGCATGTAGACGGCGAGGCTGATCCCGCCGTAGCAGACCAGGGCGATCCGCAGTTCCTTTTCCCGCATCGTCGGCGAAGTTGGCAGGAAGGCGGCGGAGTGTCGAGCATGGGGACCCGGGCGTGCCGATGGCCGGCTCCGCTCGGCTATCTTTTGGCCGGAGGGGACGATAAGTCATCGCGCGGGGCCGGAAGCGATTAGGACCGGCCGGCCGACGGATCGGACTGCCTGACCTGTGAATCTGAGGCGTATCGTCACATTCCTGGTGCTGGCCCTTGCCGCAGTGGCCCTGGCCTGGGCCGGCCTCCTCGGGTTGAGCCGCCCCGCCACCGGCGACAAGCAGGCCGGGAACGACCGGCGCTTCGACCTTCCGCTCGGCGAGGAGCGCGCACGCGCGCCGAGCGTCGTCGATTATGCCCGCCTCGACTCGCGGCTGCAGCGGTTGATGGAGGACCCCGCGATGGTCGGCCTCGCCGTCGCGGTCGTTGAGGACGGGGAGATCCGCTTCGCCAAGGGCTATGGCGAGACGGTCGCCGGCAGCGGTCAGCCGGTCACGACCGCCACCGTCTTCCGCTGGGCCTCATTGTCGAAGGGCGTAGCCGGCGACATGGTCGCCCTGCTTGCCGACGAGCAGAAGCTGTCGCTCTACGAGCCGGTCAGCCGCTACGCGCCGTCGCTGCGACTCCCCGGCGGCAACGAAAATCGCGCCACCGTCTCGGACCTGCTCTCGCACCGGCTCGGCCTGTTCGGCCATGCCCAGGATCCGAAGCTGGAGGAAGGGTGGGACCCGCGCTACCTGCGCGGCACGCTCGCGACGCTCCACAATATCTGCGCCCCCGGCACCTGCCACGCCTATCAGAACGTCGCCTATGATGCCGCCAGCGAGATCGTCGAACGGGTGACGGGTCAGCCGTATCGCGAGGCCGTGCGCGAGCGGCTGTTCGCGCCGCTCGGAATGACCAGCGCGAGCCTGACCCGGGCCGAACTCTTCGCCGCGCCGAGCTGGGCGCGGCCCCATGTCGGCGGCCGCAACTCGCGACCGGTCGAGGTCACCGAGCCTTATTACCGGGTTCCGGCGGCGGGCGGCGTCAACGGCTCGATCGAGGATCTCGCCGCATGGATGCTTGCTCAGATGGGCGAGGCGGAAGATGTCCTTCCGCGGCGGGTGTTGGAAGCCGTGCAGACGCCGCGCGCCGCGACCCCGCGCGAGGTCGCCCGCCGCCGCAAATATCGCGAGCGCACGACCACCGCCGCCTACGGGCTCGGCTGGCGCATCCTCGATTATTCCGGCCATCGCGTCATCGGCCATCATGGCGGCGTCCGCGGCTATCGCTCGATGATCCTGTTCGATCCCGTCCGCCGCGCCGGTGTCGTCGCGCTCTGGAACTCGGCCACCTCCCGCCCCAATGGCATCGAATATGAGGTGATGGACATGGTCTACCGCCTGCCTTTCCGCGACTGGCTGGCGATCGAGGAGCGCAGCCTGGACGCCCACCCACCGCCGCTGCCCGCCGATGAGGAGCTGGCGGAAGGTGCCGGCACCCGCTGAGGCTCGCCGACCGGCAGCAGGTCGGCCCAGACCGGAAGGTGGTCGGACGCCCGCCGTGAGGTCGCGCTGTCATGGGCCCCGCTAGCGGCGATTTCGAGGTCCGGCGTGACCATGATCCGATCGAGCTGGGCGATCGGCCGGCGCGCGTGAAAGCTCAGCCCGCAGCGCGCTAAGACGTGATGCTCAGCGAAGTCGCGAAGGCAGCCGCCGCGCGTGCTCCATTCGTTGAGGTCGCCCATCAGCACCGTCGGCAGCGGTTCGTCCCGCTCCGCCAGATGCGCGAGGATCGCCTGCGCCTGCCGACGCCGCCACAGGCCGGAAAGGTCGAGATGCATGCCCACCACCCGCAGCGTCGAGTCCCCGATCTTCAGCTCGGCGAGCACCGCGCCGCGCGGCTCCAGCGAGGGGAGGTGGAAGAGGTGCCGCTCCAGCACCTCGACCTCTTTCTTCACGAGCATAGCGTTGCCGTGCCAGCCGATCGACCCCGCCCGCGTCTCTAAGGAGACCGGCTTGTAGCCGCTCTCGGCTTCGATCAGGTCGAGCGGGACCGCGCTGGTGCGCGAGCCGAAGCGGCGGTCCGCCTCCTGAAGCGCGATGACGTCGGCGTCGAGCTCGTTCCAGACCGCCAGCGTCCGCTCGGGCCGCCGCCGGCGATCGATCCCGATCGCTTTGCGCATATTGTAGCTGGCGACCCGGATCATCGATTGGCGCTGTGCGGGGTGCTGCCGGCGTGCAACTTAGTGCCGCTTGCTGTCCTCCAGCCGGCCGAGCGCATGATCGAGCGCGCGCGCAGCTTTCTCCGCCGCGGCCGTCACCGCATCCTCGATCCGCTGGGCGTCGGCGTGGACGGCGAGCGGCTCATGCCCGGTCGGGCGCACTTCGAGGCTGACCCTTTTGTCGTTGCCGCCCTTGGTCGCGTTGAGGTCGGAGACGTGCAGCTCGACGTGGGTGAGTCGCTTCTCGAAGCGCCGCAGTTTCTGGCGGATGCGCTGCTCGAGCCGCTCGTTCGCCTCGGCGTCGCTCTTGATCTGATTGTCGGTGTTGATCTGCACGAACAAGGCCGCCTCCTCGCTAGAATTGTCTTTGGATAATGCCGGGCCCGCCCGGCCGTTCCACGCCGCCGATTCGGGCTGGATGTTCTCCCTTCGTTTCGCTAAGCTCCGTTGCGATGGGAAAGCCCAAGAAGCGCTACGTCTGCCAGCTCTGCGGGTCGGTGACCAGCCGGTGGACCGGTCAATGCGCCGACTGCGGCGAGTGGAACAGCCTCGTCGAGGACGCGGCCGGGGTGGTGACACCTTTTTCCGCGAAGCACGATCTGCGCGGCGGCGGCCGGCGAATCGAGCTGGTCGGCCTCGACGCCGAGGCGGTGCTTCCCGAACGCATCGGGACCGGTATCGCCGAATTCGACCGCGCGCTCGGCGGCGGCCTGGTGGCGGGCTCCGCCAGCTTGATCGGCGGCGACCCGGGAATCGGGAAGTCGACGCTGCTGCTGCAGGCCGCGGCCAGGGTCGCCGCGCAGGGACTGCCGGTCGCCTACATCTCCGGCGAGGAGGCGGCCGACCAGGTGCGGCTGCGCGCCCGCCGCCTCGGCCTCGGCGCGGCGCCGCTGCGGCTCGCCGCCGCCACGTCGGTGCGCGACATTTTGACGACGCTCGCCGAATCGGCGCCGCCCGCCTTGGTGGTGATCGATTCGATCCAGACCATGTATTCCGACCTGATCGAAGGCGCGCCCGGGACGGTGAGCCAGGTGCGCGCCTCGGCCCATGAGCTGATCCGTTTCGCGAAGGAATCGGGCGCCGCCCTCGTCCTCGTCGGCCACGTCACCAAGGACGGGGCGATCGCCGGCCCGCGCGTACTCGAGCATATGGTCGATACGGTGCTCAGCTTCGAAGGTGAGCGCAGCCACCAGTACCGGATCCTGCGCGCGGTCAAGAACCGCTACGGCGGCACCGACGAGATCGGCGTGTTCGCGATGGGCGACGGCGGGCTCGCCGAGGTCGCGAACCCGTCCGCCTTGTTCCTCACCGACCGCGGCGAGGCGGTTCCGGGCGCGGTCGTCTTTCCGGCGCTCGAGGGGACTCGGCCCGTCCTTGTCGAGATCCAGGCGCTCACCGTCCGGCTTGCCAGCGGGGCGACGCCGCGGCGAGCCGCCGTGGGTTGGGATTCGGGGCGACTGGCGATGATCCTCGCCGTGCTCGAGGCGCGCTGCGGCCTCAGCTTCTCGACCGCGGAAGTCTATCTGAACGTCGCGGGCGGCTACCGCATCGTCGATCCCGCCGCCGACCTCGCCGTCGCCGCGGCTTTGGTCTCCGCGCTCGCCGACCGCCCGGTCCCGCCCGAGACGGTCGCTTTTGGCGAAGTGGCCCTGTCCGGCGAGCTCCGGCCGGTCGCCCACGCCGCCCTGCGCCTCAAGGAAGCGGCCAAGCTCGGCTTCGAGCGCGCCCTCGTCCCCGCCGCCGTCGCGGACGAGAGCGGGCCCTTGCGGCCCACAGGTTTCCGAACGCTCGCCCAGCTCACCGATCACCTGCTCGGCCGCTGACCGGGGCCGCCCAGCGGCCGGCCTGCGTCACGTCGGCAGGCACTTGAACCTCCCCGCCGATCCTCCGATGTAGGTCGCACCAGCCCCGCATCGGCATCGCATCCGCAGAGAGACACCCATGGACCCCAAAGACCTCATCGCCGGCCTCGTCCCCATCGTCATCGAGCAGTCTAACCGCGGCGAGCGCAGCTTCGACATCTATTCGCGGCTGCTGCGCGAGCGGATCGTCTTCGTGACGGGGCCGGTCGAGGACCATATGGCGACGCTGGTCACGGCGCAGCTCCTCTACCTGGAGAGCGAGAACCCGAAAAAAGACATCTACATGTACATCAATTCGCCGGGGGGCGTCGTCACCGCCGGAATGGCGATCCACGATACGATGCAGTACATCCGGCCGAAGGTGGGGACGGTCTGCATCGGCCAGGCCGCCTCGATGGGCGCCTTCCTCCTCTCGGCCGGCGAGCCGGGGATGCGGGTGGCGCTCACCAATGCCCGGATCATGATCCACCAGCCCTCCGGCGGCGCCCAGGGCATGGCCAGCGACATCGAGATCCAAGCCAAGGAAATCCTGCGCATCCGTCAGCGGATGAACGAGCTGATGGCGCAATATACCGGCCAGCCGATCGAGGAGATCGAGCGGAACGTCGAGCGGGACAAGTTCTTCTCGGCCGACGAGGCCAAGACGTTCGGGCTGGTCGATGAGGTATTCGAGCGCCGGCCGATGCCGAGCGAGGAAGACGCCGCCCGCGCCGCCTGAGTCAACGCTCTCCGGGCGGGCCCGCCACTCAATCTTTCGAGGCGCGCTCCGGCTTGCCCTTGCGTTTGGTCGAAGCCATTTCCTCGAGCTGCTTTTCGCTCATCGAGTCCGCCATCGACTTGGAAGCGCCCTTGAGCTGGCTCTTGGGCGTGTCGCCGCGCTTGGCCGACAAGGCGGCACCGGCCGCTTTCTGCTGAGCCTTGGACTTGGCTGGCATGTCGTCTCTCCTTTCGCAGCGGTAACGGCTGTCGCGAAAGCGAGTTTCCTCAGGGAAGGTCGGCAAGGTCGAGCGCCTCGTAGAGCGCCCGGCGGGCCTCCTCGATCCGGTCCCACAGCGCCGGTTCGGCCAGGTCCGGCGGGGCGATCTGCTCGGGCCACTTCTCCTCGACGACGGCGGCGATGCGGCCGAGCTTCGCTTCGTCGACCATGAAGCGGGCGTCGACGGCGGCCGGGTCGGCGACGACGCGCAGCCTGAGGCAGGCGGGGCCGCCGCCATTGGCCATGGACTGGCGGACGTCGACGACGCACAGCCGCCGGATCGGGCCGTTGCCGGCGACCATCTCCTCGAGCCACGCCCAGACGCTCGGCGTCTCACGCGCCTCCTCGGGGAGGATCAGCGCCATGCCGCCCTCGGGCAGAGAGACCAGCTGGGCGTTGAATAGATAGGCTTTGATCGCGTCCTCGAGGGTGACGACGCTTGCCGGCACCTCGACGATCTCCAGTTCCGGGACCAGCCGCTTGAGCGCAGCGTAGAAACTGGGGCGATCCTCGAATGCCTGCTCGTGTGCGAACAGAACATTCTCGTTCGCGACGGCGACGACGTCGTTGTGGAAGGCGCCGGCGGCGATCGCGGCCTCGGACTGGGCGACGAACAGGGTGCGCTCCGGATCGAGCCGATTGAGGCGGGCGACGGCCTTCGACGCCTCGACATGCTGGCGCGCCGGAAAGGGGCCGCCGCGAACGCCGTACACGAACACCTCCACCCCCGGCTCGCCATGGGCGGAGCCGAGCCGCATGTGGTTGGCCGCCCCTTCGTCGCCGAAGGCGGGTGGGACCGGGGCATGGACGGCGAAATGCGCTTCGTTGGCGAAGGCCAGGCGGAGCTGGGCGAGCGTCCCGCTCCATTCGTGGCTGCGGTGCGGCATGGTCCGCAGATTGGCGACGGTAATGTGGCAGCGCCCGTCGTCCGTGTCCGGCGCGGGCGAGACGGTTGCGGCATTGGCAGCCCACATCGCCGAGGCGGAGAAAGCCGCGGGGCGAAGCGCGTCGGGCACCTCCTGCGGTCGCGTGCCGAGCGATTCGAGCCATTCGCGGTTGGGGCGGCGGTGGGGGAGGAGGATGCCTTGGGCGAGGCCGAGGCCGAGATTGTGCCGCATCTTCGCCACCCCCTGCAGCGCGGCTGCGCGAGGGAAAGCGATCATTCCCTTGTTCGTGGTCGAGGCGATGTTGCCGAGGCTGAGGCCGGAATAATTGTGACTCGGCCCGACGATGCCGTCGAAATTGATCTCCACCAGCGCCATCGTCAGCGGCCCATCGAGAGGAAGCGATCGCCTTCGGCGAGGCGGAGCAGGCGGACGCTGTTCGCGTCGAGCGCCGCGCCGCCGCCGGAGCGGGGCCAGACCCGGCCGTAGCACGCCGCGAAGCCCGTCAGCTGCCCCGCCGCGACCATCACCTTCTGGCCCCCTTCATCCTCCTCGCCGCGAATCTCGGCCAGCGTGAAGGCGCGCGACTCGCGAATCGAGCGTATCTTGTCGGTGCGGACGCACATGGTCGGGCCGCCATCGAAGATGTCGACATAGCCGTCGGAGCCGAAGCCTTCCTGCTCGAGCATCTTCATCGCCGCCCGCCCGCTCGGGTGCGGCATGCCCATCACGGCGCGGGCGCTTTCCGGAAGCATGGCGGCGTAGATCGGCGTCTTGGGCATCAGGTCGGCGATGAATTGCGTGCCGTGGGCGGCGTTGAACTCATCCGCTTCCTGGAAGGTCATGCCGAAGAAGCGCCCCGCAATCGCATCCCAGAACGGTGAGCCGCCGCCTTCGTCTATGACGCCGCGAAGCTCGGCGATGACCTTGTCGGCGAAACGGGGGCGGTGGAGTTTGATGAAGAGATAGCGGCTGCGCGCCAGCAGCATGCCGAGGCCGCCCGCGCGTTCGCCCGGGTGGAGAAAGAGGCCGCCAACTTCGGAGCAGCCCTCGAAGTCGGTGCACAGGTTCAGCGTCTCGGCGCGGAATGTTCGGCCGAGCTCGCGCGACGTCTGGGTGAGGGTGCTGACCCGGTAGCTGTAGAAAGGCTGCTGGGTGCCGACCCGGCTGAAGATCTGGCAGGTGCCGCGGATCTGGCCGGTATCGGCATTTTCGAGCACGAAGAAGAAGAGGTCGCCTTCCGGCACTTCCTCGTCCCTCGCGAAGGCATCGGCGGAGCGGGTCAGCTTCGCGACGAGCGCGCCGCGGTCCGGGGGGAGGTTGGTGAAGCCGCCGCCCGTCAGCTTAGCCATTTCGTAGACGGCCTCGAAATCCTCGTTGCGCGCGGGCCGCACCCTGAAGCTCACAGTCTTTCTCCGTCGGCCAGCCGGAGGATCGTCAGTGCCGACAGCCGCGCCCGCTCGGCGAGGCTTTCGACGATGACATATTCGTCCTCAGAATGGATGGCGCCGCCGCGCACGCCCATCGTGTCGACGACCGGCACGCCGCAGGCGGCGATGTTGTTGCCGTCGCAGACGCCGCCGCTGTCACGCCAGCTGATGTCCTGGCCGAGGTCGGCGCCGCATCGGCGGACGAGCTGGAACAGCTTTTCCGCTTTGGCGTCGATGGGCTTGGGCGGGCGGCCCCAGCCGCCATGGATGTCGATGCGAACGTCGTGCCTGGTCGCGACGTCCGCCACGGCCGCCTCGAGCGCCGCCTGCGCTCTGAGCTGGTCCTCCGGGGTGCGCGGGCGGACGTTGACCCGAAGCACCGCCTTGTCCGGGACGACGTTGTTCGGCCCCCCGCCGTCGATCCGCGCCGGATTGACCTTGAACGCCTCCGCCTTGAGCTCGGCGAGGCGCAGAGCGAGGTCGGCGGCAGCGAGGACGGCGTTGCGGCCCTCGTCGGGATTGCGTCCGGCATGGGCGCTCCGGCCTCGGACGTAGAAGCTGAAATTGCCGCTGCCGGGGCGGGCGCCGGCGAGCGTTCCGTCGGGCAGCGCCGACGGTTCGTAGGTCAGGGCCGCCTGCTTGCCCCGCGCGGCCTCGGCGAGGAGGGCGGCCGAGCCGGGCGAGCCTACTTCCTCGTCGCTGTTGATCACGATTTCATAGCCGAGCCGGTCCGCGAGCGGCGACGCCTCGACGGCCTGGAGCGCGGCCAGCATGACGGCAAGGCCGCCCTTCATGTCGGCAACGCCCGGTCCGCCCAGCACCTTGCCTTCCTCGCGCCAGAACACCTGCTGGAACGGATGATCGACGCCGAACACGGTGTCCATATGACCGGTGAGGAGCAGCTGCACCGGCGCCCCGGGCCGGACCTGGAGGTGCAGGTTCGCGCCGTGCGGAACCGGGGATAGCGAGCCGTCGGCCGCCATCGCCTCGACCGATGCGGGTTCCGCGAGGGCAAGCGTGCCGGGGAGCGCGGCGAAGGCGTCGGCGAGCAGGCTCGCCACCCGCTCGAGGCCTTGAAGGTTGCGCGACCCGCTGTTGATCTCCGCCCAGGCCCGCACCTGGTCGAGCATCGGTGCGTCGCGGCAACGCTCCACCGCCCCCGCCTCGATGTTCGACAAGCCCCGCATCGCCGCGATCCCTAGCCGAGCCATCCGGTCAACGCCACACCACGAGGGCCTGGCCGGGGCTCATTCAGAGCCGGTCCCGGAACGCCTCGATCAAATCCTCATAGAGCTTGCGCTTGAACGGGACGATCAGCGCCGAAAGCTCGTTCGGATCGGCCCATTTCCAGGCGCGGAATTCGGGCTCGGGCGTGTCGATCCGAACGTCCGCGTCGGTGCCGAGGAAGCGGGCGAGGAACCAGGTCTGGCGCTGGCCGCGCCAAGGCTTCTTCCAGATCTTGCCGACCAGGTCGTCGGGCAGGTCGTAGGTGAGCTCGCGCGGGCAACGGGCGAGGATCTCGACCAGACCGCGGCCGATCCCGGTCTCTTCCTCGAGCTCGCGCAGCGCCCCTTCGAGCGGCGCCTCGCCGGGGTCGAGCCCGCCCTGGGGCATCTGCCAGGCCTCGAGCTTGCTATCGAGGCGCTGGCCGACCCAGGCCTTTTTCGCCTCGTTGATCAGCATCACGCCGACGCCGGGGCGGTAGCCGTCGTCGGTCATTGTCGCGCCTCCGCCAGCATCAGCTTGAGCGCGGCGATGCAGGCTTCGATGTCGTCGTCGGATGACGGGATGGCGCGCCTAAGGTTGATGAAGCCGTGGATGTTGCCGCTCGCCTCGCGGAACACGGTCGGTACGCCGGCCTGGATGCAGGCGGCGGCATAAGCGCGGCCCTGGTCGCGGATCGGGTCGAGGCTGGCAGTGACCACCAAGGTGGGCGGCATTCCGGCCTGGTCCTTCGTCATCGGCGCGTAGCGCCAGTCCGTCGCGTCGCCGCGATAGCATTGCTCGAACCAGGTCAGGCTTTCCTCGATGAGCAGATAGTCGCGGCCGAATTCGGCGCGGCTCGGATAGACGGTCGCGGGGTCCGCGGCCGGATAGATCGGCCATTGCGCCAGCACTGGCACGGCCGCTGGCGAATCGCGCAAAGCAAGCGTGACGACGATTGCGAAGTTGCCGCCGGCGCTGTCGCCGCAGGTGACGAGGCCGGTGATTTCGCGCCCGAGGACCTCCGGCCTGTCCGCCGCCCAGCGCGCGGCGGCGATGGCGTCCTCGACGCCGGCCGGCCAGCGATGCTCGGGCGCCAGCCGATAGTCCACGGCAAGCACCGGCAGATCGAGCCGCCGAGCCATTTCCGCGCAGAAGGGCTCGTGCGTGTCGAGGTCGCCGAGCACGAAGCCGCCGCCGTGGAAGAAGACGAAGAGCGGTCCCGGCTCGCGCTCCTCGCGCGCATCGAACAGACGGAGGCCGATCTCGCCGCCTGGGCCGGGGCAGGAGAGGTCGCGGATCAGCGCCAGCTCGCCGACCGGCGCGTCGGCGACGTAGCGCGACTTCAGCATCATCACCCGCGCCTCCTCGGCGCCGACCTCGTAGCCGCGCGGGCCCGGCAGGTTGTTCAGCCAATCGAGGAACTGGCGCACGTCGGGCCGCACGAAAGGTTCGGTCAAGCGGGGGCTCCCCAAGCGAAAGGCGTGGGCTAACTAGAAGGCGTGATCGCCATCGTCCATCATGCCGATTATGTCGCGCCGGCGCGCGCCGACAGCCGCTATCGCTGGAACAAGAACGGCCTGGTGCGCCAGCTGCTGGAGCAGAGCGGCGAAGCGATCGAGTGGATCGAGCCGGAGGCGATGCCGCGGTGCTGGATCGAGAGGGTGCACGATCCCGTCTATGTCGAAGAGGTGGCGGCTGCGGCGGTGCCGGCGGCGAAGGCGCGGCGGATCGGATTTGCCGTGACGGAGACGGTGTCGCGCCGCGCCTTTCGCGTGCCGGGCGGCACCTGGGCGGCGGCGCTGGCGGCGCTCGAGCGCGGTTTTGCGGCCAACAATGCCGGCGGGAGCCACCATGCGCTGTACGACAGCGGCGCCGGCTATTGCGTGTTCAACGACCTCGCCATCGTCGCCAACAGGCTCGTCGAGGAAGGACAGGCCAAGCGCGTGCTCGTCGTCGATCTCGACGTGCACCAGGGAGACGGGACGGCGGCGCTCAGCGCCGGGCGCCCCGGCATCGCCACTTATTCGATCCATGCCGAAAAGAACTTTCCGGTTCGCAAGGCGCGCTCGACGGTCGATGTGGCGCTGCCGGACGGCACCGGCGACGAGGCCTATATTGAGGCGCTGCAGGCGAGCCTGGCGCCGCTGGTCGACCGGTTCCGCCCGACCTTCCTGCTCTGTCAGGCGGGCGTCGACCCCTTTACCGGCGACCGGCTCGGCCGGCTCGCGCTGACGCAGGAGGGGCTCGACGCGCGCGACCGCTTCGTTGCCTCGCTGGCCCGGGAGCGCGCGCTTCCGCTCGCCGCGACGCTCGGCGGCGGCTATGGCGAGGATGTGCGCGAGGTCGCCGGCCGCCACGCCCGCTCACTGCTCAATCTGGCGCGGATTCTTTGCTCTCAATGAGTCGCGGCGCGGCGGGCAACTTCTACCTTGGGGCGGCGCGCCTGTGGCGGTAGAAGGGGCGCGAACAAGCAAGCTTTTCAGGAAATCCGCAGCCGATGGCGACCGCCACCCATCTCGTCACCGAAGAAGAAGCGCGCAGCGACGCGGCGCCGGAAGCCGTCGTCGTTCGCTTCGCCGGCGATTCCGGCGACGGCATGCAGTTGACCGGCGGCCAGTTCACCTTGTCGACCGCGCTGGCCGGAAACGACCTCGCCACCTTCCCCGATTTTCCAGCCGAAATCCGCGCGCCGCAGGGGACGACGTTCGGCGTCTCCGCCTTCCAGATCAATTTCGGCTCCGCTGCCATCGAGACAGCGGGCGACGCGCCGGACGTGCTGGTGGCGATGAACCCGGCCGCGCTCAAGACCAATGTCGGCGATCTGAAGCCCGGCGGGCTCATCATCGCCGACGAGGGCGAGTTCGGGGCGCGCAACCTCGCCAAGGCCGGCTATGAGGCCAATCCGCTCGAGGACGGGAGCCTCGCGCGCTGGCAGGTGGTGCGCTTCAACATCTCGCAGCTGACCCTCGACGCGGTGAAGCCGTTCGGGCTCGGCAACAAGGAAGCCCTGCGCTGCAAGAATATGTGGACGCTCGGGCTGGCGCTGTGGATGTTCGACCGCGACCGCACTCCGATCGAGAATTGGCTTAAGACCAAGTTCGCCAAGGCGCCCGAGCTGGCCGAGGCCAATATCGCGGCGATGAACGCCGGCCATGCCTTCGGCGAGACCGCCGAGATCGGAAGCCCGCTCAAGCAGCACCATATCGATCCGGCACCGGCCCAGCCCGGCCTCTACCGCACCGTCACCGGCGCGGAGGCGATTTCGCTGGGGCTGGTCGCCGGCTGCCGCCTGGCGGGCCTGCCGATGTTCTTCGGCGGCTATCCGATTACCCCGGCGAGCGCGATCCTCCACCATTTGTCGCGCCTCAAGGAATATGGCGTCACCACCTTCCAGGCCGAGGACGAGATCGCCGCCATCTGCGCCGCGATCGGGGCGAGCTTCGCCGGCCAGCTCGGCATCACCTCCTCGTCCGGGCCGGGGATAGCCCTCAAGAGCGAGGCGATGGGCCTCGCCATCATGACGGAGCTGCCGCTTATCATCGTGAATTCGCAGCGCGGCGGGCCTTCAACGGGCCTTCCGACCAAAACCGAGCAGTCCGACCTCTACCAGGCGGTCTACGGTCGCAACGCCGACGCGCCGCTGCCGGTCATCGCCGCGCGCTCGCCGGCCGACGCCTTCGACTGCGCGATCGAGGCGTGCCGGATCGCGGTCCAGTATATGACGCCGGTCATGCTTCTGACCGACGGCTATATCGCGAATGCCGCCGAGCCGTGGCGGGTGCCGGACATGGGCCGTTACGAGCCTTTCCCGGTCCGCTTCCACGATCAGGTTCCGTCTGAAGGCGAGGCGGTAAATCCTTATGCGCGCGATGAAAAGCTTGCGCGGGTCTGGATCAAGCCGGGCACTGTGGGCCTCCGTCACCGGATCGGCGGCATCGAGAAGAATGTCGGCACCGGCCATATCGATTATGCGCCGGAGAACCACCAGGCGATGACCGACATCCGCGCCAACAAGGTGCTGGGCGTCGCCGGGTCGATTCCGGATCAGGAGGTCTGCCTCGGCCCGGCGCGCGGGCGTCTCGCCGTGGTCGGCTGGGGCTCAACCTTCGGACCGATCCATCAGGCGGTCCGCCGCGCCCGCCGAAGCGGCGCCGACGTCAGCCACATCCATATCCGACACATCTGGCCGCTGCCGAAGAATTTAGGCGATCTGCTAAGGTCTTACGAACGTATCATCGTACCGGAAATGAACCGCGGGCAATTGAAGACGCTGCTTCGCGACCAGTATCTTGTCGACGCCCGCCCGGTGAACAAGGTCTCGGGCCAGCCCTTCAAGATCGCCGAGGTCGAGGCGGCAATCCAGCAGGCGCTGTCGTGAACGCGCCGCGGCTGATCCCGCTGGTGCTGATGCTCGTCGTCGTGGTGGCGCTCATTTATTATATGACCTAGTTCGTCATGCCGGTGACGGGCAAGATTGAGGAATTTGCGATGACCGAGATGGTCAAGCTGACGCCCAAGGATTTCGCGACCGATCAGGAGGTGCGCTGGTGCCCCGGCTGCGGCGATTATGCCGTCCTGAAGGCGGTGCAGCGCACGATGCCCGATCTCGGCGTCGATCCGAACAAGACCGTGTTCGTCTCCGGCATCGGCTGCTCGAGCCGCTTTCCTTATTATATGGAGACCTACGGCTTCCACACCATCCACGGCCGCGCGCCGGCGGTGGCGACGGGGGTGAAGCTCGCCAATCCCGAGCTCGACGTCTGGATCGTCACCGGCGACGGCGACGCGCTGTCGATCGGCGGCAACCACACGATGCACATCCTCAGGCGCAACCTCGATTGCCAGATTCTCCTTTTCAACAACGAGATCTACGGCCTTACGAAAGGCCAATATTCTCCGACCAGCCGGGTCGGCACGCGCTCGCCCTCGACGCCGTTCGGCTCGGTCGATCGCCCCGTCCGCCCCTGCGCCTTCGCGCTCGGCTCGGGCGGCCGCTTTGTCGCCCGCGCGATCGACGTCCACAAGAATCTGCCGGACGTCCTCAAGGCCGCTCACGCCCATCGCGGCGCCGCCTTCGTCGAGATCTTCCAGAATTGCATCGTCTATAATGACGATGTCTTCGCGCCGTTCACGGCGAAGGACCATTCGGGCAAGCAGCTGTGGCTGAAGCCGGGCGAGCCGATGCTGTTCGACGGTGGGACCAAGGGCCTGACGCTCGACCGCCAGGCGCTCAACCTCAAGGTGGTCGACGTCGTTGACGGCGACTGGCAGGCGGCCGACGTCATCGTCCACGACCCCAAGAACAAGGCGGTCGCGCACATGCTGATCGACATGCCGTTCGGCAGCTTCCCGATGGCCTTGGGCGTCATCTACGACGACCCGCGCCCGACCTTCGAGAGCGCGATCCTGCGCCAGAACGAGGAAATCGCCGCCGGCAAGCCCGCCGACCTCCAGGCGCTCGTTTCCAAGGGCCAGACCTGGGAAGTCACCAAGGAACCGCGGGAAATCTGACTCCCTCGGCGCACCGGTCATCCGTCCGTCGGCTCACTGGCCGCTCGATACGTAGCTTTCCAGCAGCTCCTCGAAGATCTTCAGGCGTGTTTGGTCACCGCGGGCGCGCGCCAGAACGGCGTCGACCTGCCCGAATTCCCCCAGCCGCTCGAAATCCGCCGCCATTGAGGCGATGGCCGGGTCGTCCCACAGCCCGTGGGTGCGCGCCACGGCGAAAGCCCGATCGGCCCGCCGCCGCCTGAGGCGGTCTGAGTCGGCGGCGCTCGCCAGCGGCCTCGCGGTCAATTGCCGGAGCCTGAGCCGGGGGTCGCCGATCGCGCTTGCATAGGCGAGCGCGGCTTCGTCGCTACCGGCGCCGACCAGACAACGAAAGGTCGGGTGGGTCGTGAGGCCCGATTCGGTGGCGGCGCTCGCTGGCGCAGCGAGTGCGGCGGCGGCGAGATCCACCGCCGCGCGCGCGGGGGCATCTCCGCCAGCGACGGCACGGCAAGGGAGCTCGACCAAGGTGACATGGCGGAGCCGTGCATCGTCAATTGCGGCGATCGCGCCGCGAGCCAGCTCCGGCCGTCCGGCGGCCGCGAGCCCGCCGGCGAGCTCGGCGAAGCCCGCGTCTCGCGCGCGCAGATCGCCGTTGAAGTCGCGCGCAGCCAACCACACGACCGGGTTGGCGCGGCCTTCCAACTGGGCCTCGACCGCCGCGAGCCGGCCACGATGCTCCGGTCGCCATAAGCCACCGCCGGCCGCGATGTCGGTCTGGGCTGTTGCCAACGCCTCCGCAGCCCGGTCGAGGTTGCCGCGCTCGAGCCACACGCTGGGAAGCAGCGTCAGCACATCCACTGCATCGGAAAAATTCCGCCATTCCAGGAAGCGAAGCCGCCGGCGATGAAAGGCCTCCGGATCGGCGCGAACAAGGTCGCGGTCGACGCCGTGGCCAAAGGGGCCGCCGACGACGGGCCACAGCGACAGCGCTTCCTCGATCCGGCGCTCTTGCACGAGACCTGCGATGCGCGCGCGGGTAAGCGCATTCCTGCCAAGCCCCGTGAACGGCGCCAACTGTTCGGCCAGCCTGGTATCGCCTTCGTTGTACGCCGCCCAGAACAATTCGTCGAAGACGCGGTGGCCGATACGCCTCCGTCCGTTGCCCAGCTCGTCGGCCCGCCGGTCGGCGAAGGCGAGCGATGCCAGCCGATGCAGCTCCTCCGAGTAAAGCTCGGTGCCGTGATACAGCCGCAGGCCGTGGAGGCGCGCTCGCCAAAGCCGGGCGAGGCAGTAGCCACCGTGACACGCCCAAGCATATTCATCGCCCGCGTCCAGCTGCTCGAGCCGGCGCTCGGCCGCTGCGATCGCGCCTTCGCCTTGCCTCCGCCGGCCGAGCCGACGCCATAGCGCGCCGGCGGAATAGAGCTCGCCAGGATCGTTGCTGGTCGCGACGTGCCAAGCCGGGGACTCCGCCGCCAGCGCCAGGAACCGCTCGACGCACTGGGGGTCGGCGGAGCCGGCCGCTTCGATCACGATCCATGACATATACACTGACCGCGGTCCTGCCAGGAACAGCTCCTCCGCGGTGCGACAGTGGCCAAGGGCAATCATGTGGTTGATCAGCCAGCCGGTGCGTCGGGTTTCCTCTCCTTCCGGCGGGCGCGCGAGTTCCGCGACAGCCCCGGCGGTGAGCCGGTCCACGCGCGCAGCCTGGGCCGGCGTCAGCGTCGGCGGATCGGGCCACATACCATCGGGGTGGCCGATGGCCGGTATCGGCGCTGCGACGAGTATAACCACCGACGCCAGGAGCCAACGCAACATACCGGAAAGGATAATCATTCTACGCCCCGCGCGCCAGCCGGGGCTGCCTCCGCAGGAAGTTTCGCGTATGCCCATCATGCTCCCGACGGGCTTTGCGCTTGCCTCCGTCCCGGTTCCTGACCATCGTTCCGACGGTGAGCGCGCAACGGGGGAAACATCTGGTCGCCGCCGACCGCGGCTTCGTCACCGGCGGCGGCGTCGTCGCACGACTTTTCGCCGGGGGCTTTTCGCGCATGCTCGGGCGGGTCGACCGCGGCCTTACCGAAGGCGCGATCGAGACGACGCTGCCCGACGGCTCCTTCCGCATCCTCGGCGGCCGCGCGCCGGGGCCCGTCGCCGTCGTCCACCTGCGCAGCTGGCGGCCGCTCGTGCGGCTGATGACGTCGGGATCGGTCGGCTGGTACAAAGCGTGGGAGCAGGGCGAATGGACGAGCCCCGATCCGGTGCCGTTGTTCGACCTGTTCATGCGCAACGCCTGCCGGCTCGGCGACACCGGCCGCGCCAAGGGCCCGTGGAAGCTGGTCAACCGGATCGCCCATTCGCTTCGCGCCAATAACAAGAGCCGGGCCCGGCAGAATATCGAGCACCATTACGACCTCGGGAACGACTTCTACGCCGCCTGGCTCGACGGGACGATGACCTATTCGAGCGCCGTCTTCGCCGAACCCATCTCGCCCGACGAGCCGCTCGAAGCGGCCCAGGAGCGCAAGATCCGCCTGCTGCTCGACCGGCTCGAGCTGCGCCCGGGGCAGCAGCTGCTCGACGTCGGCTGCGGCTGGGGGGGCCTCGCCGAGATCGCCGCGCGCGATTATGGCGTCCGCGTCGCCGGCCTGACCCTTTCGGCGGAGCAGAAGGAATATGCCGAGGCGCGGCTGGCGCGCGCCGGCCTCTCCCGGCAGACCGAGATCCTGCTCCAGGATTATCGCGACGTCGCCCGAAGCTATGACGCCGTCGCCAGCGTCGAGATGGTCGAGGCTGTGGGCCAGGAATATTGGCCCGCTTATCTCGACGCGGTCGCCCGGGCGCTGAAGCCGGGAGGACGGGCTGCGCTCCAGCTCATCTCGATCCGCGACGAGCTGTTCGACAATTACGCCGCCAATGCCGATTTCATTCAGACCTACATCTTCCCCGGCGGCCTGCTGATCAGCGAGCAACGCTTTCGCCGCATCGCCGCGGAAGCGGGCCTCGAATGGCGCGATCGCAAGGGCTACGGCCTCCATTATGCCGAGACGCTTCGCCGCTGGCGAATCCGCTACGACCGCGTCGTCGACGAGAGGAGGCTCCCCGCCGGCTTCGACGAGGCGTTCCACCACCTGTGGCGCTATTATCTCATGTATTGCGAAGGCGGGTTCCGCGGCGGCGGCATAGATGTAGCGCAGGTGACCCTGGTGAAGCGCTAGCGCGGCAGATCGAAGCGCTCGCCCGTCTCGAAGTCCCGCTCCAGCAGTGCCGCGATGGCCGCCGCCACCGCGCCGGGGGGCTTCAGCGTGGCCGGGTCCTCGCCGGGATAGGCGCGGGCGCGCATGACGGTGGCGGTCGGACCGGGATTGACGAGCGCGGCCCTGGCCGGGCTGACGTTCCGGACCTCGTCGGCATAGCTCAGCACCAGCGCGTCGAGCGCGGCCTTGGACGCCGCATAGGCGCCCCAATAAGCGCGCGGGCCCACCGACACGCTCGAAGTGATGGCGATCAGCCGCCCAGCCTCGCTGTTGCGCAGCAGCGGATCGAAGGCGGCGATCAGCGCCTGCTGGGCCAGCACGTTGAGGGTGAGGACCTTGTTGAGCTCCTTGCCGTCGATCTGCGCCACCGGCGTCAGCGTGCCGAGCATGGCCGCGTTGAGGACGAGCACGTCCAGCGCCTCCCAGCGCTCGGCTATGGCCTGGCCGAGCCTGGCCACGCTGTCGCGCTCCGTGAGGTCCATAGGCGCGATCGTTGCCGAGCCGCCGGCCTGATGGATCCTCTCCTCGACGGTTTCGAGGTCGCCCGCGGTGCGTGCGGTGATGACGACGTGGGCGCCGGCGCGGCCGAACGCCTCCGCCGTGGCGGCGCCGATGCCGCGGCTCGCGCCGGTGACCAGTGCGATCTTTCCTTCCAGAAACCTCGTCATTCTGCCTTTCCGTCATGCTGAACTTGTCTCAGCATCCCTGGGTGAACGGCGGCGATGCGGGAAGTTGGACCCTGAAACAAGTTCAGGCTGACGGCGTATATCAGGCGTAGCGCTCGATCGGCAGGAGCTGGCGTTGCGGCTCCTGGTCCTCCTGGTCGGTCAGGTGGGTCGGATAGTCGCCGGAGAAGCAGGCGTCGCAATATTGCGGCTCGAGCTCGTCGCGCATCTCCTCGCCCAAGGCGCGATAGAGGCCGTCGATGGAGAGAAAGGCGAGGCTGTCGGCCTTGATGTATTTGTTCATCGCCGGGACGTCCATTTGCGCGGCGAGAAGCTTCTTCCGCTCGGGCGTGTCGACGCCGTAGAAGCAGCTGTGCCGGGTCGGCGGCGACGCGACCCGCATATGGACCTCGCGGGCGCCGGCCTCGCGCAGCATCTGGACGATCTTGAGCGAGGTCGTGCCGCGGACGATCGAATCGTCGATCAGCACGAGCTTCTTGCCCTGGATCAGCGCGCTGTTGGCATTGTGCTTGAGCTTGACGCCGAGGTGGCGGACCTGATCGGACGGCTGGATGAAGGTCCGTCCGACATAGTGGGAGCGTATGATGCCGAGCTCGAACGGAATGCCGCTCTCCTGGGCATATCCGATGGCGGCGGGCACGCCGCTGTCCGGCACCGGCACGACATAATCGGCCTCGACGCGATTCTCGCGCGCCAGCTCAGCGCCGATCTGCTTGCGCACCTGATAGACCGAGGCGCCGTCGAGCACGCTGTCGGGCCTCGAGAAATAGACATGCTCGAAGATGCACGGGCGCGGGCGGGCCGGAAGGAACGGCTTGTGGCTCTGGACGCCTTTTTCGGAGACGACGATCAGCTCGCCCGGCTCGACGGTGCGGATATAGGTCGCGCCGACCACATCCAGCGCCACCGTCTCGGAGGCGAAGATATAGGCATCGCCGAGCCGGCCCATGACCAGCGGCCGGATGCCGAGCGGGTCCCGGCAGGCGATCATCCCCTGGTCGGTGAGGCAGATCAGGCTGTAGGCGCCCTCGACCTGCTTGAGCGCATCGATGAACCGGTCGAGCGGCGTCGAATAGCTCGACGTTGCGACGAGGTGGATGATCACCTCGGTGTCGGAGGTGGACTGGAAGATCGAGCCGCGGCGGTTGAGCTCGCGCCGGAGCCGCATCGCGTTCGAGATATTGCCGTTATGGGCGACGGCGAAGCCGCCGGTGGAAAGCTCGGCGAAGAGCGGCTGGACGTTCCTGAGCGCGGTCTCGCCGGTCGTCGAATAGCGGACATGGCCGACGGCGGCGCGGCCGGCGAGGGCGCGGATCACCCCGTCCTTGTCGAAGTTGCCGGCGACGTGGCCCATTGCCCGGTGGCTGTGAAAGCCCTTGCCGTCGAACGAGGTGATGCCGGCCGCCTCCTGGCCGCGATGCTGGAGCGCGTGCAGGCCGAGCGCAACGATGGCGGCCGAGGTGTCGGCACCCCAGATCCCGAACACCCCGCATTCCTCGCGCAGCTTGTCGTCGTCGAACGGATTGGTGGTCAGCATTGCTTTGCCCGTGTCAGCCGCTGGACCGCGCATATAGGGATGCGGGGCGATCTTGTCGCCCCTTGCGGCCCAGGAAAATGCAACGCGAGCGGCGGGAAGAGGGTTTGATCCAAAGATGCAACGCCTCATCGCTCTTTGCCTTCTGCTCGCCGGCTGCGGCACCGGCACCGGCGTCGGCGACAACACGGCGGCTCCGGCCGCGGAGGGAGACCGCGCGGTCAAGGCGGCAGTCCAGACCGCCAGCCTTACCGGCCTCTACGAAGGCGGCGCCGCCGAGCCTCGCAGCCAGCTTTGCATCCTCGACCGCGGCAGCGGCGATTCGCGCTTCGGCCTGGTGGTCTGGGGCCGCTCGCAGGCGAGCTGCAGCGGCGCCGGCTCCGCGGTGCGGCAGGCCAGTGCGCTCCGCCTGACGATGGAAGGGGACGAGCCCTGCCTCGTCGAGGCGGCGATCGAGGGCAGCCGCGTGACCTTCCCGGCCAGCCTTCCCGCCGGCTGCGCTTATTATTGCGGCGCCGGCGCCTCGATCGCCGGCGCCGCATTCGAAAAGGTCGGCGGCACGGCCGCCGATGCTGCGCGCGCCCGCGACCTGGTCGGCGACCCGCTTTGCGGCTGAGCCGGTTGCTCTAGCCGCGCTCGCCCGAGCGGTCCCGGATCGGCTGCTGCTGCATCGGCGGCATCGATTCGGGCAGTGTCTGGGCGTGGTTGTAATGCATCTGGATGGCCGGGACGGCGCGCGCGGCGAAGTCCCTGAGCTGTGCCACGTCGCCTTGCTGCGCGTAATTGCCGTGCAGGCTCAGGGCCTCCTGGTGCGCCATGATCTGGGCCTGCTTGTAGGCGCTGTCGAACTCGCCCGGCGGCGTCGAGCGAAGCCGGTCCAGCATGTCCTGGTGGTGCGGCGCCATCATCTGCGGCGGCGGCGGCATGCCGAGGCTCTGGGCGATCCCCATCATCTCGGCGGACGTGCGGGTGTGGTCGGCGACCATCATCTGCGCGAACTGGCGCACGGCGGGGTTCTGCGACATCTGGAGCGCCAGCTGACTCGACTGGATCTCGAACATGTCGCCGCTGGCGGCCATGCGCATATAGCCCGGCGCGAAGATCGGCGAATTGGGATCGACGGCCGCGGCCGGCTCGATCGGTTCCTCATCTCGCGAGGCGCAGCCGGCCACGAGCGTCACGGCGCCGAGCGCCAGAATGAGTGCTTTCATCGGTCCATCTCCCTGTTGCGCCCCATGGCGGCGGATACGGACGTGCGGCGCTCCGGGTTCCGGGGAGCGAACACGAATCTTACTGATCCATGTCGTGATTGGCGAGCGGCTTGACGCTAACGTCAACGTCACTTAGGCGGCCGGCATGTCCTCGAATGCGCTCCACTCCGACTATCGCCAGTCCGAGCGTACCGCCCGCACCTATACGATCACCCAGCTGTGCGAAGAATTCGGGGTGACCGCCCGGGCGCTTCGCTTCTACGAGGATGAGGGGCTGATTTCGCCGAAGCGCCAGGGGCTGGCGCGGATCTATAGCTGGCGCGACCGGGCGCGGCTCGCCTGGATCCTGCGCGGCAAGCGCGTCGGCTTCAGCCTCGCCGAGATAGGCGAGATGATCGACCTTTACGACGTCGGCGACGGTCGCCACGAGCAGCGCCGGGTGACGCTCGAAAAATGCCGCGCCCGGGTCGAGCTCCTGAAGAAGCAGAAGCTCGACATCGACGCCACGATCGACGAGCTCGACCGCTTCATCGCCATGGTCGAGGCGGCCGAAGCCCCCGATTCCGCCGCCGCCGCCGAATAAGCGAGGACAGACAATGCCGACCTATACCGCCCCCGTCCGCGACACCCGCTATGTGCTCGAAGATGTGCTCGGCATCGAGCGCTACTCGAACCTGCCGGGCTTCGAGAATGCCACGCCCGATCTGATCGAGGCGATCCTGACCGAGGGCGGGCGCTTCGCTTCCGAAGTGCTGGCGCCGCTCAACCGGATCGGCGACGAACATGGCTGCGTCCGCCACGAGGATGGGAGCGTGACCACGCCGCCCGGCTTCAAGGACGCCTGGGACCAGTTCGTCGCCGGCGGCTGGACGACGCTTTCGGCGCCCGAGGAATTTGGCGGGCAGGGGCTGCCGCAGGTGATCGCGACCGCGGTCACCGAATATCTGCTTTCGGCCAACCAGGCCTTCGAAATGTATCACGGCCTCACCGCCGGTGCGATCGCCTCGATCCTGGTCAAGGGGTCGGAGGAGCAGAAGCGCATCTTCGTCCCCAACATGGTCTCGGGCAAATGGACGGGGACGATGAACCTGACCGAGCCCCATTGCGGCACCGACCTGGGGCTCCTCAAAACCCGCGCCGAGCCGCAGGCCGACGGCAGCTACAAGATCAGCGGGACCAAGATTTTCATCTCGTCGGGCGAGCACGACCTGGCCGAGAACATCGTCCACCTGGTCCTCGCCAAGATCGCGGGCGCTCCGGACACGGTGAAGGGCATCTCGCTGTTCATCGTCCCCAAGTTCCTCGTCAACGAGGACGGCAGCCTCGGCGCGCGCAACGGCGTCCATTGCGGCTCGATCGAAGAGAAGATGGGGATCCACGGCAATTCGACCTGCCTGCTCAATTACGAGGAGGCGACCGGCTATCTGGTCGGCGAGCCGGAAAAGGGCCTGGCGGCGATGTTCATCATGATGAACGCGGCCCGGCTCGGCGTCGGCCTTCAAGGCCTCGCGCAGGGCGAGGTCGCCTACCAGAATGCGGTCGCTTATGCGCGCGACCGGCGGCAGGGCAGGGCGCTCGTCCCCGGCGAGCGCGATCCCGACGCCAAAGCCGATTCGATCATCGTCCATCCCGACGTCCGGCGGATGCTGATGGAGGCCAAGGCCTTCAACGAGGCGGCGCGCGCGCTGGTGCTGTGGGGCGCGCTCCAGGTCGACATTTCGCGCAAGGCGCAGACCGAGGAAGAGCGCATCGCCGCCGACGATCTGCTCGGTCTGCTCACGCCCGTCATCAAGGGCTATCTCACCGACAAGGGCTTCGAGGCCGCCGTCAACGCCCAGCAAATCTATGGCGGCCACGGCTATATCCGCGAATGGGGGATGGAGCAGTTCGTCCGCGACGCACGCATCGCCCAGATTTACGAAGGCACGAACGGCATCCAGGCGCTCGATCTGGTCGGCCGCAAGCTCCCCAAGGACGGCGGCCGGGCGATCCAGGCCTTCTTCCGCCTTGTCGGCGAGGAAGCCGGCGCGGCCAAGGGTGACGGGCGGCTGGCTCCGCTCGCCGAGGCGCTCGAGCGCGCGAGCGCGGATCTGCAAACTTCGACCATGTGGCTGATGCAGAACGCCATGGCCAATCCGAATCAGGCCGGCGCCGCAGCTTATCCCTATATGACCTTGATGGGCATCGTCTCGCTCGGCCTGATGTGGCTGCGCATGGCGAAGGCTAGCGCCGAGGCGCTCGCCAACGGCGCCGAGGGTGACGCCTTCCACCACGCCAAGCTCGTCACCGCCCGCTTCTGGGCTGAACGGGTAATGCCGGAAACCGGAGCCCTCCGCCGCAAGATCGAAGCCGGCGCCGACACACTGATGGCCCTCCCGGCGGAGGCTTTCTAGGGGCTAGTCGTCAGGCTCGTATAATCGAGCCGCGGCCACATTGCCCTGAGCCGCGCCTGCCTTTCCTCCCTGGTCATCGACAGCGCCCAGGTCCACGCTGCGTTATAATCGTAGCCGCCGGGGATGCGGCGCTCGATTCGGACCATGTGGTCGGCATAGTCCGGGCCGTAGAGGTCGCTCCAGACGTCGTAGAGGAACAGGTAGAGCAGGCGGTGGTCGTCGAGGCGGTGGCCGCGGGG
Organism: Allosphingosinicella sp.; assembly: GCA_036386375.1. GTDB lineage: Bacteria > Pseudomonadota > Alphaproteobacteria > Sphingomonadales > Sphingomonadaceae > Allosphingosinicella. The sequence goes on along the minus strand of DASVVV010000088.1, from coordinate 4,129 downwards.
CAACGTTAAAGCGAGGCGGTGGCCCATTTCGTGGATCAGGCTGGCGAGCCGGTAGTCGGCGGAATAGCTCCCTTTGAGCCGCATCGAGCGGCCGTCATAAGCGGTCATCGGCGGCGTCTCCGAGACCAGTGCCTCGATCGGCGTGTCGGGAAAGGCGAAGCCGGTCGCTTTCTCGAGCGCACCGACGATCCGCCTGCCCTCGCTTCGCCAGAGCTGGCGATACTCCTCCGCCGGCGCTTCGAAGCGGGGGTCGGCGGGCGCGAACTCGACCGGGGGCGAAGCGGCGGTGAGAGTCGCCAGCGCGGCGGCGGCAAGTGCGCGGCGATGGGACAAGGCACTCCTCGCGAATAGCTGAAATGCGCATAGGCTACTCGGTCTTCCGGTGGCAGGGGTCCGCGACGGCGCTCGTTAGACTGTCCGCTTTCGGTACGAAGAGACCACGTCGAAGCGGAGCGGAAACGCGAATTCGGCCGGGTTAAGCCGCGCCCAAGGCAGCTTCAAAGGCATCCATGATCGCGAGCTGGCTCGGCAGGATCTTTTCGCGCGCCTCTGGGAGCGTGTACCAGGCGGCGCGATCCACCTCGGGGAAGGAGCGGAAGCGACCGCTCCGCGGCGGCCATTCGATCGTGTAGGCGTTGGAGACCAGCGACGCCGGATCGAAATCGCCTTCCAGCGCGAAGGCTTCCACCCACTTGCCTCCCTTCTGGCGGATCCGCCCTAGCGGGACGAGCTCGCCCGCCGGCGTCGCTCCGAGTTCCTCAGCGAACTCCCGGCGAGCGCAGGCCTCCAGATCTTCGCCTTCCTCGACCAGCCCCTTCGGGATCGCCCAGGCGCCGGCGTCGCGCTTCGCCCACATCGGTCCGCCGAAATGGGCAAGCAGCACTTCAAGCTCGCGGTCGCGCCGCCGCCACATCAAAATGCCGGCGCTGAGCTGGGGCACGCTCAGGCGGTTTCGAGCTGCGTGAACCGGACCGGCATGACCGGCTTCGCCTCGAGATTGCCGTCGGCCTGCTTCTCGAGCACCGTTAGTTGCTGCACGTCCTTGCCGCCGAGCGGCATCACCATCCGGCCGCCCACGGCCAGCTGGTCGACGAGCGGCTGTGGCGGCCAGTCGGCGGCGGCGGTGACGAGGACCTTGTCGAACGGCGCGTGGTCGCTCCAGCCGCGCGAGCCGTCGCCGACGCGGATCTCGACCTCATAGTCGAGCGCGGCCAGCCGCAGCCGCGCCGCCTGGGCGAACTCCTCGACGATCTCGACGCTGAACAGGTCGACGCCCATCTCGGCCATCACCGCCGCCTGCCAGCCGAGGCCGGTGCCCACCTCCAGCGCCTTCTGGCCGGGACCGACCTGGAGCAGTTCCAGCATCACGGCGCCGATGAACGGCTGGGAGAGCGTCTTGTCGAAGCCGATGGGGATCGGCGTATCCTGGTAGGATACCACCATGAGCTGTGCCGGCACGAACAGGTGACGCGGCACCTTGAGCATGGCGCTGCGCAAGGCGGGGCTGAGCGAATCGCGGCCGATTTCCTGTTCCGCAAGATCGAAGTGCATATCGACCACTTCGACCATATGGCGCCTGAGGATCGCCAGATGCGCTTCGGTCATCGGCTTCATGACAGCTCCCTCTCGCGCGCTGAACGGATAAAGGCAACGCTCGCGCTTGCCAGCCGCTCCGCCCCCGGTCCACAAGATGCGCGAGGAGGGGACGGGCGATGCTGGTCACCGAGCTGATCCGCCGCGGCGCGCGTTATCACGGCGACCGCACCGCCATCCTGTTCGGCGAGGAGTCGCTCAGCTTCCGCGACGTCGAGCGGCTGTCGAACCGGATCGCCAATTTCTTCGTCGCCGGGCTCGGCCTCGGCAAGGGCAGCCCGGTCGCGCTGCTGCTCGACAACGGGCTTCGCTCGACCCCCTGCGACTTCGGCTGCGTCAAAGCGGGGCTGACCCGCACTCCGCTGAACGGCCGCCTCTCGCTGGCCGAGCATCGCGCCATGCTCCAGGCGATCGCGGCGCGCACACTCATCTACGGCCCGAGCCAGGCCGAGCGCGCGGCGGCGCTGAAAAGCGAGCTTCCCCATCTCAACGTATACGGCCTCGGCGATTTCGAGGTGGGGCCGGATCTGCTCCGGCTCGCCGAGGACGCGTCCGATCGCGACCCCGCCTTGCGGCACGACCCGGACGACGTCGTGCTCGCCCTGTTCACCTCGGGTACGACCGGGCAGCTCAAGGCGGCGCAGCACACGCATCGCAGCTACGCGGCCGTCGTCCACAACGTGCTCACCAACCTGATCGACCCGAAGCCGGGCGAGGTGATGCTTCACGCCGCCTCGATGATCCACGCCAGCGGGACCTTCGTCCTGCCCTACTGGATCCGTGGCGGGACGGCGGCGATACTGCCGGGCTTTTCTCCGGCCGACTATGTCGAGGCGATCGAGCGGTGGCGCCCGACGGCGCTCAACCTCGTGCCGACCATGCTGCAGATGCTGTTCCAGCTGCCCGGGATCGACGAGGCCGATTTTTCGTCGGTCGAGACCATCCTCTACGGCGCCTCGCCGATGCCGCGGCCGGTGCTTGAGAAGGGCCTCGAACGGTGGGGACCGATCTTCGTTCAATATTACGGCCAGACCGAAGCGCCGCTGGCCATCTGCGCGCTGGCCAAGGACGACCATGTCGGTGCTTCGGCGGAACGGCTGCTGTCCTGCGGCCGCCCGGCGGTCGAATGCGAGATCAGGCTGGTCGACGAGAGCGGCGAGGATTTGGCGGGAGGCGAGCCGGGCGAGATCGTGCTGCGCGCTCCGTTCGCGATGAAGGGCTATACCGATCCCGGGATCGAGGCCTTCCTCCCCGGCGGCTGGCTGCGGACACGCGATATCGGCCGCTTCGACGATGAAGGCTATCTGACATTGGTCGACCGCACGTCCGACATGATCGTGACAGGCGGCTACAACGTCTATCCGCGCGAGGTGGAAGACGCGCTGCAGGCCCACCCGGCGGTGGCGCAGGTCGCCGTCGTCGGCATTCCCGATGACACCTGGGGCGAAGCGGTAACCGCCTTCGTCGTGCTCCATGAGGGGCAGCCGGCGGACGAGGCGGCGCTGATCGACCATGCCCGCGCCCGCCTCGCCGCTTACAAGGCGCCGAAGTCGATGCGCTTCGTGCCGTCCATCCCACTCAGCCCGGTCGGCAAGCCGCTGAGGCGGGCGCTTCGCGATCCGTTCTGGGAGGGAAGGGAGCGGCGGATTTGAGCGTCCTGGTCGAGAGGGACGGCGCCGTGACCACGGTCGTGCTGAACCGCCCGGAAGCCCGAAACGCCGTCGATCCGGCGACCGCGCAGGCGCTGCGCGACGCGTTCGACGCCTTCGAGGCCGATCCGGAGGCGCAGGTCGCGGTCCTGACCGGCTGCGGCGGGCATTTCTGTGCCGGCTTCGACCTCAAGGCGGTGGCCTCGGCGGCGCCCGAATACGACGCGGCCGGTGAGGGGCCGATGGGCCCGACCCGGCGCCTGCTCGCCAAGCCGGTGATCGCCGCCGTCGAAGGCTATGCGGTGGCGGGCGGGCTCGAGCTTGCTTTGTGGTGCGACCTCAGGGTGGCATCGGCGAGCGCCGTGTTCGGAGTCTTCTGCCGCCGCTGGGGCGTCCCACTCATCGACGGCGGGACGGTGCGGCTGCCGCGCATCGTCGGCCAAGGCAGGGCGCTCGACATGATCCTCACCGGGCGCCCCGTGGCCGCGGAGGAGGCGCTCTCGATCGGCCTCGCCAACCGGCTCGTCCCGGCGGGTGCGGCGCGCGAGGAAGCGGTGCGACTGGCCGCGGAGATCGCCCGTTTCCCGGCGCTATGCATGCGCGCCGACCGCGCTTCGGGGCACGGCCAATGGGGCCTGCCGCTCGAGGAAGCGCTTCGCGCCGAGGCCGAGGGGGGCGCCGCGCCGTTGCGGGAAGAGGCCCGCTCCGGCGCGTCGCGCTTCGCCGGCGGCCACGGCCGCGGCGGCGGCTTCGACGACCTCTGACACGCCTTGATTCCAGCCCCGAAATGACCGACCATCCGGCGCCGCGCATCACCGCGCCGGAGGGGGAGTCGACATGCAATATATGTTCGCGCCGCTAAGGCGTTTCGCCGATTTCAAGGGCCG